>NZ_JBSSDA010000004.1:0-158592 GCF_054060305.1 Thermostichus sp. OS-CIW-31 | reverse complement strand
AGACTTTTGACCAGCAAACCTATATGGAGGAGGGCTTTCCTCCCGACACCAAGCCTGCGGCTATGGTGCGGGCCTCCAGCCCGAAAATTTGGTGAACAGAATCAGCAAGTTCGCCTGGAGGTTTCCCAGCTTATCGAGGAGCTGCGCTTTAAGGATCCTGAACATCACATCCATGTTGTTTGGTACTGCCTCCACCACGAACTGAAGCGGTTGGAGGAAGTTGAACGCAAATGGCTAAAGGAGTTGGAACTCAAAGACGTTCCCGTCATCTTGGTCTTAACCCAATGCTTGGAATATCCCAATCCTGAAGAGAGCGAGTTTTTCCGGTATTTGCAGCATCAAAATTTGCCTGTCCGCTACATTGTTCCCGTTTTGGCCCGCAACAAGGCGATTAACCGGCAAATTACCATTCCTGCCCACGGGCTGGAGCACCTAATTGGCTGCACGCTAGAGCTTTTGCCGGAAGTGGCTCGCCTTGCCTTTATCCGCCAGCAATTGCTGCGGGTGGATCTCAAGGCCGAGGCTGCCTTTAAGTACGTATCAGGCTATGTGGCCAGTGCAGCGTTTATCGGGGCAGTGCCCCTTCCCTTTGCAGATGCCCCTCTGTTGGTTACAGCCCAAGCAGGCATGATTGCCAATATCAGCTTTATTTTTGGCTTCGAGGCTTCCCCTTCTTTTTACTACTCTTTGATAGCCGCTTTGGCAGGCACTACAATTACAACAGCAATCGGGCGAACGATTGTGTCCAACTTGCTGAAGATGATTCCCGGCCCGGGGATTGTAGGCAGCGCTATCCAATCCACTACGGCAGCCACCCTCACTCTCTCTCTGGGCCTGGCCTATATCGAGCTGATGAAGGCCATCGCCCGCGCCAAAATCCAAGGGATCCAGCTATCTCCAGAAGAGATGAAAGATATCTTTATACGCGAGTACCAAAGTTATGTTGCCTCGGGATCCAAAACTCTGAAAGATGACTTTTCATCCTAGCTTTTGCGTAGGTACTGAATCTAGGGCAGGGGAAGGTCGTGGGGTCTCAAACCCAAAGGTGCCATCGACCAGGTAGAGGGGGCGGCCTTTCACTTCTTCAAAAACGCGGCCTAAATACTCGCCAATCACGCCCAAGCTGATCAGCTGGATCCCGCCCAAAAACAAGATCATCACCGCTAAAGAGGCATAGCCAGGTACATCGGAGCCAAAGAGCAAGGTGCGGATGATGAGAAAAAGGCCATACAAAAAGGCTGGAACCGAGATCGCCAACCCTATGTAGCTCCACACCCGCAACGGCCAAGAGCTAAAAGAGGTGATGCCTTCTATGGCTAGGTTCCACAGCCGCCAGTAGTTCCACTGGGTTTTGCCGCGAAAGCGGGGGGCGCGATCGTAAAAAATGGCCGTTTGCCGGTAGCCCACCCAGGCAAAGATCCCTTTCATAAAGCGGGTGCGCTCTCGCAGCTGTTTAACTGCCTCCACCACCTGCCGATCCAGCAGTCGAAAATCCCCCGTATTGCGCGGGATCCGCACCTGGCTGAGTTGATCAATCAACCAATAGAAGCCGTTGGCTGTAAAGCGTTTTAGCCAGCTCTCCCCGCGGCGGCTGCGGCGCACCGCATAAACCACCTGATAGCCCTGCCGCCACTGCTGCAGCATCTCCGGGATCAGCTCCGGCGGATCTTGCAAGTCGGCATCGATGGGAACAACAGCTCGACCAGAGGCGTGATCGAGGCCGGCAGTAAGGGCGATCTCCTTGCCATAGCAACGGGAAAGGTTCACCACTTTGATACGGGGATCCCGACGATGGAAGGCAATGAGCTTTTCCAGCGTGTTGTCTTGGCTGCCATCGTTGACGCAGATAATCTCGTAGGGGATCCCCAGCGGCTCCAAGGTAAGTTGCAGGCGTTCGAACAGGTGTTCCAGGTTGTCCGCCTCATTTTTGCAGGGGACAACAACCGATAATTCAACCAACTCAACCGGGGGCTCAGACAACATCGAGAGGTGTCAGAATCGGGATCCCGTAGTTGGCCATCATTGTGCCATCAGGGGGTGGCCGACATCTCCGCCACAATCGAGCGCAGCTCGTCTTCCGAGATGCGGTAGACCTCGTTGCAGAATTGGCAAACCGCTTCTGCCCCCTTGTCGGTGTGGATCATATCGAGCAATTCGTCCCGCCCCAGCATGCGCAGGGCCCCCTTCACCCGGTCGGAATTGCACTTGCAGTAGAAGCGGATGGTGCGCATTTCCGGCGCAATTTTCAGATCCAAGTCGCCCAGGCAGATTTGCAACAGCTCCCGCAAGCCGCCGCCGCAAGCCAACATCGGGCTAAATTCTTCCACTTTGGCCAAACGGGCTTCCATCTCTGGGATCAGACTGGCCGGCGCCCCTGGCATCAGCTGCAACAACACTCCGCCGGCGGCGCGTACCCGCTGTGAGTCGAGATTTACTCCCAGAAGGACTGCCGAGGGAATCTGCTCTGAGGAGGAGAGGTAGTAGGTGATGTCGTCTCCCACCTCTCCCGAAACCAGCTCCACCGCGCTGGTGTAAGGCTGGCCATACCCCAGATCCCGCAGCACATGGAGGTAGCCATAGCGCCCAACGGCTTGGCCCACATCCAACTTGCTCTCGGCAGTGAGAGGAAGCTCAATGGCGGGGTTGCTCACATACCCGCGTACCGTGCCATCCAAGCCGGCATCCACCCAGATGTTGCCCAAGGGGCCATTCCCTTTCAGTTGCAGGTTAATCCGCGCCTGGCGTCGCTTCAAGTTGGCCGCCAGCAACAGGGCTGCGCTCATGGCCCGCCCCAAGGCCACTGTCGCCACATAGGAGAGCTTGTGCCGCTCCCTTGCCTCTTGTACCGCCTGGGTGGCCACCAAGCCCACCACTCGGATTTTGCCTTCTGCCGCCGTGGCCCGGATGAGGTGATCCGGCAGAGATGAGGGCGTACCCTCAGAAATACCTTTCGCTCGCTTCAATCGTTCTGACCCAGAGGCATCCGTCATCGCAACCTCAACGCATGTCTTAAACCAAGCCTGCAGGGATCCCCTGGCGACTCAGCCTTCATTCTAAGTGAGTCTAAGTGAGATTGTAGCCCCTCTCTTGCCGGACTTTGGGGAGGGAACTGCCCTGTCGGGGCGGGAATGGGACTGTCCCTTTTCTGGGAGAGATTTTAAGAAGTGTGAAGATCTGAGATGGCAGACGGCAAGCATATCGGAAAATAACTTGCGGGTATGCTCGTCATACTCTTTAAAAAATCGACTTGAGGATGGATATCCATGAGTGTTGTTACGAAATCGATTGTGAACGCGGACGCGGAGGCCCGCTACCTCAGCCCGGGGGAACTGGATCGGATCAAGTCCTTTGTTGCCTCGGGTGAGAAGCGGTTGCGCATTGCTCAAGTCTTAACCGAGTCTCGTGAGCGCATCGTCAAACAAGCTGCCGACCAGCTCTTCCAGAAGCGCCCTGACATTGTCTCTCCGGGGGGCAATGCCTACGGGGAAGAGATGACGGCGACTTGCCTGCGGGATATGGACTACTACCTGCGCCTGATCACCTATGGTGTCATTGCCGGCGATGTCACCCCAATCGAAGAGATCGGCCTGGTGGGTGTTCGCGAGATGTACAACTCTTTGGGCACACCCATTCCGGCGGTGGCCGAGAGCATTCGTCAAATGAAGCAGGTGGCCATGGGTCTGCTCTCTCCTGACGATGCGGCTGAAGCCGGCTACTACTTCGACTTTGTGGTGGGGGCAATGAGCTAATCCCTCATTGTTTTTGCCGCACAACCCTTTGCTGTTCGTCGATTTGGATTTAGGAAGCTCATCATGCAAGACGCAATTACTGCTGTAATCAACAGCTACGATGTTCAAGGCAAGTATCTGGACAGCTCGGCCATGGAGAAGTTGAAAGCCTTCTTCGCCACAGGCGAGCTGCGGGTGCGGGCGGCTGCCACCATCGCGGCCAATGCCTCCACCATCGTCAAGGATGCTGCTGCCAAGGCGTTGCTGTACTCTGATCTCACCCGTCCTGGCGGCAACATGTACACCACCCGTCGCTATGCTGCCTGCATCCGCGACATGGACTACTACCTGCGCTACGCCACCTACGCCATGCTGGCCGGGGATCCCTCCATTCTGGACGAGCGGGTGCTGAACGGGCTCAAGGAGACCTACAATTCCCTGGGAGTGCCCATTGGGGCAACCATCCAGGCCATCCAAGCCATGAAAGAGGTAACTGCCGCTCTGGTGGGTGCTGAGGCCGGCAAGGAAATGGGGGTGTACTTCGATTACATCTGCTCTGGCCTGAGCTAACTCCCGGCGTCATTGCCTCAGGAGAGGTGCATTCTTCAACGAGCACGGCGGGCGATTTGCCACAGGGATCTGGTGTGCTATCTGCGGTACGCGAGCTTTCTGAGGTGAGTCGCCTGTTCTGCTGGTCAAGATAGCCCATTTTGTTGTTGAGCGGGGATCCCATATCATGCGCATGTTCAAGATCACGGCCTGTGTGCCCAGCCAAACCCGAATTCGCACCCAGCGGGAGCTGCAAAATACCTACTTCACCAAGCTGGTGCCCTATGAGAACTGGTTTCGGGAACAGCAGCGCATCCAGAAATCGGGTGGCCGCATCCTGAAGGTGGAGCTGGCCACGGGTAAGCCTGGGATGGACGTAGGACTGCTGTAGTTCCCCTATTCGTTCGTTGCTTTCCCTCGGATACTGAGAAATAGCCCTCTGCAGATCCGGTATGCCCAGCTCTGGAAGCTCTGTTCTTGGGGTTGGGGTAGCGGATCTGGCCGTTTTGTAGGGGTGGGGGTAGATGTTGCCTGATGTGCCGACCCGGTTGGAGCCAATCATCGCTGCCCACAACCTGAGCAAGGTTTACCCGGTGGCCGTCAAGGATCCCGGAGTGGTTGGCACCCTGCGCCACTTTTTTCGCCGCACCTATCGCCACATCCCGGCAGTGCAGTCCGTGAGCTTTCAAGTTCAGCCGGGGGAGATGGTGGGATTTTTGGGGCCCAACGGGGCGGGCAAGACCACTACCCTCAAGATGTTGACTGGTTTGATCTATCCGTCCGGCGGCACGGTGCAAGTGGTGGGTCATGTGCCTTACCGCCGGGAGCCGGCGTTTTTGCGGCAGATCACCCTGGTGATGGGGCAGAAGCAGCAGCTCATTTGGGATCTGCCGGCAATGGACTCTTTGCGCATCAACGCTGCCGTTTACGAGATCCCTGAGAAGGAGTTTCGGGAGCGGGTGGGGGAGCTGGCGGAGCTGCTCGACCTAGAAAGCAAGCTGAAGCAACCAGTGCGCAAGCTTTCCTTGGGGGAGCGGATGAAGGCGGAGCTGTTGGCGGCTCTGTTGCACCGCCCGCAGATCTTGTTTTTGGACGAGCCCACCTTGGGGTTGGATGTCAACGCCCAGGCCGGCGTGCGGCAATTTCTGCGGGATTACAACCGCCGCTATGGAGCAACGGTGCTGTTGACCAGCCATTACATGGCCGATATTACTGCGCTGTGCCAACGGGTGCTGGTCATCAACGCGGGGCAGCTCATGTACGATGGCGACCTCGAGGCATTGCTGGAGCGCTTTGCCCCCTACCGAGAGGTGAGGTTGAAATTGGCTCGCCCTTGCCCTGTTGCCCAACTGCAGCTCTATGGAGAGGTGCGCACGGACGGGGATCCGGGCAGCTGTGAGGCGCGGCTGTGGGTGCAGCGGGAGCAGCTCACCCAAACGGTGGCCAAGCTCTTGGCAGAGCTGGATGTGCTGGATCTAACGGTAACCGACCCGCCCATTGAGGAAGTGATCGGGCGGGTGTTTGCGGATGGGATCCCTTCGGCCAGCCCATAGGGTCATTTGCAACAGGGTTAGGTTGAGCGTGGGCTCCCTTCTTCCCCAAGAGGAGAGGGGCTGGGGGTGAGGGTCAGCAGCGAAGGATCCCAGCTTTGTTGGAAACGACTGGGATTCCCTAACCCTTCCCTCAGATCTTCTGGGCAGCAGCCTCGCGCTGGTCAGCCGTCGAGCGCGCCGCATGCAGCGCAGAGTAGAGCTTGTTGAGGGCATTCATGTAGGCTTGGGCCGAAGCGACGATGATGTCGGTGTTGGCGGCATGGCCGGAAAAGATGCGGTCTTCGTGGCGCAGGCGGATGGTGACTTCCCCAATGGCGTCGATGCCGGCAGTAACCGATTGGACAGAAAACTCGATCAGCTTGTTGGGGATATTGACAATGCGGTTGATGGCCTTGTACACCGCATCCACCGGGCCTGTGCCCACAGCAGCGTCCACCCGCTCTTCTCCTTCCGGGGTTACCAGCCGCACCGTGGCAGTGGGAGCCTCTCGATTGCCACACACCACTTGGACATGCTCCAGGCGGTAGAGTTCGGGCACCGGGCGAGTTTCGTCGTTAACAATCGCTTCCAGATCCAGGTCGGAGATTTCTTTTTTCTTGTCAGCCAGCTCTTTGAAGCGCAAGAAGGCCTTGTTCAGATCCTGCTCCGACAGCTCGAATCCCAGTTCTTTCAGGCGGGTGCGGAAGGCATTGCGGCCCGAGTGCTTGCCCAACACCAAGGTGCTCGATTGCAGGCCAATGGTCTGGGCGTCCATGATCTCGTAGGTCTGGCGGTTTTTCAGCATGCCGTCCTGGTGGATGCCGGATTCGTGGGCAAAGGCGTTGGAGCCGACGATGGCCTTGTTGGGCTGCACCAACATGCCGGTGAGGTTGGAGACCAGGCGCGAGGTGCGATAGATCTCCTGGGTTTTGATGTGGGTGAGGGGCTTCTCGGAGTCCACCGGCAGGCCGAAGTAGGGGTTGAAGTAGCTGCGCCGCACATGCAGGGCCATCACCAACTCTTCCAGCGCTGTGTTGCCGGCCCGCTCACCAATGCCGTTGACCGTCACTTCCACCTGACGTGCGCCCTGCTTGATCGCTTCCAAGAAGTTGGCCACCGAAACCCCCAGATCGTCGTGGCCATGCACGGAAAGGATCGCTTGCTTAATGTTGGGCACATTTTCGCGGATGCCCTTGATCAGTTGGCCGAACTCCTCCGGCATGACGTAGCCGACGGTATCGGGGATGTTGATGGTTTTGGCCCCCGCCCGAATGGCCGCCTCAATGACCTGGTATAGGAACTCGGGATCGGAGCGGGTGGCGTCCATCATGGAGAACTCCACATCGTCCACGAAGGACTTGGCGTAGGCCACCATCTCCTCGGCAATTTGCAGCACTTCGGCGCGGGTTTTGCGCAACTGATACTTCAAGTGAATGTCTGAGGTGGAGATGAAGGTGTGGATGCGGGGCTTGGCAGCAGGCTTCAGGGCGGCGGCGGCGGCCTCAATGTCCGGCTTTAGGGCACGGGCCAGGCTGCAAATCACAGGGCCATCGGGGGTTCCCACCTGCTCGGCCACCTTCTGCACGGCCTCGAAGTCACCAGGGCTGGCATAGGCAAATCCCGCCTCGATGATATCGACGCCCAGCCGGGCCAACTGCCGGGCAATGGCCAGCTTCTCTTCGGTGTTGAGGGTGGCGCCGGGGCACTGCTCCCCGTCTCGCAGGGTGGTGTCGAAAATGAGTACATGATCCAAAGCTTGGCCATCAAACCCGGCGACCGCGGCAGCATCCATAACGGTTACTGGGATAACGAAACACTACCTCATTATTCTGACATTAACTGGGACATTAACTGGCAGGGGTTCTAGCCTTGTTTGGGGAAGATTTGGGTGGGCTCTGTTGAGACGTCATTGGGCTTGGGTCTTGCAACCTTTCCCCTGGGATCCCCAGCGGCGGCAGGAGATGGGGGAAGGCAGATCCCGAAGGCGCAGGCGAGCAGTTGTTCATACTCTTTCTCATCCCTGAGAGGGCGTTCCCAGCGGCCTTCTGGGGTGGTCTCGATCCACTTAAAAGAGCCATTGGCGCGGGCGGTGAGGGTGACCCGTCCGGTCGGAGTGGCCAGGGTGCAAAGGCGCAGCCGGGTAAACATCGATTCTGGCGAAGTTTGGTGAAAGTGGCACATGGGCTCGAACTCCTGCAGGGAGCGTGGGATCCGATCCAGAAGAAATAGAGTTTTCCAGGTGCGATCCGGCTGTTCCTGCTGAATGAGCCAATAACGGCAAGCAGCGGGATCCCCTGGCCAAGGGGTGAGGCGGTAGCGTCCTTCAGCCTGGGCTTGAATCCCGGGATCCCCCAGCCGCAACGGCTCGCGAAAGGCCTCCCCATACCCCACATCTGCCAGCCAGGCTTCATCGCCGATGTTCACCTGCACAGCCAAGTGGTCGCACTCAGGTCCAAAGCGGACATCGGACTCCGTCGGAGTAGCGCGAACGGCGCGGCTCACCTGTCCTGAGAGTAGGTGTACCGAAAACCCCATTCCCTGCAAGGCAGCGGCCAGCAGGCTGTTCAGCTCGAAGCAAAACCCACCCCGCCGCTCTCGGACGATTTTTTGGAACAAGAAATCCCGCTCCAGGCGAATGGCACGACCCCGATGAATGTCCAGATTTTCAAACGGCACCCTCAGCAGGTGGGCTCGGTGGATCTGGCGGAGGGTTTGCAGGGTGGGCTGGGTGGAGCCAACGTAGCCGATCCGATCCAAGTAGGCCCTGATTTGGGAGGGGGTCAGTGGCTCTAGCATCAGCACAGAAGCCGGTTGGCTGCCAAGCAAGCTTTTGGCCTACCCTAGCCTTGCCCCGGATCCCCGGCCAGAGCTAAAAGAACAGTTTTGTTTGGGCGACGCCCCAACCCCTCACCGGGATCTAGGAGGCGGGTATTTTTTCGCTTCTCCAGAGCCGATTTTTCTGGGGTTGTGGGGATCCCTGATGGCCAGGATATGGGCAGAGGATTCTGGTGGACAAACCGGCCAAAGATTGCCCAATATTGTCCACAAGATCGTTCAAAGCAGGTGGGAGCGCTACCGATGGCTGCTGCCCAAAATTTGCCCTCCGATGAGCTTTTTCCCATCACGCTGAAGCTCTTTGCCGTCTATCAAGAAGTAATCGGACAAACCGAGATGCGCCTGCAGGTGAGCCCTGGTACCACCGTCGGGCAGCTGTGCGATCAACTGATCCAGCGCTACCCCAGCTTGGCTCCTTGGCGCTCCCAAACCCGTTTCGGTCTCAACCTCAATTTTGTAGCTGCCGACACCCACCTATCGGCGGGAGACGAAGTCGTTCTGATCCCTCCGGTCAGCGGGGGCTGAAAAGGAGCAAAAGGAGAATGCTACGATAGCGGCAAGAAAAAAAGAAGGCGAAGCGTTACATGGCAGAATACACTCGGTCGATTTCCTTTTATGGGCGGGAAATTGACATCAATATTGGGCTGATGGCCCCCCAGGCAGGGTGTGGGGTTTGGCTGACTTCGGGCGAAACCTCGATTTTGGTTACCGCCACACGGCAGCCAGGCCGGCCTGGCGTTGATTTTATGCCCTTGTTGGTCGATTACGAAGAGCGCCTCTACGCAGCGGGGCGGATCCCAGGGGGATATCTGCGGCGAGAAGGCCGGCCACCGGAACGGGCCACTTTGATCTCTCGCTTAATAGACCGACCCATTCGTCCGTTGTTCCCGGAATGGCTGCGGGATGATGTGCAGGTGGTGGCCACCACCCTCTCGGTGGACGATACGGTGCCGCCCGATGTGTTGTGTATTTTGGGAGCCTCGTTAGCCATTCACGGCGCTCGCATCCCCTTCAATGGCCCCGTGGCGGCGGTGCGGGTGGGCTTGGTCAAGGATGAATTTATCCTCAACCCCACCTATGCCGAAATTGAGGCGGGCGATCTGGATCTGGTGGTGGCCGGCTGTGCCGATGGCGTGATCATGGTGGAAGCCGGGGCCAACCAACTGCCGGAAAAGGATGTGGTGGAGGCCATCGAGTTTGGTTTTGAGGCCATCCAGGAGCTGCTCAAAGCCCAACAGCAAGTCCTGGCGGATCTCAACATCACCCCGGTAGAGCTACCCCCTCCCCCCAAAAACGAGGAGCTGATTGCTTTTGTGGAAGAGCAGGCTCAGGAGGGCATTCGCTCCATCCTCAGGCAGTTTTTGGACAAGACCAGCCGGGAACAGCAACTGGAGGAGCTCAAGGCCAAGCTGGAGGCCCAAATCCAGGAACGGCCAGAGGGGGATCCCTTGCGGCTCTATCTTCTGGAAAATCCCAAGGAGTTGGACAACCAGTTCAAGGCTCTGCTCAAGAAGCTGATGCGCCAGCAGATCCTGCAAGAGGGGGTGCGGGTGGATGGGCGCAAGCTGGACGAGGTGCGACCGGTCTCTTGCCGGGTGGGTTTGATCCCAAGGGTGCACGGCAGTGCCCTGTTCAATCGCGGCCTCACCCAAGTCCTTTCCATTACCACCCTCGGCACCCCCGGCGATGCCCAGGAGCTGGACGACTTGCACCCGGTGGATGAGAAGCGCTACATGCACCACTACAATTTTCCGGGCTTTTCAGTGGGAGAAACGCGGCCTTCACGCTCCCCGGGGCGGCGGGAGATTGGTCATGGGGCGCTGGCGGAGCGGGCCTTGGTGCCGGTGCTGCCCAAGGAAGAGGAGTTTCCCTATGTGGTGAGGGTGGTCTCGGAAGTGCTCTCCTCCAACGGCTCCACCTCGATGGGATCCGTCTGTGGCTCCACTCTTTCCCTAATGGATGCTGGGGTGCCGATCAAAGCGCCGGTCAGCGGGGTGGCCATGGGTCTTATCAAGGAGGGGGACGAGGTGCGCATCCTCACCGACATCCAGGGGATCGAGGACTTTCTGGGCGACATGGACTTCAAGGTGGCCGGTACGCGGGCGGGGATCACCGCTCTGCAAATGGACATGAAAATCACCGGCATCACCGTTGACGTGGTGGAACAGGCCATCCGGCAAGCCAAGGCCGGACGCGAGTTCATCCTCGACAAGATGCTGGAGACGATTGCTGCGCCTCGACCCCAGTTGGCCAAAACGGCTCCTCGTCTGCTCACGTTCAAGGTGGATCCGGAGGACATCGGCAAGATCATCGGCCCCGGTGGCAAGACCGTGCGCGGCATCACCGAAGCGACAGGGGCCAAGGTGGACATCAGCGACGACGGCACAATCACCGTGTCTTCCTCGGTGGGCGGCCAGGCGGAGGCGGCGCGGGCGATGATCGAAAATCTGGTGCGGCGGGTGGAAGAGGGGCAGGTGTATTTGGGCAAGGTGACCCGCATCATCCCCATCGGCGCTTTTGTGGAGTTTTTGCCCGGCAAAGAGGGCATGATCCACATTTCGCAACTGGCGGAGTACCGCGTCGGCAGGGTGGAAGACGAGGTGGCTGTGGAAGATGAGGTGGTGGTCAAGGTGCGCAGCATCGATCACAAAGGCCGTATCAACCTCACTCGCCTCGGCATTAGCCCTGAGGAAGCAGCGCGGGTGCGCAACCATCACCACTGAGGCTGCGGTTTTCCCCCAGCAACGGGGGGGCCAGGGATCCCCTCGACAGCCGCCGGCAGCGGCCAAAATGGCAGAGAAAACTCCATCGCGACAGCGGTGCGGAGCGCTTTTTAGCTGGCTCGCGTCTGCACTGCCGTTCGTGTGGTCGCGTCAGCGGTGCAAAGCCCTTTGCAATATGCCGGATCCCGTCCCTCCCTTTCTCGTTGGCCAAGGCTATACTTCTCCAGCTCGACTGTCCCCCTCCCGGCGGCGGCTGGGCTGGGCGTTGGCTTGGGGCTTGGGTTGGGCTGCTCTGCTTAACCTTTCTGCTCAGCATCCTTTGTTGGTGCGGATGGAGAGCGACGCCCAGGAGTGGCTGTACGCTTGGCGTGGCCCTCAGCAGCCTTCTCCCGAGGTGGTGATCGTCGGCATTGATGGTCGTATAGGACTCGATCGCGACAGCGGTGCGGAGCACGTTCCCGCTAACGGGAACAGCGGACAGGGGGAAAGCAATGGCCGCACCAGTGGTGCAGAGCACCTTGGCCAACATCAAGTTGACTTCCTTCTGGAACGGGCCAACTACGCCGGCCTGACGTTGCGTCTACTGGAAGAAGCTGAGGCCAGGGTGGTGGTGCTAAACCTGCCCAGCAGCTTTGTGGTACCTCAAAACCTGGGCAACGAGAACTTAGATGCCCCTCTGCGTCAGGTGGTACAGCGCTACCCAGATCGCTTGGTCTTGGCCACCCGCAGCAGCGAGAGCTTTGGCCGCTCCGAGATTAACATCTACAACCATTTCCTGCCCTTTTCTTCCCTGCGGCTGGAGTACTTGGTGCCGCCAGAGCATGTGCAGGGGGTGGTGCAATATCGGGTGGATAGGGCCGGGATCCTGCGCCAGGCCCAGTTGCGGGGGCTCTACCTGCGCCGCGACAGCCAAGAGGAGCAGATGTTCGCCTCGGTCGAGGCTCTGGCTTTTGCCAAATACGACCCGGAGCGGGCCAGCCGCTGGTTTCGCGAGCGGGGTTTGCAGCCGATCCAATTCAACCCCCTCGGATCCCAGCACGGGATCCCCATCATCCCCATCGAACGGGTTTGCCCTCCAGCTGTTCTCCAGGCAGGATCCGGGTCTGTTGCCCCGATGATCAACCCCAGCCAAGCCTGCCGCGGCCAAGAAGGGATCCCTCCCCTCGATCCCGAAGTTGCCGACCAATTGCGGGACAAAATTGTCCTGGTGGGTTTTGTGGGCGGCTACCCCGAAACCTTCCCAGTGCGGACTGCGGATGGATCCCAGATTGCGGCGGTGGAGCTGCAGGCGCAAGTCCTCTCCAGCCTGCTCACCGGGGAGGTCTACCAATCCGTGCCGGGGGGGGTGGCGGTTGCGGTGGTCTTGCTGCTGGGAGTGGGAACGGGACTGCTTTTGGTGCTTTATCGTCCCCCCCTACGTTCGCGTCAGCGGTGCGGAGCACTTTTGAGCCCTTGGGGCTGGAAGCAACAGCAGTTTCTCCTGCGGCCTGTGGTGGGGCTTGCCGTTTACGAAGGGTGGGCTGTGGCCCAGTTTCTACTGGGGCGTTGGGTTTGGCCTCTCGTCTTGCCGGCCCTGGCCAGTGGGCTAACGGGGGTGAGCCTGCTGCTCACTTTGGTCATTGTGGAGAATCAAGAACGGCTCTTGGCCCAGCAACAGGAACTGGAGCGTCTGCGTCGGGCCGAACAGGAGGCAGCTATCGACCAAGCCCGCAAGTTGCTTTACCGGGTAGCCACCGACATTCACGATCGGGAGCTGCAGGAGTTGAAGGTGGTGATGGACGACTTGGAGAGCCTGCAATGGCAGCAGCAGCAAGGCAGGTCGCCCGACCCCGCCGTCTACGATCACCTGCTCGAACAACTGGAGAGGATCGGACGCGGGATCCGGAATCAGCTCAACGATGTGCGCACTCTAGCTGCCAAGCTGCGCATCTCCCCCAGCTTGCGAGAGGGGTTGCATCGCGGCATCGAGATCTATCTGGACGAGCTGATCCAAGCGGGCAGCCTGACGCTGTCTGTGGAGCGCCAACTGCAACCGCTGCAGGAGCCCAACACCGGTGAGTGGTTTGATCAGCGAGAAGACATCTTGCGCTTTTTGCGGGAGGCCATCGGCAATGTCATCGCTCACGTGCAACCCCCCAAAGGCAATGCTTCCTTTGTCAGAGTGTCGCTGGCCCAAACGAATCGCCACTGCTGCCTTTCTGTGGTCAACGATGGTATCGAGTACGCTCCCGGCCTCAGCGGCGGCTACGGCAGCAAGGCCATGAACACCATCGCCCGCTATCTACCCAAGGGATCCTGGCATCGCACCCGCACCCCAGAAGGCCATACCCATGTCGAGCTGCACTGGGAGATGCCGCTCTGAAAGACCTACACAGCACTGAACAGAACAGATTTTTGCTCAGCGCTGTTGCTTTCTTCCTGCTTCAGCAACCCTTGACTAGCGGTAGGTTTTAGACCTACCACCTCGCCAGAGGAGTCTCCACAGGCGTTAGCTTGTCGGGGTGTGGGGTTAGCTAAGCCCCGCACTGTACCCGTAGCGTCAGTGTCGGGATACAGATACCCCCACATGGTGTATGGTGAGAGTAGTTGCACAAAACGGCTTTTGCCGGAATCTGGTGCAGCTACGCGGTGGGACATCCCGTGTCTGCTCGCAGAGGGTTCTTGCGTAGGCTCCCCAATGAAGCGAGAAGCCCACACTGTACCCGTAGGGTCAGTGATGGGAGTATGTCACTTCCCCCAGAGCTTGGGGTACATTTCAAACGGTAGCTGGGGTCTAGAAACATAAACCTAACCACCCGCTCCCTGCACACTCGCACAACTGCCTAGCGTTTGCACATCAGGTTGTAGAGAATTGTGCAGCAAAGTGAGGACTCCGTCCCACTATCGCGAACAGTCAATCGGCGATTAGAGACAGCCCTCTTCCTAGGAAGCGTTCTTTGGCTTATCGGCCCAGGGACTGCAGCCAGCCAATCAGGGTGGTACCGGACAGAGCTTCAAACAGGATCAGGGCAACAAAGCCGATCATCGCCAAACGCCCGTTCAAGCGCTCTGCATAGTCGGTGAAGCCCACGCGGGGGGTGCTGTCCACATACATTTCCGGCTCGATGGCGTAGTTGTTCAGCCGACCACCTTCTTCGACGACAACGGAGCGATATCGGGTCATAGGGTTCTCCTCGTGCTTTCTTTCCCAGCGTAGCTCGCTTTGCATAGGATTGTAAAGTTTTATTTACAACGTTGTTGACGCCCAATGTTCCGAGCTGCCGGGCAGAGTTCAACCAGGCCAGGAACAGCCTGTAAGCAGGGTTGTGGCTCTTGTCCCAGTACAGGGGAGCTGATAATAGCAAGGGGACTGGAGGACAACCATGTCGGTGCTGGAACAGTTAAATATGCTGCTGGATGGCCAGCCGGTGGCCAGCTTGGCGGTGCTGGAGCAGGGATCCCCGGCGGTGTCGTTGGTGCCTTTTGTGGTGCAGCGGGATCCCTTGCGCTTTGCCATTGTCATCAGCGATCTTTCTGCCCACACCCAGGCTTTGCGGGCGGATCCCCGGGCCGCGCTACTCATCCACGAGCCGCCTACGCCAGGGGATCCCCGCAGTAACCACGCCCTGCCGCGGGTGATGGTGAGCGGAGAAGCCCAGTTTCTCAGCCGCGAAGAGGCGCAAGCGCAGGGGTTTGAGGCCCTTTATCGCGCCAAGTACGAGATTGCCGAGATGATCCTAAGTTTGGCGGATTTTCACTTCTGTCAGATCGTCCCCAAAACTGGTAGCTTCATCCAGGGGTTTGGCCAGGCATTCCGGCTGAGGGGCCCCAACCTGGATCAACTGGAGCACCTTGGTCGGGCGTAGATTATGAGAATTCCAAGGGCAGCCCGCGCCATCCTTGAGCCCAGGGAAGCTCTTGCTGCGCCGCTTCCTAGCTCCCCTCTTCTGGGGGGAGAGAATGGAGTCCTTTCTCAGGTTTTCGGGTGGGATCCCGGATCCAGTCCAACAGCAGCGGGTTGACCAGCTCGGGGGCTTCATCCTGGGGGCAATGGCCGACCCCCGGCAATGGGATGAACCCCACCACGCAAGGAAACTCTGCCAGGGCCCGCCCCAGAGCAATGGGTTCCCAGGGATCCGCTTCCCCCCACAAGATCAAGACGGGACAGGTGAGCTGAGGCAAGAGATCTTCAGCCAAAGGCCCCTGAGAATAGCGCACAAAGGCCAAAAAGACCTCTGCCGCCCCCGGCTCCAAAGCGGGTTTGAGCAAAAGCTGGATCAGCTCCTCGGTAACCGCTTCTTTGCGTCCGTAGGCTTGTAGAAGGATATTGCGAATGGCCCTAGCCTGGGCCACCTGAGCAAAGAAGAAACGACCAAAGGGGGGCCACCCCAGCAGGGATTGCAGCAAAGGGGTAAACTGGCGGCGCAGCCAGGAGACCTGGCCCCGTTTCCGCTCGTGCAATAGCCGCAGCGAGGGATCCAACATCGCTACCCCTAAAACCTGGGCTGGATCCAGAACCGCCGCCTGCAAAGCCACGATGCCCCCAATCGAGTTGCCCACCAGGTAGGCCGGCTGGCCCATCACCTCCCGCACAAAATCGGCCACCAGGGATCCCCAGGTCTCAAAGGTGTAGGGCAAAGGGGATCCCGGCAGGGGCTTGGCGGATCCCCCAAACCCCAACAAATCGACCGCATACACCTGACAGTGCTGCCCCAGCTCCGGCAAATTTTTCCGCCAATGGTCGCTGCTGGCCCCAAAGCCATGGATGAGCAACACGGCTGGGCCTGTGGATCCCGACTGTTGGTAGCGAATGGGCTGGTCACGCCAGAGCCAGCGATGCTCTGTGTTCGCGTTGGCGCTGCATGGCAACATGGGGGTGCAGTGTAGGTTTGAGTCAGCGTTGCGATCCTAACCGTTCGCGACAGCGGGACAAAGTCCTTGTGATCGGGGCAAGTAAACTACCCGGCTCCGACCGCTAAGCGGTACGGAGCGGGCTTTCAGTAGCCCTGAGCCTGCTCTGCTCTACCAGAGAACAAAACAGGCCCGAACCTCTAGGCCGGTTTACGGCAGCCCCCAAGAGCGCAATTACGTTTGCACCATTCAAGTCCGCATCTCCTTCCCATCCACAGTGCCCACACTTAAACTTCTTCCCACTGCGGTAGGATTGCGCAGGATCGGGATGGATGTGTAAACACTTGTGACAGGTCTGCGACGTGTAGGCAGGCGGCACAAGAACCAGAGAAACCCCTGCAACTCTCGCCTTGTATTCCAGAAACTGGCGTAGCTGGTAGAACGCCCAACTGTTGGTTCTGCGCCGTTCGGCCTTGTTGCGCGGCTGTTGATTGACTCTTTCCCGGATCCCTGTCAGGTCTTCCAGGGCGATAGCGCTGTTGGTAGCCTTTGCCCTAGAGACAATAGCTTTGGAGATGCGATGATTGACCCACACTTGAAAGCGTCTTTCCTTGCCAGACAGCCGTTGCAACAGTTCTCTGCATCTGCGCCGCGAACTGCGTGTGCCCTTACTGGCTTTGCGTTGGAGTGCTGCCCTCAGTCGGGAGTAGTGGTCGCGGACTCGGTTCAACTGCTGTCCATTCCAATTGTCCCCCTCTGACGTATGGGCGATATCCGTCCTGCCCAAGTCCACCCCGATCACCTTGTCGGTATCTTGTTGCTTGGGTGGTTTCCTTTCTGCGCAAATCTGGATGTAGTAGGAGCCATCTTTGCGCTTGACCAGGGTGGCAGCTTTTGGGTTGGAACCAGCCAGCATTCCCCTCTGGTAGTTACCAATGGCTAGCTCAAAGCGTTCTCTCCCTTCCACCGTGGTCAGCGACACCGTCCAGTCTTTCTCGCGAAACGAGAAGATACGTGCATCGTAGGTAACGAACCCACACTTGAACTCTTTAACCGGACGGTTGCGCTGTCTCGCCACTTTGCGAGCGCCTGCCACCCGTCTGCACACCTGCTGGGCCAAGTTGCTGGACAAGCCGAATCGGGCGCGAATCTCGTAGTAGCAAAGGGACTGCAGTTTGACCGCATTGACGATCTTCTCCGGCGTGTTCTGGTTGACCCAGTTCAAGGCTTGGCCAAAAGCCTCCATCGTCGCGTCCAATTTGGCGGCTTGCGACTGGGACGCCTTGAGCTTACAGGAGACGGTCAGGACTTGGCTCATGAGTTCATTGTACTTCATCAAAGCGCATTCCTCCCGGCACTGACCCTACGGGTACAGTGCGGGGCTCCTGCGATTTCTAGCTGACGCAAGCATCTGCCTGGATAGACAGCCCGATAGATGGATAATGGTTCTGGTGTTGATCTTCCCGGCAATAGCTCCTGCCCAAGCTGGGCTCTTTTCTCTCCTCTGTCATTGTGCACCGCCCTTTTGCCTATCTTATGTTGCCAAATCCTCCTCTCGTAGCCATCCCCCTGTTCTCCATCGCGGCAGCCATGCTCTTGGTCTATCTGCCCATGGGGGTGGTGGGCTATGCCCGTGCCCGCGTTGGCTACGACCTGCATGCTCCTCGGGCTATGTTTGATAGGCTACCTCCATATGGACAGCGGGCCACCTGGGCCCACGCCAACGGGTTTGAGACCTTTGGGATGTTTGCGGCAGCAGCGTTGATTGCCTACATCACCGGCCCTCACTCGGATCCCTGGTATTTTGGCCTCAGCGGAGATGAAGGGGTAGCTGTGCTGTGTGGGGTGTTTCTGCTGGCGCGGCTGCTCTACAACTTTTTCTACATTGCCGATATTCCCATTGGGCGATCCCTCTCCTTCTTGGCGGGATCCCTGGCCACGTTGGGCCTGTTGCTGATTAGCCTGCTGCCTTTTCTCGGCACCGGCCTGGCCTAATCTGGCAAGAGAAACTCCCCCGTCATTTGTTGAGCCTGCCGGTACCCTGGCCCAACCTGCGATACTGGAAAAGGACTTCGTCCTGCTGTCGCCAACGGCGTCCTCTGGGTGCCTCTCTTTTGTCCCACGGCCCACTACGCAACGGTCAGCCATGTACACTCTGGAACTGCTCCTGAAAGGGAACCCTGCCCCCATCGTTGTCCACCAAAAAGAGGAAGAAGCGGCCAACCGGGCCTACCAAAGCATCGTCAATGCTCTGCAGAGTGGATCCCCTCAGAGTTTGGAGCTGACCTGCGACCGCACTGGCAAAAAGGTGTTTCTGCTCACCGGTGAGTTGTGTGGCGTGCAAATGACTTCTAAGTCGGGCAGCGCCAGCCCCATGGGAACCCGTCCCGGTTTTTTGGCCCAGTTGCAAAGCTGAGGACAGCCCTTTTCTCTCTGCCGCTAAGGGATCCCCATGTCTGAGGTGGCCATTCGGGTGGAGAGCCTGACCTTTGCTTGGCCGGAACGTCCGCCGGTTTTGCAGGCGTGCAGTTTTGTCATTCCCAAGGGCCAGTTGTGGATGCTGTTGGGGCCCAATGGCAGCGGCAAGTCCACTTTGTTGCAACTGTTGTCCGGATCCCTGACCCATCCCCAGCCCCTTTCGGGCCACCTGGAGATTCGCGGTCGGCTGGGCTATGTGTTTCAAAACCCGGATCACCAACTGTTCATGCCCACGGTGGGAGCCGATGTGGCCTTTGGCTTGGGAGCAGAGGCCCTGACCTTGGCGGAAATTCACCGGCGGGTGGAAACAGCCTTGGAGCAAGTCGGATTAAAGCACCTGATCCGTCGGCCCATCCACGGCCTCAGCGGCGGACAGAAGCAACGAGTGGCAGTGGCAGGGGCTTTGGCCCGGCGCAGTGAGGTGCTGCTTTTGGACGAGCCGACAGCCCTGTTGGATCCCGACAGCCAGGCGGATTTGCTGCGGTGCATCCGGCAACTGGTGGATCAAGAAGGCATCACCGCCCTTTGGGTAACCCATCGGCTGGCGGAACTGGAATGGGCAGACGGGGCGATTTTGCTCTCGGAAGGTCAAGTGCGTCAACAGGGATCCCCAGAGCAGGTGCGGCAACGGATTGAACAACTGTTTGGGGCCTGAGGGATCCCTGCGCATCCTGATCCCAAAGAGATCGCGAAAGCGCAGCTGCACCCCCCTGCCGTCACTGTTTAGAATGGGTAATGTATCCGGTTGATCAATTCGGTTGGCACAAGGTCATTATCCTGAACTTATTCCCCGTCTGGATCGGCTGGTTTCTACTTGTTGATCCGGGATTACGCTGGATCCCTGCAGATTTGCGTCAGCCGGTTACATCAGCGGGCCACCGGCCCCATCTAGTCTAAAGGAGCTTGAGAACATGGGACTGTCTGAAGTGATCGCCAAAGAGCTGGAAAATGCTCGCAACGTCTGCTCTGAGTACGGCGAAGGGGATCCCCACTGCCGTGCGGCCTGGGATGCGGTTGAAGAAGTGCTGGCAGCTCGCAGCCACCAGCCGAGGACTCCCAGCAGCCTAGAGCAGCACTGCGCTGAAAACCCAGATGCTGTTGAATGCCGGGTCTACGATACCTGATTCTCGGGAACCCCACAGAGTGGATGCTCTCTGTCGATTCCGTAGCGATCGACAAGGTTTCCTACTGGGGATCTCCGACAAAATCCAGCGGCCTGCCGGATCCCTGCCGGTAGGCTTTGCTTTCTTGGGCTGGAAGGCTTGACTGGGTGCGGTTTCAGGCGCGACGTACAGAGCGCTTTCTTTTTAGGGTCATTTTGATTCAAACCAGGACACTGCACCCGCACTTAAAACGTTAGATGCACAGGGCCAGAAGGCTTTTCCCAGTACCTCGGTCGCCTTGTCCCAACCTGAAACGACTATGAAATTGTGACCTGCATCATTGCCATCCATCAAAACCAGGACAGGGATTCATCAAACTTATGGCTTATGGGATCCCCAGTGCCGGTGGAGAGCGTTTTTCACGAAGAAAGCCTCTGAGCAGAATCAGCCCGCAGCCATTGCCTCACCCACAAGGCGAAGGCTATTCCCAGCAGCAGCAGTTGGGGGAGCAGCGTCTGCCAAGTAGGATATATGCCCAGCCAGCGCAGCTTTGGGATCCCAACAAGAGGAGTGATGGGCAGCCAGTCCGCCACCTGTAGAGCGTGCAAGCCACTGCCCAAAAACTTAAAGCCCAAGTAGAAAATCAGCAGACTTAGACCCCGGAAAAAAACTCCCAGCGGCAATTTCAGCCCCACCTGCAGCAGCAAGATCGCCAGTGCCACCAACACCAGGGATCCCAGGCCGATCCCCAGCCAAAAATCTTTTGCCGAGAGGGAAGGGGCCAACCCCACATAAAACAGCACCGTTTCCGCCCCCTCGCGAAACACCGCCACAAAGGCCAGAAAAGCCAAGGAAAAAACCTGACCCGTGGCCAGTGCCGCCTGCGCCTGTTCCCGCACAAAGGTTTGCCAAGAAGCCACTGCAGCCCGGCGGTGCAACCAAAGGCTGACCGAGAACAACAAACCTGCTGCCACCAGCCCGGTGATCCCTTCCAGCACCTCTTGTCGCGTGTGGGTGAGCATCTGCTGGAAAAACAGCTTCACCAGCAGACCGAGCATCACCGCTGCCAGCAAGCCCGCGGATCCCCCTAGCCACACCCAGCGCTTCTGAGCCGATTGCCCGCTCTTGCTCATAAGGGCCAGCAGTGCCACCAGCACCAAGAGAGCTTCCAGGCCCTCCCGCAGCAGAATCGAAGCAGCATCCAGGAACGTGTAGTCCGACATAGGCTCACCCAGACAGGCGGCTCAGTTTTAGCTGGAGCCAAGAGGATTTCTAAGTGGTGGCTGGGATGAACTTGAGGGCAGCAGAATTGATGCAGTAGCGCAAACCCGTGGGTGGGGGGCCATCCCGAAACACATGCCCCAGATGCCCACCGCAGTTAGAGCAGTGGACTTCCGTGCGGGGCACAAACAATTTCCAGTCCGTCTTGGTGCCGATCACATGGGGAGCAATCGGCTCCCAAAAGCTGGGCCAACCGGTGCCACTGTCGTACTTGGCCGCCGAGGAAAACAGCTCCTGACCACAGCCGGCACAGACATAGATACCTGGGGCCTTGTTGTCGTAGTAAGCGTTGCGGAAGGGGGGCTCAGTGCCCTCTCGGCGCAGCACATAGTATTGCTCTTCGGTGAGCAGTTGCCGCCACTCGGCGTCGGT
This sequence comes from Thermostichus sp. OS-CIW-31, assembly GCF_054060305.1. Classification (NCBI taxonomy): domain Bacteria; kingdom Bacillati; phylum Cyanobacteriota; class Cyanophyceae; order Thermostichales; family Thermostichaceae; genus Thermostichus; species Thermostichus sp. OS-CIW-31. Next base: position 137,161 of record NZ_JBSSDA010000004.1, on the reverse strand, counting down.
TTTGGTGAAGGGATAAGTCTGTTGGGCCATTGCTCTTTGCTCTCCTGCTAAGCTGAGGGGTGCTGTAATCAACCCGGCCACCGCCAAGGTCAACAGCTCGCGTCGTCGCATGATGAGGTTCATCTGTTGTCGCTGTGTAAGTGGCGGGGAGGCCATCCCTACTAGGGGGATCCATCCGCCTTTGTCCGCCACCTGTGGGTTGAGACCTGCAAGCAGGTTACCCGTATCTTAACCCTTCTTTACGCTCCCTTCTGCAAAACAGGGAGATAGCCAGTATTCTATGGGTTCCATTGGCAGCTTCTATCCCCAGCTTCAGTCGCCATCCCGTTACAATGAGCGCAGGTGGGCTGCTTGTCCAACCCTAGACGAGTCATGGAGTTTTTCCTATGCTGCTGGTCGGCTCAGGTGCAAAGTTTGTACAGCAACTGGAGCAAGCTGGAGCTTTGGCCATCTATGTAACCCCAGAGGGGGGATCCGAGGGGCACTACCTGCGGCGGCTGCGCGGAGCTGGGTATGAGGTGGTCACCCTCTCCAGTAAGGGAATCGGGGACCTGGCCAGCTATTTGACGCGCATTCATGGGGTACGGCCTGCCACGCTGGGCAAATCGGAGCGGCGCACCTATTTCTTTCCCGCGTTGATCGAGCAGTATCGGGCCACCTTGCCCCCAAAAGCTAAGGGGTTGGTGTTCTGGTTTTACGAAGGGCATGTGTTCAGCCAACAGGAACTCTCCTACCTGGTGAAGCTGAGTCGGGAAGACAAGGGAGTGAAGTTTGTGGTGGAACTGGGCCGAGAACGGTCAATTCGTTGGCAACCTCTGCAGAGCGCCTGAACCTCTCTTCGGGATCCTGGAAATTTCTTTGCTACCATCTCAAGTAGATGGCCTGCGGCTCAGATCCCCATCCTGCTAGCGGTTTCTCGTGCCTGTGACCTTGCCAACCGCCTCGCTGCAACAGGGTACTTGGTTTAAGCTGATCTGCGGCGCAAGTTTCCACCACTTGCCCTCGGTTCGGGAGCTGGCTTTCCTTTACACGCTGGCCGGGGCAGATTGCATTGATGTTGCTGCCGATCCGGCCATAGTGCGGGCCGCTCAAGAAGGGATCCAACGGGCACAAGCCGAAGATCCCCAGGCGGGATCCCCTTGGTTGATGGTCAGCGTCAATGACGGCGAAGACGTGCATTTCCGCAAGGCGGTGCTGACGGCTCCCGTCTGTCCTGCCGACTGTCCTCAGCCTTGTTTGGCAGTCTGTCCTCCCCATGCCTTGACCCAGGCAGCCCTTCCTGCTCAAGTCCACATCCAGACAGAGCTGTGCTACGGCTGTGGGCGCTGCGAGCCGGTTTGCCCCCACCGGCGCATTGCTACCTTCGGCTACCAAGTGGCTCTGTCAGAAGTTTTGCCGCCTTTGGTCGAGCTGGGCATTCAGGCGGTGGAGATCCACACCTGCATTGGTCGCCAGAGGTCATTCGAGCAATTGTGGGGATCCCTGAAGCCCTGGCTACCTCAGCTCCAGGCCATCTCGATTAGCTTTAACGATGGTCCGGGCCTAGAGGCTTATTTGAGGGATCTGCTGGCCCTCATGGATCCCTTGCCGGAGGTGTTGATCTGGCAGGTGGATGGCCGGCCTATGAGTGGGGATATTGGAGCTGGCACCGGCAAAGCCACCCTGAAATTGGCCGAGAAGGTGCTGAACATGGGCCTGCCGGGCTATGTGCAATTGGCGGGAGGAACCAATGCCCAAACGCTGCCGCTGTTGGATCCCCGGTGGCCGGTGGCGGGGGTAGCCTTCGGCAGCTACGCGCGACAGTTGGTGTCAGCCTATCTGGAAGGGCCAGCTCACAGCTCATCGGAGTCAGGATGGAATCCTGGATTGGTGGCAGGGATCCCGTTGGCAAAGCAGTTGGTGCAGCAAGTAAAGCGGCGATCCGTTGCTTTTAGGCAAACCTGTTTTTCCTGCGTTTAACGACGTTGCTCAGCCATGAGTTTCCCCGTACAGCCCTCAACCCCAAGTCCGTCGATGGATCCGGAAAGTGCTCCGCACCGCTTACGTGAACGTACCGGCTTTCCCGGCCAGGTTCAATACAGCGACGACCTGAGTAAGCTTTTGGATATCCTGCCTGCTCCGATTCGTGAGCGCCTAGAACAGCATCCCCACTTGGATCGGTTGGTGGAGGTGGTGCTGGATTTGGGTCGCCGCCCCGAAGCCCGCTTCCCCGGCTTTGCCGATTACCTTTCAGAAGACGTGATCACCCGGGCCGACTTGGATCAGGTGATCAGCCGGGTTGGAGAGTTCAGCAGTGACAACCGCGCAGGCATTGCCTCTACCCTGCACCGGATCAGTGCCATTCGCAACCGCCAAGGCACGATCATCGGCCTTACCTGTCGGGTGGGTCGCTGCGTTATCGGCGTGATCAGCATGATCCGCGACCTGGTGGAACAGGGGCGCTCCATGCTGTTGCTGGGCCGACCGGGGGTGGGCAAAACCACGGCCTTGCGGGAGATTGCCCGTGTGCTGGCCGATGAGCTGGGCAAACGAGTGGTCATTATCGACACTTCCAACGAGATTGCCGGCGATGGCGATGTGCCCCATCCGGGTATTGGTCGGGCCAGACGGATGCAGGTGGCCAGCCCAGAGCTGCAGCACAAGGTGATGATCGAGGCAGTGGAAAACCACATGCCCGAAGTGGTAGTTATCGACGAGATCGGCACTGAACTGGAAGCTTTGGCCTCTCGTACCATTGCCGAGCGGGGGGTACAACTGGTGGCCACCGCCCATGGCAACCGCATCGACAACCTGATCAAAAATCCCACCCTCTCCGACTTGGTAGGCGGGATCCAATCCGTCACCCTGGGAGATGAAGAGGCGCGGCGGCGCGGCTCTCAAAAGAGTGTGTTGGAGCGCAAAGCTCCCCCTACGTTTGAGATTGCCATAGAGATGCTGGAGCGATCCCGCTGGGTCATCCACGAAGATGTGGCCGCCACTGTGGATCGCCTCTTGCGCAACCGCGAGCCGCTGACCCAAACCCGCAGTCTAGACGAACGCGGCCAGGTGGTGATAGTGCGGAGCACCGCTGGCGCAAACGGGCGCCCGGCTCTATCTGGCCCCCAATGGCCCCCTGCCGGCAGCACAATCTCCGCAGCACGGGAGCGGGGAGGATGGCAACGCTCTGGACGGATGGAAGCTCTGCCCTCAGAACCGCTTGAGAGTCGCTCGCCGCAGGGAGGAGCATCGGGTTTGCTCCTGGATAGGCAAGAGGACTCTGTCCCGTTAACGCCGGCGGGATCCCGTCCTGCCCCTCAGGTGGTGGCCGAATCCAGAGTAGAATCCGGCTCTGACGAAGAAGAAGATTTGGACTGGGAGGGATCCGCCCTAGCCCCGACAGGACGGCAGCAGAATCCGGATGGGCCGCTGATGATCTACCCCTACGGAGTGAGCCGCTTCTACCTGGAGCAGGTGATCCAAACCCTGAAACTGCCGGCGGATGTCACCAAAGATCTAGACGAGGCAGACATTGTCTTGGCCTTGCGATCCCAAGTGCGCAGCCGTTCCAAGATCCAGCAGATGGCCCACTCCCGCCAGATCCCGATTCACACCGTTAAGGCCAATACTCTGATTGCCCTGGCTCGCGCCCTGCGCCATATTCTCAACATCGAAAGCGAAGAGGGATCCGATTCCGACCTGGAGCTGTTCATTCGCGCCAGCTCAGGCGATGAAACCGAAGCTCTGGAAGAAGCCCGCCTGGCGGTGGAGCAAATTGTCATTCCCAAGTCTCAGCCGGTGGAACTTTTGCCCCGTTCGCCTCTGATCCGCAAGCTCCAACACCAGTTGGTGGAACATTACCACCTGCGGGCCCAAAGCTTTGGCGAAGAGCCCAATCGCCGCTTGCGCATCTATCCCAACTAGCCCCACACGATAGCTCAACCGATAGTTCAGCTCCGTAGAAGCTCTACCCATTGAGCCGTCGTGGTTAGAGAGGAAGGACTCCGTCTCGCTTCTGTGAACGGGATCCTGGGCTAAGATTTGGCTACGCCAAGTGCGGTTCCCGCTGTTGCGACAGCGCTGCAGGTGTCGGCCCAGTGTCGTAGGTACAGCAGCAGGGTGCCCTGGGCATAGCACCATTTATTGCTATAGGGATAGCTAATGACTGCTACAGAAGTACGCTGGACCACTCGGGATATCGAGGCTCTTCCAGAGAATGAATGGATCCGCTACGAGATCATCGACGGAGAACTGCTGGTGACTCGCTCTCCTCATCACAAACATCAGCACATTATCGGGTGTTTGTTCTCCGCACTGCATCGGTGGTCGCTAGAAACAGGATTGGGAGAACCCTCAATCATGCCAGGGATCCTCTTTTCCGAATTTGATAATGTGTCTCCCGATGTTGTTTGGGTTAGTTATGAGCGGCTATCACAGATTCAAGATGAAGCAGGACATTTTCGGGGTGCCCCTGAGCTGGTGGTTGAAGTCCTATCACCTGGAAAAGTTCATGAGGATCGAGACCGCTTGGCAAAACGGAAACTCTACTCTGTGCATGGGGTGCAAGAGTACTGGATCGTCGATCGGCTGGCTCAGAGAGTAGAGGTGTATCGCAGACAACAGGCCCAGTTGGTCTTGGTAGAAACGCTGTTGGCTCAGGATGCGTTGTCTTCTCCCCTGTTGCCCGGCTTTGCCTGCGCGGTTGCTGAGCTGTTTACCTCCCGACCCTAGGCTCCAGGCGTACAACAGCCGAAAGGGATCCCATCCCATCGGCCAAATCAATGAAGCAACCAAGATGCCTGCTGCTGCGTACTCTAGCCGGAAAAAGTGCGGCTTGGCCCTGGCCGAAACCGTTCTGGTGTAACAAGATGTTAAGGGCAGCATTTGCACCGGGATCCCTTCTGAAGGGGCCGGTCTTTTGCTGGCTCATGACCTACATTTCGCACACCTCCAAGGACACATAGCCATGTACAACAATCGTCGTGGTTTTCTTCGCTGGCTGGCTCTCGGGTTTGGCTCGTTGGTGGGTTGGTTACCTGGGTTTACCCGGCGCCGTTTTGCCCTGGCCCAGGGAACTGCTTCTGGCTCTAAGGCTTCTGAGCCGGAGTTTGTGAAAGTTGCCACTCTGGCCGATCTCAAAGATGGCCCCTTCAAGGTGGAAAACGCCTTTGGGAAAAACACCGCCACCCTCTGGCTGGTCGGGGATCCGCAAAAAGAAGATTCTCTGCTGGCTTTGGATGCCGCCTGTCCCCATGCGGGGTGTGATGTGAACTGGCGGGGGGAGAACTTTGTCTGCCCCTGTCATGGCTCGGCTTTTGCTGCCGATGGCAGCCGTACCCGTGGCCCGGCCAAGGCAGACCTGGCCATCTACAAGGTCAAGGTGGAGAAGGGAGAAATTTTTGTAGCCAAAGCCTCATAAAGTTCTGGGCAGGCTGTGGGCTTTGAGGCCAGGCAAAAGGAGTCGGGTATCCGGATTGAGAAGACAATGGGCTGAGCTACCGAGGCTCTCCCTATGGCTCGTCCCTACCGCTATCTGTTCCTCTCCACCCCTGTTGGACCTCTGGGATCCGGGGCCGGTGGTGGTGTGGAGCTCAATCTTGCCAACCTGACGCGTGTCTTACTCCAGATGGGATCCCAAGTGCGGGTGTTGGCCCCTGTGGGATCCCGAATGGCGGAGTTGCCGGAGGAGGTGATCGAGCCGGTGGCGGGCCTTCCCCCGGCCTATGCGCAAACCCAGCGCCGCGATCAGCCGGTTCTGATCCACACCCCCTCTCTGCTGGCCAACCTGTGGCAGCGGGCTGCCCACCTGCAAGATCAGTTCGATCTAATCGTGAACTGGAGCTACGATTGGCTCTCGTTTTATTTGACGGATTTTTTCCGCACCCCGGTGGCCCACATTGTTAGCATGGGATCCCTCAGCGATGCCGTCGATCAGGCTCTAGAGCACATTGCCCATCGCTACCCTGGTCGGCTGGCGGTGCATTCGCGGGCGCAAGCCCAGACCTTTGCCTTTGCCCGAGCCGAGATGGCGGCAGGTCGGGATCCCTTTGTCTATCTGCCCTGCGGGGTGGATCTGCGCCTCTACGACTTTGTGCCCCAAGGGAATGGATCCCTGTGTTGGATTGGCCGCATTGCCCCGGAGAAGGGCCTAGAAGACTGTGCTGCCCTGGCCGAGAAGACGGGAAGGCCGGTGGTGATCCTAGGCCACCTGCAAGAGCCAGGCTACTGGCAGCAGATCCAAGAGCAGTACCCGCATGCCCAATTGGATTACCGAGGGTTTTTGCCCACCCCGCAAATGCAGCGGATCTTGGGGCAATGCTCAGCCTTGATCATGACCCCCAAGTGGGTGGAGGCCTTTGGCTTGGTGGCGGTGGAAGCTTTGGCCTGTGGCGTGCCAGTGATTACCTACCGCCGGGGTGGGCCCGCGGAAATTGTCAGCGATGGAGAAACCGGCTGGATCGTCGAGCCGGACAACGTGGCAGCTTTGGCAGAGGCTGTAGAGCGCCTAGATCACATCGACAGGAGCCGCTGTCGGCAACGGGCAGAAGAGCACTATTCCCTGGGCGCGATGGCAGAGCAGTTTCTGGCCTGGAGCAGGCAGATTGGCCGGGATCCCACCTGGGCAGCCCGCGAGGGAGGAGACAGGCAGTGGTACTATTAACTTACTTAATTCTGGCGAACTGTGTCAGACACGCAGCCCAACAACGGGAACGTTTTGACTTACGACGGGGAAACCATCATGACGACTGGGAAAGGATCTGTTGCGCTGGTGCGATCAGAGGTTCGTCGGCGGTCACAGGTTCTGGGAACGCAGGTGATCAGCCAGGGCAACGCAGCCCGGCTTGGGGTAGTCAGCGAAGTTTGGGCGGATCTGGAAGCCAAGCAGGTTCTGGTGCTGGGGGTGCTGGAAAAAGCCCTTGCCGGATCCCCCCGTTTGATGGAGCTGCGGCAAGTAACAGCGTTGGGTCAGGATGCAGTTCTTGTCCCCAGCGAAGAAGTTTTCGATAACTTGGATTTGGAGGGCCTGAGTCGCGTGGTTGGCAGCGAGGTGGTAACCGAGGAAGGGATCCGCCTCGGCAAAGTTAAGGATTTTGAGTTCAACTCCGTCTCCGGCATCATCACGGGCTTGGTGCTCTCCAACCTTGGCCTCACCTTTTTACCTGGCTTTATCCTCAGCACCTATCTGCTCTCCACTGACGAGATTGTCTCTGTGGGCGGGGATCGCCTCATTGTTGCCGATGGCGCTGAGACCCGCCTAACCCAACTGGCCAAGGGGATTTTGGAAACCCTGGGAATCGGCAAGCCCCCTTGGGAAGCCGGAGTTAGCCCTGCTCCTGCCCTGCCCAGTGCTGTCGAGAGTTCCGCCGTCGAGGAAGATTACGAAGAAGAATACGACGAGGAATACGAGGCCGAAGAAGAAGACGTTTACGCAGAAGAAGAGCCTGAACCTGAGCCGCAGCCTGTGCGTCCACGCCCGCCTGAGCCCGCACCCGCCCCCGAACAACCGGCTTGGGAACAGGAGTATGCCAAAGAAGAGGCCCCTCCTTCTGAGCCTGCCCCTCCTCCTTCCAGCTCCACTCCTGTGGATGGTGATCCCTGGGAAGATAAGGCCGGGGAGCCCACTTGAGTTGCCGGACTCGTACCAATTCCCCTCTGCGCTCGGGATGGTCACGTCAACCGAGAGCACGGCCCTTACCCCTGGCGCTAGGGCTGCTTCTTGCGCCAATCTCCCACTTTTTTCTGCCAAGGGGCAAAGGGATCCCCTGTCCGTCATCCCGGCAGGGCAGGATCGGCTTCGGCCAAGAAGCGCAAAGCCACCGACAAAAAGGTCTGCGGCGCTTCAATGTGCGGAAAAGCAGCCCCTGGCAACCGGTATATCGGCACCTCCGGGCGCAAAGCGCGATACCGCTCTGCCTGTTCTGGGTCGGTGAGACGATTTTGTTCTCCCCAGACCAGAGCCATGGGCTTGGCCACCACGCGAAAGTCGTCTTGGATGGGCAAATTGAGCCTGCCGGTGAGAAAAGAACGGGGGGCAAATTGAGCCCCCGCCTGGTGGGCTGCCCGGTAATAGTAGTCCACCACCCCATCATCCAGGGCATAACCGGGGGAGAACAAGCTCTGCTCTGTAAACAAGCGTACACTCCAGGGGGCGGTGATGCCGTTGTAGAAGGCCAACCCCAAAACGGGCAGGCTGAGAAATCCATAGGCAATCTGAGCCAAAGGGATCCCGAGGGAATCGGGGATGAGGCTGTTGTCTCCCAGAGGGGCGATGAGCAGCAGCTTCTGCCAATGGTGGGGCTGTAGGCGGGCCGAGCGCAGCACAAACCCTGCCGAGAGGGAATTGGCAATGACGTGACACGGTCGCCCGATCACCTGCTGGACAAAATCCCCGATCATCTCGGCGTAGAGACTGCCGGTGTACTCCAAATCTGGACGTTCTGAGTTGCCCCACCCCAACAAATCCAGAGCATAGACTTGATAGTGCTGCCCCAGCTCCGCCATAATGGCACGAAACTCATAGCTGGAGGAGCCTGCCCCAATGCCGTGCACCAGCAACAACGGCTGGCCGGATCCCATGACCTTGTAAAACAGGCGATGGCCGCGCCAGAAGTGATGCCTTTCCTCTCCCGGCAGCAGGCTCTGCAGAGGCTGAGTTTGGGAAGAGATCCAAGCGTTGAAAACGGCTAGAGCACCCAAGCCGCCGACAGTAGTCCAGAGCCCGATCTTGAGAACTTGGCTCAGCTCTTTCATCCTCAGCAGCCCAGCTAGGGAACCTACTTTTTCTTAAGGCGGTAGGTGATGCGCCCTTTGTTGAGGTCATAGGGGCTCAGCTCCACCTTAACCCGGTCGCCGGGCAAGATCTTGATGTAGTTGCGGCGAATTTTGCCGGAGATATGAGCGAGCACGTTGAAGCCGTTGTCCAGATCCACTCGGAACATGGCGTTGGGCAGGGATTCCGTAACAACCCCCTCCATTTCAATGGCATCTTCCTTAGACAATGAGCCCTCCCAAAAACGACATAACAAACAACAGAACAATCCACAGCTGCGACGACACGCGCTGTTAAGAAATGAAAATATACTCCATCTCTTCTATCCTAACCGTTGCAGTCCTTCATCAGGGGATCCCTTAGGACTGAAAAGGCGTGCGATCGGTCAAAATTTCTGCTCCAGACTCGGTAACCAAGACCGTGTGCTCAAACTGAGCTGACCAAGAGCCATCCACCGTGACCACCGTCCACTGGTCTGGCAACACTCGGGTTGCCTCTCCCCCCGCATTCACCATCGGCTCAATGGCCACTGTCATGCCGGAGCGCAGCTTGGGATTGGGCAGATCGCGGGTGCGATAGTTGGGAAACTGCGGCTCCTCGTGCAGGTTGCGCCCCACCCCGTGGCCGACATACTGCTTCACCACAGAATAGCCCCGCCCCTCGATGTAATCTTCAATGGCGCCTGAGACATCCTGAAGCCAAACGCCGTGGCGCACACAGTCGATGCCCGTCTGCAGGGCCTTGGCCGCTGTATCGATCAGATCCCGAGCTGCGTCGCTCAGGGGTTCCAGGCCGATGGTGATACAGGAATCCGCATGCCAGCCCTCGACGATGGCACCAAAATCCACTTTGACCACATCTCCCGGCTGCACCACTTTACGGGGACTGGGGATCCCGTGCACCACCTCATGGTTGACACTGACACAAACGCAGGCGGGAAAGCCGTAGTAGCCCTTGAAACTGGGCAAAGCATTGAGTTGGGCCACCCGTCTCTCAGCATAGGTATCGATATCTGCCGTAGTCCAGCCCGGCTCTAGGCGCTCCGCGATCTCCTGCAATACTTGGGCCACCACCCGACCGGCCCGCCGCATTTTCTCCACTTCGCGGCGAGATTTGATCTCAATAAGCTGCATGCCTCGCCGCTGGGAGGGATTTCCAGCTCCTGCTCTGATCACGCCGTCCTCCTGAAGCCTTCCAAAAGAGCCTGCAGATGTTCCTGTACGGATTCCATCGGCTGGTTGCCGTTGACCCGCTGCAAGCGCCCCTTGGCCTCATAAAAATCAATTAGGGGAGCCGTCTGCTGCCGATAGACCTCCAGACGCTTGAGAATCACCGACCGATCCGCATCATCGCTGCGCCCCTGTTCCTTGCCCCGGGCCAGCAGCCGGGCCACCACCACCTCATCCGGCACCTCCAAGTTGAGGACGTAGTCATAATCTTGGCCCAGCTCTTGCAGCAGCTCTTCCAAGGCCTCTGCCTGGGCTAAGGTGCGAGGAAATCCATCTAGGATCCAGCCCTGCTCCGGAGACTGCTGCAACTGCCCCTTCACCATTCCGATCAGCACCTCGTCGGGCACCAGCTCTCCCGCATCCATGTAAACCTTGGCCTGGCACCCCAGGGGCGTTTGGGCTTTCACCTCGGCCCGCAACAGATCGCCTGTGGAAATTTTGGGCGTGTGGTAAATGGCCGCCAGCCGCTCCGCCTGTGTACCTTTGCCCGCCCCCGGCGGCCCCAGAAAGATCAACCTCGGCACTACTGTTTGACCATCCCTTCGTAGCGTTGTGAGATGACATAAGTCTGGATCTGCTTGGAGGTCTCGATCGCCACCCCCACCAAAATCAGTAGCGAGGTCGCCCCCAAACCTTGGAAAGTGGTGATGCCGGTTGCCCGTTCCACCGTCGTCGGGATGATGGCCACCGCGCACAGGAACAAAGCCCCCAGCAGCGTCAGGCGGTTGAGGATCCCTTCGACATACTCGGCAGTGGCCTTGCCCGGGCGTACCCCTGGAATGCTGGCCCCCATCTTCTTCAAGTTTTGAGCCAGATCCACCGGGTTGATGAGCAAAGAGGCGTAGAAGTAGCTGAAGAAGAGGATCAGCACGAAATAAAAAGGAATGTAGAACCAGGAGGTGGGGGATAGGAAGTTGGCCACTTGCACCAAAGTCAGGTTTTGGGTGTACTGGGCCAGGGCCAGAGGCAGGGACATCACCGAGTAGGCAAAGATGATCGGCATCACCCCCCCTTGGTTTAGCCTCAGGGGCAGATAGCTTTTCTGCTCGCGGAACAGCTTGTTGCCCACCTGGCGCTTGGCGTAGACGATAGGGATCTTGCGGCTGCCTTCTTGGACAAAGACAATGCCGACAATGGTGACCAAAAAGATTGCCAGCAACAGCAAGATGCCACCGATGGTGCTGCTATCGGCACGGGCCAGGCTAATAGTCTGTCCGAGGGCACGGGGCAGAGTGGCAACAATGTTGACGAAGATCAAGAGCGAAGGGCCACTTCCCACCCCTTTCTCCGTGATCATCTCTCCCAGCCACATCACAAACAGGGATCCCGCCGCCAGAGCCAGGGTGGTGGAGGCCATGAAGGCCAACTCATTGGTGGTACTGGCAAACTCCCGCACCCAAAAGGAAATGCCAATGCCCTGGATGATGGCCCAAACCAAGGTGACATAGCGGGTGTACTGAGAAATCTGCCGCCGCCCCTGTTCTCCCTCGTTTTTCTGCAGGTTCTCCAAGGCTGGAATGGCCGAGACCAGCAACTGCATGATAATTGAGGCATTGATGAAAGGCAGGATCCCAAGGGCGAAAATTCCCAAAGCAGAAATCCCTCCGCCGGAGAAGACATCCAGCAAGCCAAACACAGGGCTGTTGGCAGCTTCGGCAGCAAAGCGGGCCCGATCGATACTGGGAATGGGGATGTAAATGCCCAGTCTGACCAACAGCAGCAAGCCCAAGGTGAGAAACAGACGGCTGCGCAGGCCAGAGGCCATAGCCATCTGCATAAAGGTCTCTTGGGCAGAGGGGGCGGAACCTCGTGTGTCAACCATAGGGAAGAGAATCTCGCGGGAGCAAAGGGCAAGGTTAGCTATCTACCACTCTACGCTGCTGGTGGAGCAGTCGGCAAAATCAAAAAAGTGCAACTCAGCGCCACCCGGCAGAAGCCGGCCAGAGCAACGGGAAGGGGCGGTCTAGGATCCCAAGATTTCCACCCGACCTCCGGCTGCCTCGATCTTGGCTTTGGCTGAAGCGGTAATAGCCGCCGCCCTGATCGTCAGGGGCACGCTGACTTCCCCATCTCCCAAGATCTTCAGCGGGCCATCGTTGGTGGTGACGATCCCTCGTTCCATCAGGCTTTCCAGGCTGACCTCGCTGCCGGCAGGCAGATCCGCCAAGGCGCACAGGTTAACCAGGGTGTATTCCAGACGCCGCCTGTAGCGAGGGAAATGCTTAAGCTTGGGCAAACGCCGGTAGAGGGGAGTCTGCCCCCCTTCAAAGCCGGGTCGTGTACCACCCCCCTTGCGGGCCTTTTGCCCCCGCATCCCCTTGCCACAGGAGGCTCCCTGTCCAGCAGAGACGCCACGACCTAGGCGCCGCCGCCGCCGCGTCGAACCTGCTTGAGGCCGAATGTCTTCCAGTCGCATGGCTACCTCTGGCTCACTTGCTCGATATACCTGTCCATCACTTGCCAAGTAGGCGGCGCACATCGATGTCTCGGTCTTGGGCCACCTGCTTGAAGGTACGCATCCGCCGCAGCGCATCGATGGTGGCACGGGCATTGTTGAGGGGGTTGCTGGATCCCAGTTGCTTGGCCAAGCTGTTGCGTACACCCGCCAGCTCCAGAACGGTGCGGACTGCCCCCCCTGCGATGACGCCTGTGCCGGGAGCTGCTGGCATGACCAAGACGGTGGCACCGCCGCCTGCCCCCTGCATGGGATGGGGTACGGACAAACCTTTGGTGAGGGGCACCTCAATGAGGTGTTTTTTACCGTCCACAACTCCCTTGCGCACTGCTCCGATCACATCGTTGGCTTTGCCCACGCCAACCCCGACTTGGCCCCGCTCGTTGCCGACCACCACCACAGCGCGGAAGCTCAACTTCTTGCCGCCCTTGACCACCTTGGTGACGCGGCGAATCTGGATGACCCGCTCTTGCCACTCGGTGGGTTGCTCTTCGCGGTTTTTTTTGCTTCTGCGACGTTCCCTCTGCTCAGCCATGTGCTATGTCCTCAGTAGCTAGAACTGTAACCCTGCTTCTCGGGCAGCTTCTGCCAAAGCCTGAACGCGCCCGTGATAGAGCTTGCCCCCCCGATCGAAAACCACGCGGGAAATGCCCATCTGTAAGGCTCGTTCAGCAACTGAGCGGCCCACCAAGGCAGCCGCTTCTTGAGTAGCCGTCCCGGTTTCTTTGAATTTTTCGCGCAGCTCCCTGTCCAAGGTGGAGGCGGAGGCTAAGGTATGCTGGGCTACATCGTCGATCACCTGGGCGTAGATGTGTCGATGGGAGCGAAACACGGCCAGGCGAGGCCGCTCGGCAGTGCCGAAGACTTTGCGGCGAATGCGCCGATGACGACGTTGGGTGGTGATTTTGCGGCTGGCTTTCATAGGCTATTCACTTCTTCGCTTTCCCGGATTTACCTGCCTTGCGGCGAACTTGTTCCCCTAGATAACGGATCCCTTTCCCCTTGTAGGGCTCCGGAGGCCGGACCGCTCGGATGCGGGCGGCAGTATTGCCCACCAGTTCTTTATCTGTGCCTGAGACAACAATGATGTTGTTTCCCTCAACGGCAATTTGGATGCCGGGGGGAAAGGGGATCTCCACAGGGTGACTGTAGCCGACGTTCAAAACCAACTTGCTGCCTTGGATGGCAGCCCGGTAGCCCACGCCCACCAATTCCAGCCGCCGCTCAAATCCCTTGGACACTCCGTCTACCATGTTGGCGACCAAGGTGCGGCAGAGGCCGTGCAGTTGGCGGGCAGGACGAGAATCGTTGAGACGGCTGACCGTGAGCATCTGAGCGTTTTGCTGGACTGTGATCAAGGGCGGCAAACTGCGGGACAGTTGACCTTTCGGGCCTTTCACTGCAATGTGTTGGCCGTCGATCTGGATCTCCACCTTGGCAGGAAGGGCGATGGGGCGTCTACCGATACGGGACATGGGAAAAACTCCTGACCAGAGAAAACTTAAGGTCTAGTAGACAAGACAGAGGACTTCACCACCAATGCCCTGCTTACGAGCCTCCCGGTCGGTCATGATGCCGTTGGAGGTGGAGATGATGGCGATCCCAATTCCTCCCAGCACTCGGGGCAGCTCTTTGTGGTTGCGGTAAACCCGCAGACCCGGTCGGCTCACCCGCTTTAAGCCATTGATGATGGGCCTGCAGTTGCGGCCTTTGCCCTTGTACTTCAATCGCAACACCACTCGGGCTTGGATCCCTTCTCCCTCCTCCTTCCATTCGCTGACGAACCCTTCCTCATGAAGAACGCGAGCGATGCTGCGGGTCATGCGGGTGGCCGGAACTGCCACCGACTCGTGCCGAGCCATGGTGGCATTGCGAATGCGGGTGAGCATATCGGCGATCGTGTCGTTGGTGTGGGCCATCGGTGGGTCAGTGCTCCTCGGAAGATCGATGCAGATCAAGAAAAGTCAGGGTGGGCAACCTAGGAGGCAAAGGGCATGCCAAACGCTTTGAGCAGGGCACGGCCCTCTTCGTCGGTTTTAGCAGTGGTCACAATGGAGATATCCATACCTCGCAACTGATCCACAGAGTCATAGTTGATTTCGGGAAAAATCAGTTGTTCACGGATGCCGAGGGTGTAGTTGCCTCGTCCATCAAAGGCCTTGGGGCTGACACCGCGGAAGTCACGGATACGGGGCAGAGCAATGTTGATCAGGCGATCCAAAAACGCATACATGCGCTCCCGTCGCAGGGTCACCATCAGGCCAACCGGCATGCCCTTGCGAATCTTGAAGCTGGCAATTGCCTTTTTGGCGCGGGTGATCACCGGACGCTGACCGGTGATGGCGCTGATCTCGGCAATGGAGGATTCCAGAGCCTTGGCATTTTGGGAAGCTTCCCCCAAGCCGCGGTTGATGACGATCTTCTCCAGGCGGGGCACCTGATGGATGTTGGTGTAGCCCAACTCCTTTTGCAGCTTGGGGACAATGACGGTGTTGTAGTGGATTTGCAGACGCTGGGGCATGGTGGCTTCTCCTTGCGGCTCTGGGCTGGGTCAGAGCCAAACCAATGGTGGAAAGGGATCAAAAGCTTAGTCGAGAATCTCACCCGTTTTCTTAAGGACGCGAACCTTGCGACCATCGGCGGTGATTTGATAGCCGATACGGCTGGCCACCTCCTGCTTCTTGGAATAGACCATCACTTTGCAGACGGGAATGGGAGCTTCCTTGGTCTCAATTCGGCCACTTTCCCCTTCTCGCTGAGGTTTGCGGTGGTAGGTAACAATGTTAACCCCTTCCACCAAAACCATGTTGCGTTCGGGAAAAACGCGCAGCACCTCGCCGATTTTGCCTTTGTCATCGCCGGAGATCACCTGAACGGTATCCCCTTGCTTGATACGCATTTTGTAGCGCAGGCTGTTGCGGTGCTTGCGAATGCCGGGGCGCCGAACTAGGCGCTGAATTTGGCTGGGTTTGAGGGGGCGAACCATCAGAGTACCTCCGGGGCCAGGGAGATGATCTTGGTGAAGTTTTTCTCCCGCAGCTCGCGGGCTACAGGGCCGAAAACACGAGTTCCACGGGGATTGCCATCATTGTTGATGATCACGGCGGCGTTGTCGTCGAAGCGGATGCACATGCCGTCAGGGCGACGTACCGTATCGACGGTGCGGATAACAACGGCCTTGACAACATCGGATTTTTTGACGGGCATGTTGGGCAGGGCATCCTTGACGACACCAATGATCACATCGCCCAAGCTGGCGTAGCGACGGCCACTGCTGCCCAGCACGCGAATACACATCATCTTGCGAGCACCGGTGTTGTCGGCCACCGTCAGCATAGTTTGCTGCTGAATCATAGTTTCTTCACCTCCCTCAGGATTTCGGCAACTTGCCAACGCTTGGTGCGGCTAAGGGGACGGGTTTCCGTGATGCGCACCAGATCCCCTTCTTGACAGCGGTTTTCCTCGTCGTGGGCCTTAAACTTCTTGGTCTTGACGACGATCTTGCCGTACTTCGGGTGAGCAACTCGATTTTCCACAGCAACAACCACCGTTTTTTGCATCTTGTTGCTGACAACAATGCCAATCTTCTCCCGAACAGCCATTACTCCTCCTTGGTTGGGCGTTTGCCCCGCTTACGCTCTCCCTCCACAATTAGTAGTTGCGCCAGCTTGTGTTTGCGCAGCCGGATGAGATGGGGCTGGTTCAACTGCCGCGTGGCCTGCTGCAAACGCAGCTCAAACAGCTCTTTCTTGACGGCGTAGATTTCGTTGCTCAGCTCTTCGTCCGATAAAGCACGGGCATCAGCAATTTTGGGCATGGGCATGGCTGAACTCTCCTCATACACTGCTGGTGGCCACCTCTGAAGCCGTTGCCTGGGCGGGCTCTGGCTTTTCAAAGTCGGCTTTGGTTACAAACTTGACCTTAATGGGCAGCTTCTGGGCGGCAAGGCGCATGGCCTCGCGGGCGATAGGCTCTGCCACTCCCCCCATTTCGAAGAGGATACGGCCCGGCTTGACGACACAAACCCAGTACTCAGGGTTGCCTTTGCCGGATCCCATGCGGGTTTCCGCGGCTCGCTGAGTAACGGGCTTGTCGGGAAAGATGCGAATCCAGATTTGGCCGCCCCGCCGAACATAGCGGGTCATGGCTCGACGGCTGGCCTCGATCTGTCGAGCTGTAATCCAGGCGGGTTCTAGGGCCACAAGGCCGTATTCCCCAAAGTTGATGCGGTTGCCACGGGTCGCTTTGCCTTTCATGCGCCCGCGCTGTTGCTTGCGGTACTTGGTGCGTTTGGGGCTTAACATGGCCGTTCCTTAAGTCAACTGCGATAGGGATCCCTGGACGTTCCGGTGTTGGCCCTCAGGCCTCCTGAGCCGAGCGATCTTCAAAGGTGGGCCGCCGCCGCTGCTGCCGACGTTTGGGCTGTTGCAGGGGAAACTTCTGTTCGTGGCGTTCCTGCCCGGGCAGAACTTCCCCTTTGAAGACCCAGACCTTGACCCCGATGATGCCGAAAGTGGTGTGGGCGAGGTGCTCGGCGTAGTCGATGTCGGCCCGCAAAGTATGCAAAGGGATCCGCCCCTCCCGCGTCCATTCGGTGCGGGCAATCTCGGCCCCGTTCAGACGCCCGGCAATTTGGATTTTGATCCCTTGTACACCTGCCCGCTGGGCCCGTTGGATCACCTGGCGCACGATGCGGCGAAAGGCAATCCGCCGTTCCAACTGTTGGGCAATGTTTTCCGCCAACAAGGTCGCCTCGGCATCGGCACGGGTGACCTCTACTACATTGATGCGAATGGTTCGCTCGCCACCACCTCGTGAACCAGGGCTTTGTCCCGCTAGCGCGGACAGCTCTTTCTGTAGACCTTGGCGCAAAGTCTCTAGGCTGGATCCGCCCCGACCCACAACTACCCCAGGGCGAGCAGCCCGGATCTCCAGGTCAATTTGATCCGCTTTGCGCTCGATTTGGATATCGGCCAAACCAGCACTGCTCAGTTGCTTGGTCAGGTAGGTGCGAATCTGGTCGTCCTCCTGTAACAAGGCTGGGTAGCGGGCTGGATCGGCAAACCAGCGGCTGCGATGCTCCTTAATCACGCCGAGGCGGAAACCGGTGGGGTGGATCTTCTGTCCCATGGTGGTGTCGGTTGAAGGGTAAAGGGCTAGAAATACAGGAGGTTAAGAGGCCGTCGCCGCTTCAGCTTCCTCTATGGGCCGGACGGCGATGGTGATGTGACAGGTGCGCTTGCGAATGGGGTAGGCCCGCCCTTGGGCGCGGGGGCGAAACCGTTTCAGGACGGGCCCCTGATCAGCATAGGCCTGGCTGATCACCAGATCCCAGGGATCCAAGCCGTTGTTGTGCTCTGCGTTGGCCACCGCCGAGCGCAGCACCTTACGAACCGGCTCACAGGCAGCGTAGGGCATGAACTCCAAAAGAATCAGGGCATCGGCATAGGTGCGCCCACGGATCTGATCCAACACCCGCCGCACTTTAAAGGGGGACATACGGATATAGCGGGCTACCGCTTTAACCTCAGGGGATGAATCGGCCATGGCCCTCTCCTTGCCTACTCGATACTTTCCTGTTCGTTATTCCTCTCAACGGCGAGCGGCTTTTTTGTCGCTCCCCGCGTGACCGCGGAAGGTACGGGTGGGAACGAATTCCCCCAGCTTGTGACCCACCATCTGATCGGTGATGTAGATGGGCACGTGTTGCTTGCCGTTGTGAACGGCGATGGTGTGGCCGATCATGACCGGCAAGATGGTGCTGGCCCGCGACCAGGTCTTGATCATGTGCTTCTCGTTGCGCTCGTTCATCTTCTCCACCTTGAGAAGCAGCTTGGCATCCACAAAGGGGCCTTTTTTCAGCGAACGTCCCATAAGAACCTCAACCGTTTGATAAGCAATTCACTGTCGAAAAAGCTTCGGGGAGCGAATGGCCAGCGGCTACTGAGCAGCCCTTCCGCCCTTGTCCCGGCGGCCTCCGCGACGGCGACCGCGCACGATGAATTTGTTGCTGGGCTTGTTGCGTTTGCGGGTCTTGTACCCCAGGGTGGGCTTGCCCCAAGGGGTGACGGGGGTACTGCGGCCTATGGGGGCTCGCCCTTCCCCGCCACCATGGGGATGATCCACAGGGTTCATCACCGAGCCACGCACCTTAGGACGGCGCCCCAACCAACGACTGCGACCCGCCTTGCCCAGGCTGATGTTGTTGTGGTCAACGTTGCCCAGTTGGCCGATGGTGGCGTAGCACTCGCCGCGGATCATGCGGACTTCGCCGGAGGGCAGCTTGAGGGAGACATATTTGCCTTCTCTGGCCACCACTTGAGCGCCAGCCCCGGCGGCGCGAACGATCTGCCCGCCGCGACCGGGATACAGCTCCACGTTGTGAACCACCGTTCCCAAGGGGATCCGCTCCAGGGGCATGGCATTGCCGATCTCAAAGGGGGCCTCTGGCCCAGCCATGATGGTGGATCCCACCTGTAGGTTGCGGGGAGCGAGGATGTAGCGTTTCTCGCCGTCTTCGTATTCCACCAGGCAGATGTGGGCGCTACGGTTGGGATCGTACTCCACAGTTTTGACGGTCGCCGGGATCCCCCGCTTGTCGCGACGGAAGTCGATGATGCGGTAAAGCCGCTTGTGGCCACCACCGCGGTGCCGGCAGGTGATGACGCCACGGTTGTTGCGCCCTTTCTTGCGGTGAATAAATTGCAGCAGCGACTTTTCCGGTCTGGGCCGCTTGCCGTTCTCGTCACGGGACAGCTCCTCGAAGTCAGAGACCGTCATGTGACGGGTGCTGGGGGTGTAGGGTCGGAGAGTACGAATGCCCATGGCTCGGGTAGGGGTGGGGGATGGGATGACAACAGCTCAAAAAGGGGGGTTAGGTGTCCGGGAAGAGGGTGATGGAATCTCCCTCCGCCAAGGTCACGATGGCTCGCTTGGGACGGGTGCGGTAGCCCACAAAGCGGCCCACCCGCCGTTGCTTGCGCGGGAGCTTCAGGGTGTTGACGGAAGTAACTCGCACGCGGAACATTTCTTCGACGGCAGCTCGGATGAGCGGCTTGGTGGCGGTGGGCAGCACTTCAAAGACATATTTGCGCTGCTCCATCAAGGCGGTTGCCTTTTCGGTGATGACGGGGCGCAACAGGACGTCGGCCAGGATCCGCTTGCTCTCAGTCATCGCTTTCCTCCTCTGCTGGGGCTGCTTCGGCCTCTTCTACCGTTGACGGCTCTGCTCCTTGAGCCAGTTCTTCTGCTGGATCTTGGGGCTCTTCGGTTTGCTCTTCTGGCCCCTGCGGATCTGCTGGACGTCCTTGGAGGGCAGCTTGGTTTTCCTGGGCCTCAGGTTGGGCTGGGGTTTGCTCTGCTTCCTCGTGTTCGCTTTCTGGAACGGCCTGATCTTCCGGTCCATCTCCGGGCAGGGCCTGATCTTCGGCTATGTCGGCCTGAGGTGCATCCTCAGAGGGAGTCTCCAGAACTGCCGGCGCAGCGTCGGATCCCCAACGGGCCTTGAGCTGCTCTAGGGCAGAAACGGTGATCAGCACCCAATCGACGTTGAGCAGATCGAAAACGTTGATCTGATCCAGGCCGATCAGCTTAACGCGGGCGATGTTGCGCACGGCCCGCTCTACGGCTTCCGAGCGTTCGGCAACGATGAGCAGGGCCGATTGATCTTCCATCACCCCCCAGCGCAGCAAAGCCTGGGCCACGGCGCGGGTCTTGGGCGGGTTGAGCTGCTCCTGGAAATCCTCCACGACGATCAGGTCTTCCACCCGACTTTGCAGAGCGGTGCGCAGGGCCAGTTGCCGTTCTTTGCGGTTCATGGCCAGGTTGTATTCCCGCTTGCGGGGGCCGAAGATCACCCCCCCTTTGCGCCAAAGTGGGGAGCGGATGGAGCCGGCACGGGCCCGACCGGTGCCTTTCTGCTTCCAAGGCTTGCGACCGCCGCCGCGCACCTCAGCTCGGGTCTTGGTGTGGGCGTTGCCCTGACGAGCATTGGTCATCTGCCGGCGCAGTGCCAGATAGAGGATGTGGGCGGCTGTTTCGGGACGAGCAACTTTAAGGCTCAGCTCCGCGCTGCCCACCGTTTCCCCTTGCCAATTTTTCACCACACAACTTGCCATGGTTTCCTCGTCTTTGCGGATGCGGGTCAGCCTTTGCCAGGGATCCCTCCCCTAACGCTTGTTGCCCACCTGCTTGGCAGGGGTGATCTCCAGCAGCCCTCCTTCTACGCCGGGCACGCAGCCCTTGATCACCAACAGATCCCGCTCCGGATCCACCTGCACCAACTGCAATTTGCGGGTGGTGACTCGGCCACCTCCCAGCCGCCCCGCCATGCGCATCCCCGGAAACACGCGGCCTGGGGTTGTACCGGCGCCAATGGAGCCCGGTCGGCGGTGGTTTTTGGAGCCGTGGGACATGGGGCCACGACCGAAGTGGTGGCGCTTTTGATAGCCGGCAAACCCTCGCCCGATGGAGGTACCTGCCACATCCACCAATTGGCCAGGGGAGAACATCTCGACGGTAATTTTCTGCCCCAACTGGTAGGCTTCTGGCTGGTCAACCCGGAACTCCCGCAGGTGGCGCAGCAGCTCTGTCACCCCCGCTTTGGTGAGGTGGCCCCGCTGCGCCCGCGTGAGATGCTTTTCGGCAGTGGGCAAGTAGCCCAACTGAATGGCGTTGTAGCCATCTGTGGCTTGGGTTTTGATCTGGGTCACGGTGCAAGGCCCCGCCTGCACGACAGTGACCGGAATGGCCAGCCCTTCTGGAGAGAAGATCTGGGTCATGCCGACTTTTCTTCCGAGGATGCCAAGTGCCACAAGAACCTCCAATCGAGCCTGCACGACTCGTTTTCATCAACTGAGAGCCAGCTCACTCCGACAATCGGCTAGCCGTTCGCGAAGCGGGCCGTAGGCCAATGGCTCAGTTAGCCGGATGGATAGGCATACAGCAATAGCGTGGCAGCAGGAAGCTCAAGACAAAGCTGAGTCTGCCGGCTGAGGCGAAAGAGCAAGGTAGGGATACCCCGAGGCCAAGTTCAGCGCCGGCAACGCTGAGCCTTTTGCTTAGTTCACCCCCAAAGCTGCACGCCAAACTGCTTTTGTTGAGAGCTGCTCAGACTTACCTGCTAAAGAGGCAGTATCTGGTGTAGCAGCGCGCCGGGTCGCCAAAGCGGATGGACTCAGTTGGCAACGGAAAACAATCATAATGAAGCGAAGGCCCGTTTGTCCAGACTTTTGCTGAGAAAATGGGTTGGTTGGAGAGGCCGGAGAGGGTAAGGGCAGCTCAAGTGGAAGAAAAGAGCCATTGGCGGGGGAAGCCATCTCCCTTCCAAAGTGTGATGGGCTGGGCAGGCAGTGGGCTGACCCAGGCTTGTGTGGATCACTATCGAAGTTTGTTGCAGGCGGGAGCCGATCCGGGCCGGGTCTTATTTTTGGTGCGGAGTCAACGGCAAGCGGATGAGGTGCTGCGGCGCTTGCAGCAGTCCAGTTCGGGCTTGGTGGGGCCGTGGCGGATCGAAACGTTCTTGCAGCGGGTGGGACGCTCGTTGGCCGATCATTGGCCACAGGTGTGTGAGCGTGTCCCCCAGTTGCCACGCTCGTTGGAGCCGATCCCCTTGGCCAAAGATCTCACTCAATTTCTCTGCGAACGAGCCTGCGCTTTGTGCCCTCGGCATGGGGAAGCCTTTGCCGGGGTCGGGCTCAAGGAGTTCCAGATCTGGGATCAGATTAGCAGTGCTGCTTACATTGCGGGGGCTTCGGGTTTGTCGGCAGAAGTGGTGGGATCCCGGCTGGCCAGGGCTTGGCCGGAAGAGGCGGATCCACGGCGGGCAGAGGCTTTGCAGGCAATGGGCTGCTGTGTGGGTCGGCTGTGGGAGGCAGCGCTTCGGTTGGGATCCCTGGATTTTGGCCTGCAAATTCGGCTGTTTGGCGAGCACATCCTGCCGCTGGCGGAGTTTTGGCAAGAGTGGGATCACCTGATTGTGGATCAGGCGGAAGACAGTTGTGCCGTGGCGCTGGAGTTTTACCGGCAGGGGCAATCCCATCTGCAAAGTCAATTTTTCAGCTACACCCTTGGTGGTGGGGTTTCCTTGACCGGGATCCCAGAGGCAGTAGCTGACTTCTTGATGGCAAAAACGCAGGTTCGGTTTCTGGAGGGGAGCCATCGCGCTTCAGCAGGCATGATCCGCTTAGGGGTGCAGATTGCGCGGGTGTTGGATCCCCAGTTTTCTCATCCGCTGCCCGAGCCGCAGGGGGGAGGACTGCCGCTGGTGCAAACGCTGGAGGAAGAGACCCAGTTTGCGGCAGTGGAGGTGATGGTTGCTCAAATTCGCCGGCTTTTGGGGGCCGGGATCCCGGCCCATCGCATTGCTGTTTTGCTGCCCCGTATGGATGTGGGGGTGAGCCTGAGCTTGCAGGAGCAGTTGTCGGAAGTGCCGGTTTTGTCGATTGCCCCCTTCCCGGCGTTGATCCGCTATCCCTTGGTGCGGGCGGTGCTGACGGCAGCAGAATTGGCCCATCCCGAGTGGGGTGCTTTTCCCACTTTGCCGGCTTGGCGGCTGATGTTGAGCTGGGTGCTGGGGCTGGATCCCATCCGGGCAGCTCTGTTGGCCGAAGATACCTGGGATCCGGTGGGGCGTTCTCTGCGTCCCCGAACGGCAGTACGGCAGCCGGAGCGAGTAGGGTTTGCCAACCTGGAGCGCTACCAGCGACTGTTCGATTGGCTGCGCGGCTATCATCCCGGCCCTTCATTGGCCGCTTTCTTCCAGCAGTTTTTTGCCGATCACTTGGCCTCGGTGATTGCTTCCCCTCAGGATCAAGAGCTGCTGCGCGTATTGATGGAAGCGGCACGGCGGTTTCGCCAGGCCTTCCCCGCCGAAGGGGATCCCGCCTTTTTGGCCATGATCCGCTCGGGACAGACCCCCAGCAGCAGCCGCTTCGAGCCCGACTATTCCCGTTACTTGGTAGTTGCAACTCCGGGGGCCTACATCACTCGGGGTTTGGAGGCGGATTACCAATTTTGGTTTGATATCACCAACCCCAGCTGGTCCCGCTCCCTCTGGCATGTGCTCTACAACAGCCGTGTGCTGACGCCGGAATGGGACGGGGAGGTTTTCGATGCGGCGCGGGATTTACAGGCGCGTCAACAGATTTTGGCCCGCACGCTGCTGAACCTCTGTTGCCGCACTCAGAAGGGGCTGTGGCTGGTGCGCTCCAATTTTAATTATCGCGGCGAGGAGAACACCAGTATTCTGGACTACCTGATTTTGAAGGGGTTGAAGGCCATGGCAACCGCCGGCTAAGGGAGAGCCTATCCTGAAAGGGTGCTGGCAACTCAGGCCTCCAAGAAATCGGGGGATGCACTGCAGGAATGGTCAAAGGCAAGGGTTTTAGAAGAGCGGCGCAGCCGCCCCTCTGGCTGACACGCACCTTGGAGTGGCAGGGCAAAAGGGAAGAAGCACTGGTCCTTTTGGCCAATTGGCTGGCGGATCCCTTCGGCGATGGAGACATGCGCTACGTCTTGCGCCGCCGCCTGCTTTTGCTCTTAGACAGCGGTGCAACCCCCAGCGAGTTGCAAGCTTTTCTCGACCGCCACGGCGAGCATCCTCTGGCCGCCGCCGTCCGCTATGCTCTGGCGGTTCGCTTCGCCCGCGAACACCGCTACGACCTAGCCCTGCAGCTGACGGAAAATCTGGCTTTGGATGCTGTGTTGGATCGCTACCCCTTGCTGGATGGCGGCTACTGGCTGGACGACTGGGATCCCGTGCCCGCCAGCCGCACCCCTCTGCAACCGAAAATCCAGGCCCAACGAGAACGCTGGCGCCAATTGAGCCGTTGGCAAGCCCAATCCACTCCCCAACAACGCTATCAACTGGCCGCCCACTGGGCCGCTGCCGACGGTTGGCGCAATGGGTACCTGTGGCTGTTTAACCAAACCCGTGCCGGTGGCCTGAGTGGGGATGCTGATGGAAGCGCGCCGCCGCAACCAGCTTCCTCCAGTTCTCTATCGGACTATCAGCGGGCCAATCACCATGCTGTAGCAGCAGAGTTACTCGGCTCTGTGCTGGCGGATCCCACCGCCCCTGCCCATCTTCAGGAAGAAAGCCTGTACCGGCAGGTGCTGATCCTCTACCGCCAGTACACCACCTACCCTCCCGAGGAAACGGCAGCCATCTATCCGCTGCCGGGCTTCCCCCCAGGAGTGACAGAAGATACCAGCTTGTTCGACACGTCACTGCCGGACTACGTGGATCCTGGCAGCCTCAGCTACAGCTACTTTCTGGAAGCCAAAGCCCTGCAGGATGGCTATGCCCGCCAGGCGATCTACGCCGGCAATGAGCTGCTAAACCGCTTCCCCCAGAGACGCTATGCTGGGGATGTGCTCATGGCTCTGTACGGCCTGACGGGAGATGTCGCCTTCCTAGGACGGCTGCTGACGCAGTTTCCTGATAGCGAGCGCGCTCTGGAGGCAGCGCTTGAGCTGGGGCCCGTCAGCCACTGAGTCTTTAAGCGTACCGCAGCTTTGCAGCTTTATAGCCTCTTCACAGAGCCTTCATGAAAGGCAAATAGGGGTATTCTTGGACGAGAGCTGTCTTGCGAGATCCAGGGAGAAAGGCTTTATCTCCCCTTTGTCTCGGCGGATCTGGACTAGCTTGGGTTGAGTTTCCTTGGGCTGCCATGGGCTGATGGATCCTGCCACCTTTCTGGAGCACTATGGGTTTGAGCTGGAAGGTCAACCCAGCCAGGTTTGGGTGGAGCGCTGGAGCCAGTTGTTCCCGGATCTTTGGATCCCGGCAGCCTTGCTAGAAGCCCTCTACCAGGGGCGGTACAAGGCCGCCTCTGTGGAGCAGCTTCTCCGCCTTTGGCAGCGTCGCGGCTCTCCTCATCTTACCTTTCCCCCAGAAATCGGCCAGTTCCTTTGGCAGGAGCAGCAGGAGCGGATCCGCTCTTTGGCTGCGGCTGCCTTTGCCTGTTCTCCTCTGCCGCCGGTACCCCCCGCGGGATCCCTGTTTTCCAGAGAACCGGCCATATCTCTAAACTTGTTGTTGGAGCAGTTGCAGGAGCTTCCCCCCAAGCTGCGCCGCCTGCTCGCCCAGTCCCCTCCTCCCCAACTCGCCCGTGCTGGTGGGGCAGAGTCCTCAGGGATCCTAGAGCTCCAGCAGACGGTCGTTGACCCTCCAACTCCTGCCGAGCCCCCTCAGGGACAGTCTTGATGGGCTTGCCACTCTCTTTCCTCAGGGATCCTGGCCATGAACTTTCCCCTCGATTGCGACAGCGGTGCGGAGCACATTTTTGCCGCCTTGCCCTGTGGGGTGATCACCGTCAGCGACACGCGCACCCCTGAAACCGATCACAGCGGCCAGTTTATCTGCACAGCCCTCCAGGAGTCCGGCCACCGGGTGGAGAGATATTGCATTCTCCGAGATGAACCGCAGCTCATTCGAGAGCAGGTTCAGGATTGGGCCGGATCCCTGCCGGTGATCTTGTTGAATGGTGGCACAGGCATCGCCCCCCGCGACACCACTTACGACGCCATCGAGGCTCTCCTGGAAAAGACCTTGCCCGGCTTTGGGGAGATCTTCCGCCAGCTCAGCTATGCCCAGATTGGCAGTCGGGCCATCGCCTCTCGGGCCATCGCCGGGATCCACGGAAAGTGCTTGATCTTTTCCATGCCTGGCTCCCCGGCAGCCGTGCAACTGGCTATGCGCAGCCTGATCCTGCCGGAGCTACCCCACCTGGTTAAGCAACTGCACCAGGGCAAGCATTGAGGCAGCAGGCCGTCTTAGTGATCCCCTCTTAGGCCAAGAGGGCAGTCGCCTTGGCAAGAGCCTCCTCCCGCAGCAGAGCGGCTTTATCGGTGCGCTCCCAGGGCAGATCCAGGTGAGTTTGCCCGAAGTGACCATAGACCGCTACATTTTGGTAGAAGCGTCCCCCCCGTTGGCGGGGCAGCTCCCGCAGTTGGAACTGGGCCAAAATGGCTGCCGGCCTCAGATCGAAGTGGCGCTGCACCAGCCGCAACAGCTCTTCGTCGGGGATGCGCCCTGTGCCAAAGGTTTCCACCAAAATGTTGATGGGGCGGGCTACCCCAATGGCGTAGCTCACCTGCACTTCACATTTTTGCGCCAAGCCAGCTGCCACGATGTTCTTGGCCACGTAACGAGCCGCATAGGCAGCGCTGCGATCCACCTTGGTGGGATCCTTGCCGGAGAAGGCCCCGCCCCCATGGCGAGAATAGCCGCCGTAGGTATCGACGATGATCTTGCGTCCGGTCAGGCCCGCATCTCCCTGAGGGCCGCCGATGACAAACTTGCCGGTGGGATTGGTGAGGAAGCGGGTGTGGCTATCCGGCTTGATGGGCAGCTCGGCAAACACCGGCGTGACCACTGCCTCCCAGAGATCGGCGCGGATCCGCTCTTGCACCGCCGCCTCTTCCGTAATGGCGCCAATCGTGGGTGTGTGCTGGGTGGAGATGAGCAGGGTGTGAATGCCCACCGGGCGACCTTCCTCATAGGCCACAGTCACCTGCGTTTTGCCATCCGGGCGCAGATAGGGCAGGGTGCCGTTTTTGCGAACCGTGGCCAACTGGCGGCTGAGGCGGTGGGCCAAGCTAATGGGCAAGGGCATCAACTCGGGAGTTTCATCGCAGGCAAAGCCAAACATCAACCCCTGATCCCCGGCCCCGACCAAGTCGAATTGATCTTCCTGGGAGCCGCGACTTTCCAGGGCCATGTTCACCCCTTGGGCAATATCGGGAGATTGCTCATCGAAAGCCACCAACACCGCGCAGCTTTCGGCACAAAACCCATTCTTGGCATCGGTATAGCCAATTTCGGCCACCTTGTCCCGCACCAGACGGGTGAAGTTGACCTGCGCTTGCGAGGTGATCTCCCCGGTCAACAAAACCAGGCCCGTATTGACCACCACCTCAGCAGCCACCCGACTGAGGGGATCCGCCGTCAAGAGGGCATCCACGATGGCATCGGAGATCTGATCGCAGATTTTGTCGGGGTGCCCCTCCGTCACCGACTCCGAGGAAAACAAAAACGACTTGGACAACGAACCTTCTCCTTAAAAGCTAGAACTGAGAACCTGAACAAAAAACAAGGCTCACCCGCTCGTTCATTATCCGTCGGAGAAAGAGCCAACCAGGGATCCCCAGGTGCTCCGCACCAGCCCCAACTCAGCCAGAGGAAAGGCCCAGCAACCAGCAAGCGTTCTGCACCGCTGACGCACCAGCACTGCCGCGAAGGCCTTGCCCCGCTGCCGCGACCAGAGCTATGGGAGCTGCTAAAGGATAAAGTTGCCAGAAAAGTCCCCCGCCAAAGAGGGCTATCCTCTAGAGAAAACTTTATTGCCTTTATCTTTCGGTTACTGACTAACCGCAGGAATTGGCACCGTAGCGGAGGCTTCCGCCGGGTTGCCGCAGCTTCATTGGGCCTGGTCCCTCAGTCTGCTCTGGATAAAGAACGGAACTTGTCCCTATAGTACCCCCAACCTCCGCCCATTTGTCAAAAAAATAAGCTGTGGGCGGCTTCAGCCAAACAGACCCTGCCACCAGTCTGTCCCCTGAGCGGCTTTGAGAAAGAATGCGCCGGCCAAGCCCAGGGGGGAGAGAACGCCGAGAAAGCCAACTGTCCCCAATCCCCAAGCCAAGCGGTGCAGATGCTTTTTGTCGGCAGGATTTGGCGTCGTTTCGGCTGAGATGGCCAACAGGGATCCCAAGGCTGCCAATAGGGATCCCCCCAGACCTGCAAAGTAGCTGGGCGCTAGCCACGGTTGCAACTCGGCGGCAGATACGACTTGGATGCGGGGCAAGACTTGAAAACACCCTATTGCCAGCACTGCCCAGATGAAGCAGTACATTAGCAGGCTATCTCGGAAAGCAGCAGCCGGTTCTCTCATATCCCAGCCGAATGAAACCGGATTAGGATAAAGGCGGTTCACTGTGGGGAACTTGGGTTTGCCCCGACGGTCGCGCCAGTGGTGCAGTTCCCCTCAGCCTGTGTGGCGAATCTCGATTCCTTTTGATTATGGCCCAACCCGCCCTGTCTGGCTTGCCTGCACCGGCTTCCGGATCCCAGCCCCTGCCCCTCTCGACAACAGAACTTGAGGCTGCTTGCGATAGCTCACCGGGCGCAGAGGCCGACCCAAACTGGCGGCACCGCCAAAGAATGCAAAAACGCCAGCAGATCCAGCGGCAGCGTCTGTCGGGCATGCGAGATGACAAGGGCTTGATCATCGTGCACACGGGGCAGGGCAAGGGCAAGACCACGGCTGCCTTTGGCATGATCTTCCGCGCCCTCGGCCAGGGATTGTCGGTGGGGGTGGTGCAATTTATCAAGGGGGCCTGGGATCCAGGAGAAGCCAAGCTATTGCGGAAATTGGCCGAGCATCCAGAGCTGGGCCTGGGGAAAATAGCTTTTTACGCCATGGGAGAGGGCTTTACCTGGGAAACCCAAGACCGGGAGCGAGACATCGCCCATGCACAGGCGGCCTGGGAAAAGGGGCGGGAGCTGTTCACCAGCGGGGAGTTTCAGTTGGTGCTTCTGGATGAGATCAATGTCGCCCTCAAGTTGGGATATCTCTCGCCGGACAGGGTGTTGGCCGGGCTAGCGGAGAAACCGGAGCGGGTTCACCTGATCTTGACGGGGCGGGGCGCGCCGGCAGCGTTGATCGACCGAGCCGATCTGGTGACGGAGATGACTTTGGTCAAGCATCCCTTCCGTGACCAGGGGATCAAGGCGCAAATCGGCATCGAGTTCTAACCCTTGGGCAGGAAAGATGGCCATTCTGCTGGCGGCGGCAGCAAGCGGCAGCGGCAAAACCACCATCACTCTGGCTCTGTTGGCCGCTCTGAGGCGACGGGGCCTGCGCATCCAACCTTTCAAGGTGGGGCCGGATTACATTGATCCTCTGTTTCACACGGCGGTGAGCGGGATCCCCTGTCGCACTTTGGATCCCTTCTTGACCGACGAGGACTTTGTGCAGCGCTGCTTTCGCCACCATTGCCAGGGCAAGGATGGAGCCATTGTGGAGGGGGTAATGGGCCTCTTCGATGGACGAGCGCCGGGATCCCTGCCCCTCCCCGAGGGCGGAACGGAGCCTTTTTTTGCCAGCAGCGCCCATGTGGCCCGCCTGCTCGGGATCCCTGTGGTGCTGGTGATCGATGGCAGCGGCATGGGAACGACGGTGGCCGCTTTGCTCTACGGCTTGAGCCGCTGGGATCCCCGCCTCTCCATTGCTGGGGTGATTTTCAACCGGGTGGCCTCGGAGCGGCATGGACAAATCTTGCAGCAGGCAGCGGCTGCAGCGGGGATCCCAGTCTTGGGCCAGTTTCCCCGGCGGGAGGATTTGCGGTTGCCCAGCCGACACCTGGGGTTGGTGCCTGTCTCAGAACTGGATCACTTCCCCCACTGGCAAGCTGCCTGGGCCGAGCTGGCCGAGCAACACGTCAATTGGGATAGCCTATTGCCCCTCATTCGGAGGCTTCCTCCAGCGGTAGGAGAGCTGTGGCCAGGGATCCCCCCTCTCACCGAAAGGACTCCGCCCCGCCGCTGCGAACAGGTACGGGTGGCGGTGGCCCAAGACCACGCCTTTAACTTCTACTACGCCGACAACTTGGATCTGTTGCGGGCCTGTGGAGCCGAGCTGCTGGAGTATTCCCCCCTCCAGGTGGGGCTATGGCCACCGGAGCCCTGCGACGGCGTGCTGCTGGGGGGAGGGTTCCCGGAATTGTTTGCAGCACCTCTATCTGAGAGCATTAACCAACGCCCGCTCCCGCCCGCCCACCCACCCCTCTATGCCGAGTGTGGCGGACTGATGGTGCTGGGCCAATCCCTCACCGATTTTCAGGGAAAGACCTACCCGATGGCCGGGCTATTACCCATCCAGGTAGACATGGCCGACCGGCTGTGTTTGGGCTACCGCGAAGCTGCGGTTTTGCGCCCAACCCTGCTGGCCCCAGCCGGGGATCGCCTGCGCGGGCATGAATTTCACCGCTCCCGCAGCACCCCTATCTCCCCAAGCCCAATCTATGGCTGGGGATCCCCCGCCCAGCTTCAACAGGAAGGATGGGCCACCGAGCGTCTTCACGCTTCGTACCTGCATCTGCACTGGGGATCCCGTCCTGATTTGGCCCTGAGATTATTACAGAACTTCTTAAGAATCTCGAAAGGGGATCCCTAAAAAACCGTGCCATCGCTGAGCAGTTGGATGGGGGGAGAAGCATCTGGCCTGAGCTGGGCCGCTATTTGCCGCCCTGCCGTCCAGGTTCCCCCTTGCAGTATTTTCACCAGGGGCAACTCCTGGGCAGAGCAGCCAAGCCTTTCCCGGATTAAGGAGGCAACTTGATCCAGCAAAATCACCGTCAGGGCTCGCCACTCCACAATCACCGTCGAATCTGGAGGATACGGTTGCTGCCCAATCTCCGGCTGCTTGAGCTGGATCACCCCCAAATCCACAAACAGCCCCCCGTTGCGATACTCCGCCAAACCCGTCAGCTCATCCAAACCCCAGATCGGGATCCCCTCCTGCTGCAACGGCTCCAGCAGGGAATAGGTCATCCATTGGGACAACTTGTGAAAAGGCACCCAATGGCTCCCCGGCTCCGTTTGGGGCAGGTGGGGATAGGGCCAGACATCCCCCAGAGGGATCCCGGCCAGCGAGACTCGCCCAGGCCAAATGGGGCCAACCCCCCTCTGAACTGCCTGTAAGACCTGTGCTGCCTCGATCCCACCGCTGGGATCCTCAGGCTGGATGGCGTCCCACAACCGGCCTGGACGAGGAAGATTGTGACCAGATCCAAAGTAATGAGGTTGAGCCCGCAAAGTTTGTGCCAACCTTTGCAGCAGTTGCCAGCGCCCCTCCAGTCCCAGTAAAGGATTTTCCGGCCCCACCTGGAAAGCTGCTGCCAAATCCGCCAAGGTGATCCGCTCCAGGCCTGCCGCATCCACCTGCAGAGGCTGCTGGGGATCGCTGGAAAACCCACCTTGCCAGAACCAGTCGAAACTGGCCAAGGCCAAACCTTCGGAACGACCCACCACCGTCTGACTTTCTGGATCCCGGTACTTCCAGGCAGAGCCTGCCCCTGCGTCCAGCAACACGCTGACGATGGCCAGATCCCACTTGCATCGCAGCCGCTCCAGCGGATCCATGTCTTTAAGTCGATTTTCCAGACGGGTTAGGCGCTCCCCGGATCCCACCTGAAAATGTTGCCAGCGGCTGTGGAAGGGAATTTCCCCGTTGGGATAATGGGCCCGCATTGTGGTGATCACATAGTCGGCTACGGATCCCAGCCGGTTCAGGTCGAGGCGAAAATGCTCTGATTCACCGGCCAAAACCCTTTCCAATAGCAACTGACAGCGATCCCGAATGGCTTGGGGACTCTGAAAATAAGCCACTCGTTTCTCCAGATCAACAGGTGTCAGCATCGAGCTGTTCCTTCTCAATTGTCCATGCCGAGAATTTTCTCAGCATAATCGGGCGGGAACCCACCTTGATCTGCATTCGTCTGCAAGCCTTGGCCCACTTGACACTCCCGCCGGTCTCTTGTCAAAAGACCGCGTCTTACTTCGCGATCGGTGAGACCCTTGCAAGAGAAAGCTTTGAGGCAACTGTCCTGATGACGCGAGCAGCCGCTGAGCCATTTTGAGAAAAGACTGGGCGAGCACTGAGTGAGGATCCCGATAGATAAGAGCATTGACTCGAGGTAAATTTTGATGTCCCTGTTAAGAGAAGTGTTGAATACTACATTTCCCTGAAGTAGACTTTGCCCACTCTGTGGCCTTAATCACTTCCTTGAGGGGTTGTCGATTGTTATGATAGATGTAATCCTAGTCCTAAGCATAAATTACTAGTTAGGTCATTTGCAGCTAGGCTGAGCCCCAAAAGTGCCAATCCATTAGGGAGGAGTGTGATGTTCACACGGTTGGCGGAACAATACCGCAGCTATGTTCAAGATCTGGTGATGAGTTTGCAGGCCCTGGCCATCGTTTTGGAGAAGCGGGGCTACCCAGCCTCTTGCTACACCTGTGGTACGTCTTTCGAGAGTGCCTCGTTTATGGTCAGTTTACGAGAGGGGCACCTAATCCGCTTTTTGGTTTCCGAATGCTCCATTAGCTGGACAGAAATGCGGGATGACCGGGAGCTTATGAAATTGGAAGGGGCAGAGGCGATTCGCCAACTGCAGGAGCTGGCAGAGCTTATCAAAGATGAGCTGTTGGTCGCCGCCACGCCGGCTGAAGCTCTGGTGGCCAGCACCTGATCCTGGCAGGCCCTAGGTCTGCTCAAACCCAAGCCGTAGCCGATTGGACAACTAAGCCTAACCTTCTAGGCCGCTGCTTTGGAGATTTTTCCCCTGTTGAGGAGTAAGTGTGGAATAGGGATCCCCCTCGACAGAGTGGCAGTTGGCTGGCTGCCCATGCCGCTTGTATGGGGATCCCAGATGACCCGCTCTCCCAGCTTGTATCTGGAGTGGTTTGTGGCGGCAAAGCCTCTCTGAGTAAAGTCTGAGTAAGGTGTCACCGCTGCCAGGGATCCCGTGTCGACGGGCTCAGTCTCTCATGGCTCTTACGCAATACCCCCAAGGGGATTCGAACCCCTGTCGCATCCGTGAAAGGGATGTGTCCTAGGCCTCTAGACGATGGGGGCGCTCTCCGACAAGGCGATCCTAATCCTAAAGAAGGATAAGTAAGCTTGTCAACCTTTTAATCTGCATCCCCAGACCCACGCCCTGCCAAGTTCAGAATCAAGATCCCCAGCAAAGCCAGGCTCAGCAGGCTGGCAATCACAATCGGTTCATCTGGGATCACGTCCATCTTGGCTTCACCTCACCACATCACAAAGAGCCACACCTCAGACCCGTTCCACATCCCAGAAGAAGAGGGATCCCGCTATAACCACCCCGTCTCCTTGCTGTTCTAGCCGGCTCACACCCCATCGAGCCCCGTACGGAGGCGGGCCGGTGAGTCGTCCTGAGCAAAGCATCCGTCCGGTGGCTTAGACTACACTAGTAAGGACTGACCCATCGTTTGGACTGGCATGATTCCCACCGTTATTGAGCAATCTGCGCGAGGCGAGCGCGCCTTTGACATTTACTCGCGTCTCTTGCGGGATCGGATCATTTTCTTGGGCACCCAGGTGGACGACGACATTGCTAACCTGATTGTGGCCCAGATGCTCTACTTGGAGTCCGAAGACCCTGAAAAAGACATCTACCTCTACATCAACTCCCCCGGCGGCTCTGTCTATGCTGGCATGGCCATTTACGACACCATGCAGCACATTCAGCCGGATGTCTCCACCATCTGCATTGGTTTGGCTGCCAGCATGGGAGCCTTTCTGCTGGCAGGGGGCACCAAAGGCAAGCGCATTGCCCTTCCCCACGCCCGCATCATGATCCACCAACCCCTTGGTGGAGCTCAGGGGCCAGCTACCGATATTGAAATTCAGGCCAAAGAGATCCTCTTCATCAAAAACAGCCTCAATAGCTTGCTGGCCTACCACACCGGCCAACCTCTAGAGCGCATCGAACGAGATACCGACCGCGACAACTTCATGACCCCAGAACAAGCCAAAGAGTACGGCCTTATCGACCAGGTGATCAGCAAGAGACCCCAGCCAACCCTGGCAGCCGTTTCTTGACCCTCCAGATCCTGTGGGTGGACTTGCTCCGCTCCCTCAAAGAAGGGAGCTTTTGGTTTTGGCCAGGGATCCCACCCAAAGGATATTAAGAAAGCCAAAGAAATCTGTATTCTCAGCGGGAAGCAGGGGGCCTCACTTTAATTAAACTAATCAAACTCATAAAGAAAGTAATGATCAGCCCACTATTGCGGATGATAGCTTAGGATTAAACCAATATAGAGTTGTGTTTGCCGAGATTCTAGCTTAGGCGCTGTATAAATTCCTTTCCGCTGGGTTTGCAAATCCAGGGAGTCGAAGCTAGTAATTGAAGGCACTCGAAAAGAAGGGTTTGGGGCTTCCATCCCCTGGGATGAAGAGTGTCTTAAGGCCCAACTTTGGCCTCGCGGTTGTGGGGCGAGTTCGTTCACGAAAACTCGGTGGTCTTGAGTTTTGGCCCTGGGTTTTTTCCTCTTGGTTGCATCCGTGAATGGCATTTTCTGGTTCTGTGATTCGTTCAGAGGGAGATCAACGTGGCCTATTCAGCAACCCAATCCAAAAGCGGCTATCAAGCCGGGGTGAAGGATTACCGACTCACCTATTACACTCCCGACTACACACCCAAGGATACCGATGTCTTGGCCTGTTTCCGGGTTACTCCTCAGCCGGGTGTTCCTCCCGAAGAGGCCGGGGCGGCTGTGGCGGCTGAGTCTTCGACAGGCACCTGGACAACGGTATGGACCGATTTGCTGACCGACTTGGATCGGTACAAGGGCCGCTGCTATGACATCGAGCCGGTTCCCGGCGAAGACAACCAGTACTTCTGCTTCGTCGCCTATCCGCTGGATCTGTTCGAGGAAGGCTCGGTGACCAACATGCTCACCTCGATTGTGGGCAACGTTTTTGGCTTTAAGGCCCTAAAGGCGCTGCGGCTGGAAGATGTGCGGATCCCGGTGGCCTACCTGAAAACCTTCCAAGGCCCTCCCCACGGCATTCAGGTGGAGCGGGACAAATTGAATAAGTATGGCCGTCCGCTGCTGGGCTGCACCATCAAACCCAAGTTGGGCCTTTCTGCCAAAAACTACGGGCGGGCCGTGTATGAAGCTCTGCGGGGCGGCTTGGACTTCACCAAAGATGACGAAAACATCAACTCCCAGCCCTTCCAGCGCTGGCGAGATCGCTATCTGTTCGTGATGGAGGCTGTCCACAAGGCCCAAGCGGAAACCGGCGAGATCAAGGGCCACTATTTGAACGTGACGGCGCCCACCTGCGAAGAGATGTTCAAGCGGGCCGAGTTTGCCAAGGAGTTGGGCGCCCCTATCATCATGCACGACTACTTGACAGCTGGCTTCACTGCCAACACCAGCTTGGCCAAGTGGTGCCGGGATAACGGCATTCTGCTGCACATCCACCGGGCCATGCACGCGGTGATCGACCGGCAGAAAAACCATGGCATCCACTTCCGGGTGTTGGCCAAGTGTTTGCGCATGTCCGGTGGCGACCACCTGCACTCCGGTACGGTGGTGGGCAAGTTGGAAGGCGACCGCGCCATCACGATGGGCTTTGTGGATCTCATGCGGGAAAACTACGTAGAGGCCGATCGCTCCCGCGGCATTTTCTTCACCCAAGATTGGGCTTCCATGCCAGGGGTGATGCCGGTGGCTTCCGGCGGGATCCACGTTTGGCACATGCCGGCACTGGTGGAAATCTTCGGCGACGACTCGGTGCTGCAGTTTGGCGGCGGAACCCTGGGACACCCCTGGGGCAACGCGCCGGGCGCAACCGCCAACCGGGTGGCCTTGGAAGCGTGTATCCAAGCTCGTAACGAAGGTCGAGATCTGGCCCGCGAAGGCAACGACATTATCCGGGAAGCAGCCAAGTGGTCGCCAGAGCTGGCGGCTGCCTGCGAGCTGTGGAAGGAAATCAAGTTCGAGTTCAAGGCCGTCGACACCCTCTAGAGATCTGCTGGGGGCAGGGGATCCCCACGGCTCTCTTGCCCTACTGGCTCCCTCCCTGGATCGGCAATGGATCTGAAACAGATCGCCAAAGACACCGCCAAGACCTTGATCAGCTACCTGACTTATCAGGCGATGCGCACGGTGCTGGCCCAACTGAGCGAAACAGATCCCCCCAGGGCCCTTTGGCTACAGCAGTTCTCCGCTCGGCAAAACCTTCAGGATGGAGAAGCCTACCTGCGGGCTTTGCTGGCTGAGCATCCTGAGTTGGCCTATCGCATCATGACCGTTCGCGAGCACATTGCTGCGGAGGTGGTGGATTACCTGCCGGAGATGGCCAAATCCGGCATCCAGCAAGCCAACATGGAGCACCGCCGCAATCATCTGGAACGGATCACCTCGGCGACGGGATCCCTGCCCGTTACCCACCCGGAAGCGGGATCCCCCCCGCAAAACCCTAGACCCGAAACGGAGTGATACCCATCATGCAAACCTTACCGAAAGAGCGCCGCTACGAAACTCTCTCCTACCTGCCGCCGCTGACGGATCTGCAGATCATCAAGCAGGTGCAGTACATCTTGGATCAGGGCTATATCCCTGCCATAGAGTTCAACGAATCTTCTGAGCCGACGGTTCGCTACTGGACACTGTGGAAGCTGCCCCTGTTCAGCGCCACTTCTCCCCAGGAGGTGCTCAGTGAGGTGCAGGCTTGCCGCAGCGCCTACCCCAACTGCTTTATTCGCGTGGTGGGGTTCGACAACATCAAGCAGTGCCAGGTGCTCAGCTTCCTGGTCTACAAGCCCAGCGGCCTGCGCTAAGGGAGCTCTGGTCAGCGAAAGGGGAGGGCTTCTCCCCTTTTGGTCAAGCCTCCTGGCTTGACTTCTTTGTATGGCCGCTCTCGGTGGCACGGCAATAGAGACCGTGGTTCGGTAATGGTCATGTACAACGTTGCCGTCAACGGGCAACCGGGGTTGGGAACCAGCCTCGTTGGTCTCGGATGTTGCAGCACTCCTTCAGAGACCTGCGGGTCTATGAAGCAACTGGGACAGAGGAAGGGACAAAAACCTCACTGTTAAGGGGATGGGGCACTAGAAACCCCATCTGCCTATACGGTGGGGTAGTTCATGGTGACCCTATTTCTAGGATCCGATGCCCATAAGGGATCCCAGCCCTACCGCCAGAAGAGCGGCCAGGGTTGTTTGAATACTGTTTATAACTTCGTTGGTCATCCAGGCCAAACGGGGTTGTAACACCACTCCCATCCAGCTTTCCGCCAGGGTGGCCAGGATCCCAGCCAGCCAGCAGATGCCCAACCAAAATGGGCTTTCCCCCACCCACTCCCCGCCAATCCCCCAGGCCAACCCGGCCATCCCTGCCGCTGCCGCTACTCCCGCCAGGGATCCCTCTAGGCTCACGGCTCCTTCTGTGCCCGCCGGCACGGACTGGAAGGTGGTGATCAAAAAGGTCTTGCGGCCATAGGCTTTCCCCACCTCGCTGCTGACGGTATCGGCCAATTTCGCTGCAAAGCTGGCGCTGTATCCCAACCACCACAGGGGACGCGGGAAGAAAGCGTATCCTAGCGCACATACTGCCCCGGTTAAAGCGGATCCCCAGACGTTCTCCGGCCCTCGCGCCCCCTCTCGCTTTTCGGCGATCCCCTGCGCCTGCTTGCGCCGGATCCCCAGTTTGGTTACGGCTGTCCCTATTAAAAAATAGGCAGCTACCACCGCGTAGCCCCGCCCCCCCAGCCCCCCCCACACCAGCAGGCCCAGCAGGCCCGCGTGGATGACCCCTGCTCGCGTCAAAGCCTTCTGAGGGCTCAGCAGACCCAGCACCACCAGAGCCAGGTTGAGCCAGAGTGCCACCCCCCACTGACTCAGAAGCCACGCTTGCCACATATACCCTTAAACTTTAGCCACAGCAATTTGGCCAGATAATCCTCAGTACAAGCACCAATATAGCAATTCGTGTTAAATCGTAAAAAAATCTTTTATCGACTAAATGCCTCTCCCTGTAAACGTGCCGGTCAAATCTCCCACCACCCTCCTATTCCTCTTAGAAGGAATCAGCACCCGGCCTTCCCTTGTCTATCCTCTCCCTGAATTCCTGAGAATCTTATCCCCTATCACCTTCGTATGCTCTTCTTGCCAACTCTCTGGTAATGCCTCTGCTTGGGTAATATCCTGCTTTGCCCTGCTGTGATTCTAAACACTAACGGCTTCCCCAAACCATCCACACTCACATGGATCTGAGTGCTGTATCCACCTCGACTCCTCCCCAAAGCTTGCTCCCCTTTTTTTGCGGCTGCCCAGGGGTGAGCACGAACGACAGTTGAGTCAAGGATAAGATGCTCTAAGTCAGGGTCTTTCCCAAACTCCCAAGCAACTCCAGCGATGGAATCTCTGGTGTATCATTTTCCATATCTTTTTGGGAGGTAGCGCCACGGGGATCCAGAGCGAGCTATTACAGCAGGCCTTGGATAAACTGCTTGCATCCTGCCTCTTTGCCGATGTGGATCTGGATTCTGTTTTCAGGAAATCTATAATTTTTTGCTATTTTATTTGCTGTGATCTGCAGCAAGATAACTCATCAGACCTTACCCAAAAACTGTCCTTATCATAACTAAATGCAAAAAACCTAACGACTACACCTTTCGCCGTTCAACTGGGATCTGCAGCCAACGGCTTAGTTCCGAGGCCAACCACTCCAGCTCTGGCTCCTGCAAAGGGATCCCCGCTCCCAACTCGTATTTGCGGTTGCCCGCCCAGATGTTCAACTGTGGGCTTTGGCGTGGGATCAGCTCTAGCCGGTCAATATCCCATCGCCGACTGGGGGGAACGTTGCGAAACCTCAGGCCAAGCACCTCGTGAACCAGGCGAATGTATTCTGTGTCGATCCGTAGGTGGGCCTTGCCGAATAGGCCGTAGAGGATCCCGCCCACCATCCCCAACCCCACCGTCCAGAAGGGCAGCATGAATAGGCCAAACATCAGATTGGCCGGAAAAGGCGCAAACCCAACCGATATGATCGTGAAAAAGGTGGTGAAGGAGTTCCAAGCGATGGCGAAAGGCAGCAACACCAAAACACCGATTTGCCGGGCCGGGATCACCACCTGAAAGGTCTGTTCGGACTTGTGCAGTTGAATCCGGCTGCCTGCTGGCTGTCGAGTAGGGACTGCTGCTGCGTCTGAGGGAATCAAGGCGGGACGACGATCCAAATGCTCCAGCGCCTCCAGGGCCTGCCGGGCGGAAGCGGGACGATCTGCCGCCAAAGGTTCCGTCAACCACCGCAGCCAGTCGCGAAAGGGCGGGCTCAGTTGCACCGCTTGCTCGAACGCAATCCGGGATCCCTCCTGGGGCAAGTCCGCCGGATGTTGTCCGGTGAGCAGGTGGATTAGGGTGGCACCTAAGCTGTAGAGATCAGAAGCGGGCACGGTTCTGCCGCCAAATTGCTCCAGGGGCATGTAGCCGTAGCTCCCCACCACGGTGTAGGATCCCTGCTCCCGGGGGGCAGCCGCCTGAACCGAACCAAAGTCCACCAGATACACCTGCTGGTCGGATCCCAAGAGAATGTTGCTGGGCTTGAGATCCCGGTGAATGACGGGGGGATGGAGTTCGTGCAGGTAGACGAGAATGCGCAGCAACTTTTGCGCCAGATCCCGCACCTCCGGCTCGGCAAAGCGCCGCCCTTGCTCCATCCACTCTTGCAAAGAGGGGGCGTCGATGTAGGTTTGCACCAGGGCCAGGCCCCGTCCTCCCTCTAGGCTGATCTCGAAGTGGTCGCGGTATTCAGGAATGGCTGGATGGGAGAGGGTCTGCAGGATCTGGGCTTCCCGCTCGAACAGCTTCAGGTCGGCCCAATCAAAGTCTGGCCCAAAGAGCAGCAGCTTGATCACCACCTGTTCCGAGGTGAGCAAATCCTGAGCCAGGTAGGTGTGTCTGCCGCTGCGCTTGCTCAATCGCCGCTCTGGCCGATAGCGACTGTGCCAAATTGGACGCTCTGGAGTCATACCCTCTCCTCAGGTCCGACCCTGCTGGTTGCTTCAGCTTTAGCTTATCTTTGTCCCTTTTGGATCCCTGCCGCCGCGCCCCTCAAAAACCGACTAGAGTGAGTGAAGAGATGTGAAGTAAGCTCTCAGGTTATATGGCCTCGAACCTGAAGATTCAAAAAATCCTCTATGTGCGGCTGCCCTGCAACCCCATTTTTCCCATTGGGGTGGTTTACTTGGCCGATCATGTCCACAAGCTGTTCCCCCAAGTTGAGCAGCGCATCTTCGATATGGGCACCTTTCCGCCCTTGGATTTTCGCCGCCGCATGCTGGAGCAAATTGATCAGTTTCAGCCGGATTTGCTGGTTTTCTCTTGGCGAGATATTCAAGTCTATGCGCCGGTGAACGGGCGGGCCGGCAACCTGTTGCAACACTCTTTTGAGTTTTTCTACGCCCGCAACCCCCTGAAAAAATTGCGGGGATCCCTGAATAGCCTCAGGCTGGTGCTGGCCTACTATGGCGAGATTTGGCGCAACACCCGGCTGGTCTGGCAGGGGATCCGCAGAGCCAGGCGCTACAAACCTCACGCTGAAGCGGTGTTGGGGGGTGGGGCAGTCAGCGTCTTCTACGAACAATTGGGCCGCTACCTGCCCCAAGGCACCATCATCTCGGTGGGGGAAGGAGAAACGCTGCTGGAAAAAGTCATCCAAGGGCAAAGCCTTGCTGCAGAGCGCTGCTATCGGGCCAAGCTGGAGCAACCTCGCCCAGGTTTGATCCACGAGCCGCCTCAACCTCTGCAAAAAACCGCCTGTGATTACACCTACATCACCGCCATTTGGCCGGAAATTGACTACTACTTAGAAGGGGGCGACTTTTACATTGGGGTACAAACCAAGCGCGGCTGCCCCCACAACTGCTGCTACTGCATCTACACCGTCATCGAAGGCAAGCAGGTGCGCCTCAACCCTGTGGATGAGGTGATCCGAGAAATGATGCAGTTGTACGAGCGAGGAGTGCGAAACTTTTGGTTTACTGACGCCCAGTTTATCCCTGCCCGCCGCTACATTGAGGATGCGGAGGAATTGCTGCAGAAAATCCTTGATGCCGGCATGACCGATATTCGTTGGGCTGCCTATATTCGGGCCGACAACCTCACCCCAAAGCTGGCCGAGCTCATGGTGAAAACTGGCATGAGCTACTTCGAGATCGGCATCACCAGCGGATCCCAGGAACTGGTGCGCAAAATGCGCATGGGCTATAACCTGCGCACGGTACTGGAGAGCTGCCGCTACCTCAAACAGGCAGGATTTAACGACCTGGTTTCGGTCAATTACTCCTTTAATGTTATCGACGAGCGACCGGAAACCATTCGGCAAACAGTACGGTACCATCGCGAGCTGGAAGCCATCTTTGGTCGCGACAAAGTTGAGCCGGCCATCTTCTTCATCGGCCTGCAACCCCACACTCATCTAGAAGATTTTGCTCGCAAAATCGGTGTTATCGACGACCGCTTTAACCCCATGCACATGACTCCTTGGACGGCGCGCAAACTGCTCTGGAACCCAGAACCCCTGGGATCCTTTTTTGGGGAAGTGTGTCTGGAAGCCTGGGATCGCAACCCCCATGATTTTGGCCGCGAGGTGATGGATATCCTGGAGCGTCGTCTTGGCCTGGCAGAGTTGGAAGAAGCCCTGAGCGCGCCTCTAACAGGGGTTTACGTGTCTTAGATCTTGGCCAGGCAGCCTCGCTGAACCGGGCAGGATATGCTGGTCCGAAAGGAGGGATCCCTGTTGGGGTAAGGTGGCTGGCCTTCGAAGGCAGCCGGTTCTCCCTCTGTTCTGCAACCAACTGCTCCCATGCCTACTCTGCCTGCTTCCCCCACCTACTACCAACAGCTGGGGCTTTCTCCCCAAGCCAGCCTGGAGGAGATCAAAGCTGCCTACCGCCAGCGGGCACGCGAACTGCACCCGGATCGGTTGCCTGCCGATATCCCCGCAGGGTTGCGGCAGTTGGCCCAGCGGGAGTTCCTCCAGCTACAACACGCCTACCGAGTTCTCAGCGATAGCCAGCAGCGTCGGGCTTACGATCTCAGCCTCATGTCCAAACCCTTGCCTCCTCATGCGCCGGTGCAGGTGGTGCTTGAGCCGACTGCGACCTCTGTCAGTTGGCTCGCCCTCTTGAGTGCTGGACTGATAGGGGCTGCTCTGTGTTTGGCGGGCTTGGCCCTTTGGAATGCCCTCAACCCGGCCCAAGACTTGGACGCAGCCGGCAGAGTGGCCCTCCAGGCTCCTGCCAACCCGGATCCCTCTCCCTCGCCCAGGCCAGACTCCGGATGGGATGGGGATCTGCCCGCAACCTCTTCAGAGACGATGACCTCGGCCCCGGCTAGTCTTTCTGAAGCCACCTCTCCACCTTCTTCTGAGCAGATTGACCGCTTTGCCCGCACCCTCCTGGCGGTGCAACCTCTTCTGGAGAGCACCCAAAATCGCCTCCAACAGGCCAACAGCAGCGAGGAACGTCGGCAAATCGAACAACAGTTTGAGGCTGCTGCTGCCGAGATCATCGTCGCCCATCAACTGACCCCAGAGGACTATCAGCGCATCTCCGCCAGCGCCCAATTGGATCCGCAGGTGGCAGCCGCCATCACCGCAGCCGTGCGCCGTTGGAGGTCTCCGTCGCGCTAGCGGGACAGGGCCCTTGCGGCCAGCCGTGGAGAAAACACCTCGTAGATGACCGTCAAAGGCTGGCCCCTGTGCAACAAAAGATAATGCCTAGCCCAGAAGGGACCGGGACACTGCAGCAGCCGGGCAACCGGGTCTGCCTCGCCGTGGTAAAGGCCGCGCAGCTCGCGAAAGGTCTCCAGTTTTTCTTGGATCAGATTTTGGCCAATGGGCTGATCGGGATGGGGCAAGTATTGGGCCAAATGTTCAGAGTTCCACCAAGAGGTGGCATAGAGCAAGGGCTGTTGAGAGGTTGCCCCGCACAGCCAAACCCGCCGCCGCATCAAAGGGGATCCCAGCCGCCCCAAATCTCTGGCCAGCTGTTGCATGGACTTGGGGGCAGTGCCCTGCTCTGCCTGTAAATCAACCCGGCCCGTGTCCAGCAGATGAGCCTGAATCGGCTCTTGGATCAAGGCAGCAAGATTACGGGTGGTAAAGCCATCCCCCAAAAGCAGCAAGCGCAGCACGGGATCCACCTGCACCAGCTCAGGCTGTACCGGGTCTGGCTCCCCCTGCCAATGCAGCTGTAGAGGCCACCAATCGCCTTGGCCAGAGGAGACATTGCCCAAAGAGCCATCCGCAGAACGGAGAGCAGCGCTCCAAGGGGATCCGGCAGCGTCGGCATGGCAGGTGAGTGGAGAGGGGGAAAGTTCCAAGGCGGCGGTTCAGTTGTTAAGTTCTGTATCGCCCCTAGTCTAACCCACCCACCGTCTCTGCTCCGAGGACTTTCGTGACATACTCCGGCACTCATGCTGATGCACAGAGGGCGGGGCTTCCCGGCGGTCTAGCTAACTCGTGCCCGGCTGAACCAACAGCCGCACCACCCAGGGGACGACCACGACGACACTGATCAGGCGTGCCAAGTGCATGACCACCACTGTGCTGGTTTGGGCTCCCATGTCCAGGGCTATCAGGCTCATGTCGGAAATGCCTCCTGGAGCTGTGCCCAAGATGGCAGTCAAGCGCTCGATCCCCAGCCAACGGGAGATCAGGTACCCCGACAAGACCCCCGTGCCCACCGCAATCACTGTACAGAGCAGGGCTGGTCGCCACAGATCTTTCAGGGCCAGAAGCGTATCGGCAGTGAGCTTAGTACCCAAAAGAAT
The DNA here is from genome assembly GCF_054060305.1 of Thermostichus sp. OS-CIW-31. Classification (NCBI taxonomy): domain Bacteria; kingdom Bacillati; phylum Cyanobacteriota; class Cyanophyceae; order Thermostichales; family Thermostichaceae; genus Thermostichus; species Thermostichus sp. OS-CIW-31. The sequence goes on along the minus strand of NZ_JBSSDA010000004.1, from coordinate 93,351 downwards.
GCCCAACACCACCTGCATGGCAAAACGGATCCCGGCTGGGGGAGCGGGAATTGGGATCGCCCCCCAGACATTCACCAAACCCACCGCCACCATGGAGCCCACCAGTGCTCCCGCCGGAAGCCTCAGCTTGACCCCGATCAGGGCGCCGGCCAGCCCGATCAACACCGTCCAGAGATAGCTCATCATTTGGGCTTAGCTTTGAGAAAAGAGGAACGCCGTGAGTCCGGGCTTGGCCCAACCCCTCTACGGCACTGGGCACAGACGCCGTAGAAGTCAAGCACATGGTACTCGATCGCAAATTGGTATCGGCTGGAAAGCTGTGCCTCCAAATCTTCCACCGGACAATCGGGCAAAGGCACCACCCGCCGACATTCGGTGCAGATCAGGTGATGGCGGTTGTGGCCATTGCTGGGCAGAACCTGGTAGTAGGTCTGCTGGTCTCCCAAGTTGACCGCCTGCAGCTTGCCCTCATTGCGCAGAGCATCCAAAACTCGGTAAACCGTGGCCAGACCGACGGTGTGGTTGGCATTGCGCAACTCCAAAAAGATCTCTTGCGCTGAAAGGGGCTGCGACTGCTGCTCTAGCACCTCCAGAATCAATTTCTGGTTGCGGGTCTGGCGGGAAGAAGACATGATCCCTTCGTGTAGGTCGTTCTTGGGGGTCAACGCTCAGCGTCTGCCTCAGCTTTCATGCGCTCTAGGGTCTGGTGCATCTGGTCAAACATTTGGGTCAGGGAGAGCCCAAACCCCCCAAGCTGAGTTTGCAGTTGTTTGATGGTCATTTGAGCCATAAAGTCGTCGGAGAGTTCCAGCCGCTTCATGAAAATGCGCTGGCGCTCCAGCAACTCCTCCATCTGTTCGATGAAGATTTTTTTGCCTTCCCGGTCGAATTGGCCGTACCGTTGACCAAGCTGCATCAGGTTTTGGAAATCCTGAAACAGTTGCTTGGCTTCCTCTTGGACGATCTCAGAGTCGAAGAAGCTCATGGCCTTCCGTTTGCCCTGAATAAACTGCATTGGGTATACCCATCCTATCCGAATCCGATTGCCTCAGCAGGAGGCAACCCCTCCTGCGAGTACGGGATCCCGCCCTTCTGGCTCAGGATAGACTCTGGCTTGTTTGCCTCGGTGTCCGGTATGCTTCCGTTTCCTTGCGTTAAGGCTTACACTCAGCCGGCTGTGGCCCGGCGGTGGTGCGAACGGGTGCAGGGATCCCGACCTCTGTTTCTGGCCTGCTTGGGGTTTACCGAAACGGCTCTTGTTCCGGGCATTTCGGCTGCCGGCGCTACCCCCTCCTTGCGTCGCTACACGGCTCTTGCCGATGGCGAAGTGTTGCTGGCGGGCCATTCTCACCGCTTGCCCACCTCTCCGGATGGCTATCCTTCTCCGGTGGTGATCAGCTGCGCCATCCTGAGGGAGTTGGGGATCCCGTGCCGAGTGTTCGATTGTGGCTTGCCGGAACCTTTGCCGGGGGCAGAAATGGTGAGCTCTGGGGGAGTGGCCCGCTGCTTGAGCACAGGACAGGCTCTGTCTTTGGAGCAGGTGGGATCCCTTTGGCAAGAAGGGTACGACCGCGGATCCCGGCTGGAGCAAGGCTACTGTGTGATTGGGGAGTGTGTGGCAGGGGGCACCACCACGGCGCTGGCGGTGTTGTTGGGACTGGGGTGGGCAGCAGAGGGCATGGTAAACAGCAGCCACCCGGTCTGCAACCACGCCCAAAAGCTGGCCTTGGCCCGGCAGGGATTGGCCCGTCTGCCAAGGGGAGCTTCTGCTGCTGAGGTGGTGGCGGCAGTGGGGGATCCCATGCAGCCCTTTGTGGCCGGGTTGGCGATGGGCGCAGCGCAGCGGGGAGCGGTGCTGCTGGCGGGGGGAACCCAAATGTTGGCGGTGCTGGCCTTGATGCAGCGCTGGGGGGAAGAGCAGGGGATCCCTTGGCCCCCAGAGAACGTGGTGGTGGGAACCACCCGCTGGGTGGCAGAGGATCCCTCGGGCAATACGGTGGCCTTGGCAGAGTTGTTGGGGGTTGCTCCCCTTTTGGCCACCCAACTGAGCTTTGCCAATAGCCGCTATCTGCCTCTACAGGCTTACGAGCGGGGCTATGTCAAGGAAGGGGTGGGGGCGGGTGGGCTGGCCATTGCCAGCAGCCTTTACGCCGGTTGGGGCCAAGCGGAGCTGTTGGCAGCAGTTGAGCGCAGCTACGAACGCCTGGTGCTTCAGGCCGGCTCCAAGGGGGCCATGGTCAACCCCTCCCGCAGCAATTGCTGATGGTAGAGCTCCGCCTGTTCTTGAGGGCCGACCCAAACAACTGCTTGCCCTTCGGCATCCACCTGCACGGTCAGTTGCCGCGCTAGGGGCAAAGTCATGCCGGGGATGTATTTCAGCAGACATTCCGTAACGTGCTGAAAGGTATTGAAATCGTCATCCAAGACGATCACCTTGAAGTGGGGGTAGGGCTGGCGAACCTGGGTTCTCGAGGGCGAGGACTGCTGAGCAGGTCGAGTTGGAGCTTCCGTAGTCATAGCAGAAGAGATCGACACAACTACCGAGTAACTTGGGTCTCTCAGGGGTGAGAAACCGGTCGCTTCTGATGATCTATCTCTATCTAGTTTCTAGTCTAATTGGCATCTTGTTGGCAGCTTGTGTCTGTATTCGGATCCCTTGTCGGTCGTTGGCGTCAGCGATAGAGCATGGTTCCTCTAAAGCTCTTCCCGCAGCGGGCGGCGGGGCTTTTGCCCGCCGAAGTGGCGCTCGAAATACAGGGCAGTGGCCCGGTGTAGGATCCCGGCTTGGGCAAGGGCCTGACACAGGGATCCCCCTGGCGGCAGGTGCTTCTGGATCTGTTCGATTTGGGTGGCGCTGACCAATCCAGAAGCCTTGAGGTAGTCGGCCACGTGGCGTCCCCCTGCCAGTTGAACAGAGTAGCCCCCTTCGCTGAAAAATTTGACGGTCTCCGGCTTGAGGCCGCTGTGGTGGGCCAGCACATCCGTGAAGGTGCCCCCTTCCTTTTCCCAAGCGTGAATGACGGTTTCGATGCCGGCATTGTCGATTAGGCCAGCCGCCCGCAATTGGGTCAATACCCGCTGTACCCAGGGGGTAGCCCGCTGCAAGGCTTCCAAGTCCTCTTCCCCCAAATACTGCTGCGGGGGCAATTCGCTTTCTGGGGCACTCAGCTCGGCTGCCCAGTCGGCTACGGTCAGGGTCTTGAGATCCTCTGCCTCTGGCCGGGCTTTCTCCGAAGCTGGGGTCGGTGCAGCTGCAGGTGGGGAAGTTCGCCGGGCTTCGGCTACCGCTGCGGCTAGAGCACGGTTTTCCACTTGAGCCGCTTGCAGTTGGGCCTGGAGCTGGCTCACTTGGGCTTGGGCTTGCTGCAAGCGATCTTGAGTTTCTCGCAGTTGGGCTTGGGTTTCTTGGAGCTGCACCTGCAAGCGGTGGGTGGCCTCGGCAGCTTCTTGGCGAACGTGGGCCAGGTCGGCAGTTAAGCGCTGCTTCGTAGACTGGGCCAGTTGGAGTTGATGTTGGTGCTCCTGCAGCGATTGGTTCAGGGCAGCCACTTGGGCTTCCATTTGCTGCAGAGCATGACGCAGGTGGGTTTGCTCTTGGAGCTGCTGTGCCTGATCCTGCTGTATCTTCTGCTGCTCCTGCAGTTGGGATCCCAGCTCTTGCAGCTGGTGTTTGGCTTGAGATTGCCATTCTGTCAGCTCGTGGCAGCGGCGACGTAGGATTTCCAGCTCTGCTTGGGCGGCTTGCAGTTGCGCGGATCCCTGAGTTTGCTGGGCTTGGAGTTGCTCCTCCAGTTCCCGAATGCGCTGCTGGGCAGCCTTTTGTTGTTCAGTGCCCTGCTGGATTTGGGCTTCCAATTGGGCAATGCGCTGCTGCTGTTCCTGCTGGCGGGCTTGATGGTCGGCAACCTGCTGCAGCGATTGTTCGACCAGGAGCTGTTGCTGCTGCCGCTGCTGCTCCAGTTGCGCTTCTAAGATGGCAATTTGCTCTTGGTAGCGCTCCAGTTGGGCTTTGTACTGCTGGGTGGCTTTGTAAGTCTCTTGAGCTACCTGTAGAGGTGAGACGTAAAGAGGGGGCTGATCGGGAATGGTGGACCACTGCTCCACCATCACCTCCCAACTGTTGGCAGCTCCTTTCTGGCGCCGCAGCCGCTGCTGCTTGTCCAAGGCCCATTCCAACCAGTGGGGTTGTACCCAGCCCTGCTGCACCAAGATCTCCCCCAGCTTGCGCTCCGGGTGCTGCCGCTGCTGAATCAGGGCCTGATGGATGTGCTCCAGCTCCAGATACCCATGCAGCATCAAGATCTCGCCGATACGCACCAGTTCGACCGGGATCAACGGATAGAGATCTTGGGGGGCAATCCAGCTGTGCTGCATACACAGCTCCCCCAACATCAAGGGGTTGTCGGCCTTTTCCCACATGGCCTGAGCCAGTTGGGCGGGGGTGAGCAGTCCTGCTCGATTGAGGGCTTCTCCCAAGCGGATCTCAAACTTTTCCTGCTCGATGGCGGTTGGGGTGGGGCTGGTCGGCGGATTCATTGGGCCTCTCGGACGGGAAGAGTAAGCTCTGCTACAACTATCGTAGTGGAAAATCCTTAGAGAAGTAGCATGCCGCAACCGAAACGCATTTTGTCAAGCCGAGGATCCACGGATTTTGCCGGAAGGTCGCTTTTTAAGTCCTAAGAGGGGCGCTGTTCTTGGCTTTGGGCAAACTGTTGCAGCCGCCGCAGCATCAGCAATTGTCCCAAGCCCAAGGGCAGGAGAGAGACGGCCTCTACCCGCAACTGCACCCAGCCGTTCCCCCACAGCCAGTCACAGTAGCCATCGGCTCCTCCCCACATCAGCAGGCGCAGCCGTTCCGGCAGCAGGGTTTCCACCTGGTGCATGATCGAGAGGGGGCCCCATTGGGCGGCAAAGGTGCTGCCCAGCTCCAGCCTTTCGGGAAGGGATCCCTGCAGTTGCTGGGGCCAGATCCACTGCTGCAGCAACCCCACTTCTGTCAGACAGCGCTGCATCGTCGATGCACTGGCCTCGACTTCAACCCGGATGGTGGAGGATTGAAATGTCCCTAGCATATCCATTCCGCGTGGGCGCTCTGGTGACCGGTGCCACGGTTCCCCCGGCGATGCCTGACTCTATTCTGGTCAATTTGTAGGGTTTGCCCACCCTTTCTCAGCAATCTTGTCTTTGAATCGTCCCCATTTGGTAGCTATCTTTGCCCAGAGCTTGGATGGAAAGATCGCAGCCCATCGAGCGCAGAGGCCCTCCTTCAGCAGCCCTGAGGACTATCGGCACTTGGAAACCCAAGCTGCCCAGCAACAGGCTTTGATCATGGGGGCCGCCACTCTGCGGGCCTACGGCACCAGTCTGCGTATTCGGGATCCCGAGTTGATCCAACGCAGAACCGCTCAGGGCCTCTCTCCCCAGCCCCTGACGATCATCTGTTCCGACAGCGGGGATATTCCTGAGGATTTGCCGTTTTTTCGCCAGCCCCTCACCCGTTGGCTGTGGACAACTCCCAAGGGATCCCAAATTTGGCAGAACCGAACCGGCTTTGAGGACATCTGGGTGGCTGCCGATTGGGATCTGCCGGCACGGCTGGCCCGCCTGCGCAGCTTGGGCATTGAACGGGTGGGGTTGTTGGGCGGGGGGCGGCTTTTGGGGGCATTTCTCCAGGCAGGGGCCTTGGATGAGCTGTGGGTTACCCTCGCTCCGGTGCTGCTGAGTGGATATGCCGATGCGCCTGCCAGCATTGAGGGTTGGCAAGTGCAGGGATCCCCGCCCCAGTTGGAGCTGCTGGAATGCCGCCGCGGTTCCAAGGAGCTGTTTTTGCGCTACGGAGTTGAGTGGCCCTGAGAAATGCTCGACACAAACACAAAAATTTTTGGACAAATTCAGATTTCCCGGAAATCCACAGGTTTTCCCCAGACTTTCCACAGGCGGGTGGGCTGTTTTCCACAGGGCCTTTCCCTCAGGGGGCGGCATCGGGGGTTTCTGTGGAAAAGTGGAGGTGGGTAAGGTTCAGGCAATTACACCCTGAGAAACGTAACGGGATCGCGCCGTTTTTTCCGATCCCATCAAGGCCAATGGCAGGCTTTTGTCCGGTTGGATCCCTGGCTTGGGATTGACATCCCCCATAGGGCAGAGGGCAGAATAGCCCCACCTGAGGGCGAGTGGTGTGGAGATTTTCCCGAGCGCTCTCCTTAGAAAGAAAAGACTTCATCTGTTCTACGGCCCACGACAGGCTTAGGAACAGTTGTGAATGCCCTCCCTCCCATCCGCTGGGATAGGGGCAAGCTATGAACCTATATTGCTTGCTTTTCTGCTTGCGAGCCTGCTGAGGCTCTTGGCCTATCTAGGTTGGGTTTTGATGTTGCGGGTTCGCTCTGTTCGAGCTGCCCAAGTTTTGGCTGTGGCCGCAGGTTTTGCGGGATACCGTTTTCTCCCCTCTTGACCCCGAGTGAGTGGTTGGACTATGAGTTCTCACAGCGTTAGCATTTTGAGTGAAATTCCCGAGGAGCTGCATGACACCCTCCAAAACTACCTCTCTCGCCATCCCGACTGGGATCAGGATCGGGTGGTGACGGCAGCGCTCTCGTTATTCCTGCTCCAAAGCGGGGAGAGCGACCGGCGGGCGGCACGCATCTACTTGGACAGCCTGTTTCGCCGCAACTGAGCCCCAAGGATGGCCCGTGAAAACCGGGGCAGTGGGAACCTTTTGTTAGCCTGGGTAGGGATCCTGTCCCACCGCTGTCATTTGGACACTGGGGGGAGGGCGCTAAGAAGTGAAAAGGATCTCAAAAGAGGCAAAAAAGAGGCAAAGACGTGCCACGGGGCTTTGGGCGAGGGAAAGACAATCGGCAAGCGGCTAAGTCACAGAATCCAGAGCGGGGATCCGAGATCCCATCCTCTTCGCAGGCGGCTCTGACGTGGGTTCAACGCTACCGACAGGCGGGGGATCTGAAAGCTGCTCTGCACCTCTGCCGGCAGCTTACCCGCGCCCATCCCCATCTGTTCGCCGCTCAGGCGTTGCTGGGATCCCTTTATCTGCAGATGGGGGATCCCCGCCAAGCTTTGACCCCCTTGCAACTGGCTCTGCACCTGCGGGGGGATTGGGTGCCGGCCTGGCAGGATCTGGGCGATGCCTGGATGCAGCTCGGCAACCCAGAGGAAGCGGCGCGAGCCTACGAACAGGGCCTGGCCTTTGCCCCCGGTGATGGGCAATTGCTTTTCCGATTGGGCAGTTGTTGGCTCACCCTGGGGAAATTGGCCCAGGCAATTGAGGTGTTGCAACAGGCAGCAGCAGCCCAGCCTCCCCAGGTCTATGCCTTGGCAGCTTTGGGGAATGCCCTGATGCTCGATGGCCAAGCTGAGGAAGCGGAAGGCTGGTTTCGCCAAGCTCTCGCCCTTGCACCCCAGGAGGGGCGAATTCTCGTTAACCTCGGCCACTGCCTGCACCTGCAAGATCGCTTGGAGGAGGCCGCCGATTGTCTGCAACGGGCCATCTCGCTGTTGCCGAGGGACGCCCAGCCTCACAACAACCTGGGCACCATCTTGCAGGAACAAAACCGGTTGGAAGCGGCCATTGAAGCCTATCGGCGCAGCTTGCAGTTGGCCCCCCACTGGCCGGAGATCCACTACAACCTGGGCACGGCTTTGCTGACCCTGGGCCGCTACGAGGAGGGGTGGCGAGAATACGAATGGCGGCTGCAGCGACAAGGGGCGACCTACCCGCGCTTTCTTTCGCCTCTGTGGACGGGATCCCCTCTGGGCCGCCAGACCCTGCTGATCTACGCCGAACAAGGGTTGGGGGACACGCTTCAGTTTGTGCGCTACCTGCCGCTGCTGGCCGAGGCCCATCCCCAAGCGCAAATCTGCCTTCGCTGCCAGGAATCCCTCGTGGAGCTGTTCAGAGGGTGCCTGCCCCAGGTGCAGGTGATCTCGGAAACGGATCCCTTGCCCTCTTTCGATTGCCATCTGCCCTTGCTCAGCTTGCCACAGCGGTTGGGTACCACCCTGGAGACGATCCCGGCCCGCATCCCCTATCTTGTCTATCCCGTTCATGCCGGCGGGCCGCAGATCCCTTTGAGCCTCTCCTGGCCAGAGCTTTCCCAGGAGCGGATGAAGGTGGGGCTGGTGTGGGCCAGCGGCCGGCGTGCCCATCCTGAGCTCAACCGCGTGCAAAGGCTGAAAAGTTGTCCTCTGGATCTGCTGCTCCAGCACTTGCATGTGCCTTCCATCCAGTGGGTTAGCCTGCAGGTGGGGGAAGATCTAAGGCCGCTGGGATCCCTATTGGAGCAGTACCAGGTGGTGGAGCTGGGATCCCGTTTCCGCAGTTTTGTCGATACAGCCGCAGCCGTTGCCCAGTTGGATCTGGTGATCAGCGTTGATACAGCCGTTGCTCATTTGGCCGGGGCGATGGGCAAGCCGGTATGGGTGCTGCTGCCCTTTGCCGCCGATTGGCGCTGGCTCCTCCATCGAGAAGATAGCCCCTGGTACCCTGGGGTGATGCGCTTGTTTCGACAAAACACACCGGGAGACTGGGTTGGCGTGCTGAGGCGAGTCCAGGTTGCCCTCGAAGAGAAGTTGCGAGGGATCCCCTCTCAAGACCGTGCCTGTTCCTCCCCCTGAACGATGCGCTGAAATAGATAGCCGGTGCCTCGGGCCGTCAGGATCAGCTCTGGGTTGCTGGGGTCATCTTCCAGCTTGGCCCGCAGCCGCGAGATGTGGACATCCACCACCCGCGTATCCACATGGCGCTCCGGGGTATAGCCCCACACCTCTTGCAAAATCTCGGAGCGGGAAAAAGGCTCCCCCGACCGACTGACCAACAACTCCAGCAGACTAAACTCCATCCCCGTCAGGCGAATGCGCTCGTCCCGTTTGTAGACCTGCCGCTTGTTGGTATCGATGCGGATGTCCCCCACTTGAATCACCCCAGAACTGGGGATCCCATCGTGGGCCGACCGCGCCACCCGGCGCAACACCGACCGAATGCGAGCTTCCAGCTCCTTGGGCGAAAAGGGCTTGACCACATAGTCGTCTGCCCCCAGCTCCAGCCCTGTGATACGGTCGGCTACATCTCCCAGCGCCGTCAGCATGATGATGGGGATGTCCGATTCTTTGCGCAGCTCCTGGCAGACCCCATAGCCATCCAGCTTCGGCATCATCACATCCAGCACCACCAGGTCGGGATCCTGCTTGTGGAAAACCTCCAGCGCCTCCTCGCCGTCCGAAGCTGTGACCACATCGTATCCGATCATGGACAGACGGGTTTCCAAAATGCGTCGAATGCTGGCCTCATCATCGACCACCAGAATCCGTTCCTTACGCTGTGCTTCCACGGTGCTGCAACTCCTGAACTTCTAACGGTACTCGGTAAAAGAGAAATCTGAAAAAGAACTGAGGTGGGCGCTAACTTGAGTTGGGCGGATACAGGAACCTCAGGGGCTGCTCCTCAGTTGGGCAGACTCACCGAGTGAAATTGAACACTCACAAGCAATCATCTGCAATTAACCAAAGCCGCACCCCAGGGATGCAGCTCCGGGAAACAAGCACAAAACAGAAGGCCCTCTCAGCAGTCGATTCAATCTTGTTAAAAGCTCCAACTTCAATCCCACCTGATGATGCTGTCCAGTACCTGGTGCAAGGCACTCCTCCCCCCAAACCATTGCTCAAACCTGAGAGGCCTTCGTAAGAAGTTACTTTCCATAACCTAATTTATCATCCAAAATCGGCTGCCAACCCGCCTCGATGCTCTATTTTGCGGCTATTGGGCCGGACTTGATACATACCTTCACAACTTTTTCAGACCGATGCCCATTTTTCGGGATGTCCCTCAGGAAAAGCTGGGGATCCCTGGCCGTTTGCGGTGGGAACAGCGTAGCAACTGGCCAATAGCTCGGCGGAACGGATTTCTCGATCTGTATGATGCTCCAAAACGCGCCGCAACAGACGTTCTGCCTCCAGCCAAGCAGCCAAAGGCAGGGAATCCTCCGGCAGAGGCAGTGTGGAGCTGGGCAGGGATCCCAAGGCACGTAAGGCAGAAGCGGAGACCCAGGCAATTGGGCTGGGCCGCTGGGCCACCCGGCAGGGATCACAGATCAAGCCACCCCATTGGGGGCTGAAAAAAACGCTGCCGACCAACCCCCCTTGACAGAAGTAGCAGGCTTGTACCTGAGGGGCAAACCCTGCCAACGCCAGGAGGTGATACAACCCATGGGTGAGCAAGGGCAGAACGGCCTGTTCCGAAGCAGCCCGCTCGATGCGTTCCAAGTGTTCGACCAACACCACAAACAGCTCTTCCTGAGCTTGATCGGGCAAGGCCAACAGCAAGGCCACCTCCGCCAAGTACTGCGCTGCCGTGAGATGGGCTAAGCTGCGGCTGAGGCGGGGAAAAGTCTGCAGGGTTTCCGCTTGGACGATGCGCTGTAAACGCTGGGAAGTCTCTGTTTGGGCAGACCAGCGCCCCCGCACAATCAGCAAGTCGTTGATGACAAAAGGCTCCATCCGCCCGCCCAGCTTGGAAGGCTGCTTACGGGATCCCTTGGCCACCGCCCGGATCAACCCTTGCTCGCGGGTCAAGATGGTAACAATCCGATCCGACTCTCCCAGGGGGATCCCTTTGAGGTTGATGCCCGTAACCCGGTAGGTGCGGCCACTCATGGGGTTCCTCTGGCTTTCAGCTCTTGCATCAGCTCCAGCCCCCAAGAGGTGCCAATACGGCTGGCCCCCGCCTGGATCATGGCCTCTGCTTGAGCCACTGTGCGAATGCCGCCCGACGCTTTCACCCCCACTTTGCCGCGGCTGAGTTGCCACAACAGTTGCACATCTGCCAGCGTCGCCCCCCCCATCCAGCCGGTGGAGGTCATCAAAAAAGCCGCCCCCGCATCGATACAAATCTCCCCGGCCAGCTTTTTCTCCTCCTCGGTCAGCAGAGCCGTTTCCAAAATGGCCTTGACGCAAACCCCCGTTTCTTCCACCAGTTGGGCAATCTCAGCATGGAGGCGATCCAGCTCTCCCGCCTTGAGCCAAGCCAAGTTGATGCGGACATCCAGCTCCCGGCACCCCTGCTCCACCGCCAGTTGGGCCTCGTAAAGCTTAGCCTCTGCAGTGGTTGTGCCCAGGGGAAACCCCACCACCGTGCTCACCTTGACCGGGGATCCGTGCAGCCGCTCCACCACCCGCGGCACATAGCAGGGAGGAACACAAAAAGTGGGGAAGCCATAGCGCAAGGCAATCTCACACCCCTGGTCAATCTGTTCTGGAGTAACCATCGGCAACAGCAGAGTATGGTCGATGTACTCCGCCAAATTGAGCGAGCTATCCGCTATGCCCTTGCGCTCCAGAGAGAGCATTGGTCGATCCCCCAGCACCCATCTTTACTCTAGCTTCAGTTTTCACCTGCAGGGATCCCCAAAGAGGGCTGAGCCTCTGGCCACAGCCAACCCACCAGGGCATCCCTTCGACCCCACAGTGTCCATTCCCTCGGCACAGCTCACACAGGCTGCTGCCCGATTGCGAGCCCTGATTGACTCGCGGGGGGGCATGGGTTAACTGTACTCAGGCACAAATGCGGGGCAAAGGTGCAGGCGCCGAGGTCACCTGCAGCAATCGGGGGATGCGGCTGCTGTCGTAGATGCGAAATTCTTTTTCCAAGATGGCTTTTTCGTCGCGCACCGCCTGGTTCAATACGATGGATCCCTCTGGATCGGAGACGGAACGGTGAAAAGTGCCGGGAGGAATGCGCAAAATGCCTCGGTTCGCTTCCAGGCGCACAATATGGAAGGGATCCCGCCAGCTAAAATTCACCAGGTAAAACGTCCGTCCGCCCCATAGAGCCAGTAGGTTGTCCTCTTGGTGTGGATGCATATAAAACTGCCAATAGCCCTGAGGATTATTGGGGGGACTGATGGCGGGCCCATCGTGGTAAACCAAATCGCGGGCGTTGGATCGCGCAACCGTGATGTCGAAAAAGCGCACGCCGGGAGTATCTCGAAATTGATGGAAAGGCAATAGGGCAAACATGGATCTCGACATAGGGACACTTGACCAACGACAGGAAGATAAAGATGATTTCACACTGTTTCCCGCTGTTTCGCAGTGTGAAGGAGAAGTTATGTCGTAGTTTAGTCAGGTGCGGCGGAGGGTTCAAACCTGAGATAGCATCACATCTATGCGCAGATCGAATAGATGGGATCCATGAACATCTCACAACTGCAAACCCTGGTGGCTGTGGTGGAGCGGGGGAATTTCAGCGATGCCGCTCTGCAATTGCACATTTCCCAGTCGGCGGTGAGCCGGGCCATTGCCAGCCTAGAGGAAGAATTGGGGGTGACTCTACTGGTGCGCGGTCGCTTTGGGGCACGCCTGACGCCGGTGGGAGAGCGACTGCTGCGCCATGTCCGCAAAATGCTGCAACTGCGGGAACAAATGGATTATGAGGCCAACCTGGAAAAAGGGTTGCGGGGGGGAAATGTGCGAGTTGCCGCTTTTCGCAGTGCTGCAACCCATTTGCTGCCGCCGGTGATCGCCCGCTTCCGCCAACAATTTCCCCAGATTACCCTCACCCTCACAGAAGAAGATCCGGCCACTGTTGAACATCTGTTGCGATCGGGCCAGGTGGATATTGGCCTATTGCCTCTGCCGCGGGCTGGTGAGGATCTACAGACGTGGGAGATTGCCCGCGATGAGTTCATTGTGTTGGTTCCGCTGAGTTTTGGGCCCCTGCCGGAAACCCTGACCTGGGAGGATCTTTCCCGTTTTTCCTACATTCTCTACAACTACGCCGAATGCACCACCGCGGTGCGGAACCACTGGGAAGCCGCTCACCAAACCCTCAAGGTGGCCTACTTGGTGAAGGAAGACTCCACCATTGTGAACATGGTGGCACAGGGTCTGGGGGCTGCCATCTTGCCCCGCTTGGCCGCCATTCCCATTCCCGAAGGGATCCAGATCCGCCGGCTGCCGATCCCACTGGAGCGGGTGATCGGGGCTGCCGTTCTGGCCTCTGCGCTGCATCCGCCTGCAGTATTTGCCTTCCTGGAAGCCTTGCAGGGAAACCCATCCCAGTTGCCAAGTTAACATTGCATCGGGAGTACAAGGCAGCTTTGTTGACACCACGCTCATCCATCCAGTGACGCAAGCATTGGTTGCGGACAAACTGGGCAGGGCCTCATCCAAGGCTTGGTATGGCGCTGGAGCGGCGTTGAGGAGTTTGGCTTCCCTGACCAGCATGGGTTTATTTCATTGCAGGTCTATATCATTGCAGGTCTATAGTCATTTCAAACTAGATTGAGACACCCCCGCTGCTGCCCAAACGTTCCACGCCGCTTCCACAATCACCTTTAGATCCTGTCCCAGAGGGAGAAAGGAGCTAGGAAGCAATGCAACGGAAATGTTTCATTCCTGTTTAAAATGACAACAACAGGGCAAAAACTGTCCTGGAAGGACGGGGCTTTAGACCCAGTTTTTGGGTAACGCAGTGAAAATCGGCGGCCAATGTAGGTTGGGGCAAGGCCAGCAGATCCTCCCCCGCCAATTTTTGAAAAGACTTGCCCACCCCAATTACCTTGCCCTTCAAGTGCGATCACTACCCTATCTCCAATCGCGCCGAGGAGATAGAGTTCTCCAGCCGTTGAAAGGGGTGGCGGGAATTACAACGGTTTTTTGCCCAAACCACTTTCTATTGCCCAGCGGGCCAGTTCTGTGCGGTTGTGCAGGCCAGTTTTGCCCAGCATGTTGCTGACGTGGCTTTCAACGGTGCGCTGGCTCACCCCAAGAACTTCGGCAATCTCGCGGTTGGACAGGCCCCTGGCCACGTACTGGATCACCTTGGTTTCCGTTGGCGTAAGTTCAATTTCCCGATCCAGTTTTATGACGGGTTGAACGCCCGCGCCCTGCATTTGTAACAGGCGCTCAGTATGTTTGAGAGAAGATTCCACCTGCGCCACCAATTCTTCCGGCTCAAAGGGCTTGACCATGTAAACATCTGCCCCTGTGGTCAGGCCGCGCACCCGGTCTGCCGTTTGCCCACGCGCCGACAGAAAAATCACGGGGATCCAGTCCGTAGCACTGTTGGAGCGAATGGTTTCCACAAAGGTGTAGCCATCCATCTCCGGCATCATCACATCGCAGATGATCAGGTCTGGAGTGAAATGGCGCATCGCTTCCAACCCCTCCAGACCGTTGCTCGCCGCCACCACCTCATAACCGCGAAACTCTAGGTAGTCCTTGGCCAGCAGGATTAAGTTCGGATCGTCATCGATGAGCAACAGTCGCTTTGGGTTGTCCACGGTTTACCTTTTGAGCGCTAAGCTAAAAAGTTTTAGGTGAAGAAATACGGAATCTCCTGTTTCCGTGACCTTCACTGTAGGGAAACGACTCTTGAGTACCACCCTTTTGCTTGCTCAATTGGGGAGCAGCCTATGGTAACTGTGCCTTACCCCTAGTCTCTAGGATATCACACATGGAAGAAGTGGAAGTATCCACTTGCGAACGGAATTTAGGAGCCCTAGTTGGTAACCTTATCCCACAAACCTGGCAGAGCTGGCCTCTGCTCTGGCATCGCAGTGCCCAACACATAACCGCAATCTACCCAAAAATTTGTATCTCGTATGTCTGTATATCTCTATATATCACATACCTATATACTTAAGTACCGATATATCTAACATCTGCTATCTATTCAAGTGCCCGTACGTCTTCTGGCTGGGGTTTCCAGGTAGGCAGGCGGGCAGAGCTGATGGAGAATGGAAGAAAGCCTGCGCTTTAACGACAGCCGACATGGGGAGAACGGGTGGAAAAGGGCACACTGGTGGAGTTTCGTTACAATAACGACCGTGTGTTGGCAGTGGTTCAGGGCACCGAGGGCAAGAAGAACCTACTGCTGGGGGTGCCTTCTGGGCAGGTTCATAGTGTTCACCCTCGCCAGATTACCTTTGCTTTGAACGGGGGATCCAGCTTCACGGCTTCCGACATTCCCGGCTTTTGGCAGGCGGTGCAAGCAAAGTTGGATCCCGAAAGTTTGGCGTTGGCCTGGGAACTGGTGCAGGAGGAGCGTCAGCCCCTGAGCTTGGCGGAGATGGCTCGGCTGTTGTTTTCTGATGATTCCCCGGTCTCCACCTATGCCGCCTATCGCCTCTTGAGCGAGGATCGCACCTACTTCAAGCAAAAGGGGGAAAGCTACGAACCCCGCACTCCGGCTCAGGTGAAGGAGATCCTCCATCAAATGGCCGTCGCCCAACAACGGCAGCAGGAACAAGCAGAGTTTGAGGCCCATCTGCGGGAGGCTCTGGCTCATCCCGGTCAAGGGTATCCCTGGACTCCTGCCGAGCGGGCCCGCCTGGAGGTGCTGGAGCGCCTGGCCCTGCAGGGAGCGGCGGCAGCCATTCGCAGCCACGAGGATCTCTCTTACAATCTCAACCCGTCGGATCGGGAACGGGCCTCGCAACTGCTGGAGCTGATGGGGTTTCCTGACACTCCGCAGGGGGCTTTTGAAGCTTTGGTGGCCCTGGGCCTGTGGAGCCGCCACGAGAACCTGGCCCTGCGCCTCACCGGGATCCCAACCCAGTTCCCGAAGGCGGTGGAGCGATACACCCAAGCCCTGCTCAGCCAGCCTCCCTCTTTCTGGGATCCCCACCTGCGGCAGGATCTCACCCACCTCCACACCTACACCATCGATGATGCCAGCACCCGCGACATTGACGATGCCCTCAGCGTCGAGTTCTGGTCGGATGACGCGGTGAAGCTCTGGATCCACATTGCCGATCCCAGTTGTTGGGTGCAGTGGGGGGATCCCCTTGATTTGGAAGCCCGCAAGCGTGGCACCAGCGTCTATTTGCCGGAGCGGGTGATCCCGATGTTCCCGCCGGAGTTGTCCACCGGCCCGATGAGCTTGGTGCAGGGAGAGGTGCGGCCTGCCCTTAGCTTTGGCATTCTACTGGGATCCGACGGCCAGATCCGCGATTCCAAGATTTGCCTCAGCCAGATCAAAGTGACCTACCGCCTCACCTACGAAGATGCCGATGAAATGTTGGAGTTGGGGGCAGAGGCTCAACTGACAGCCATTGCCCGGGCAGCCCAGTGGCGTTATGCCTGGCGGATGGCTCAAGGGGCAATCCAAATTGGCTTGCCCGAGCAAGATATCAAGGTCATCGACGAGATCCCCCACCTCCGGGTAATCGAGGATACTCCTGCGCGGCAGATGGTGGCGGAAATGATGGTGCTCACCGGCGAGGTGGCGGCTCGCTTCGCCAGCCAAAATGGGATCCCGGTGCCCTATCGTCTGCAGCCGGCTCCCGACTTACCCCCACCCGAAGTGCTGGATAGGTATCCCCAGGGGCCAGTTCGGTCTTTTGCCATCATGCGCTGTCTATCGCGGGCGGAAGTGGCCACCCAACCTGGGCGACATACGGGGCTGGGTCTCGATGCCTACTGTCAGGTTACCTCCCCGATTCGGCGCTACCTGGATTTGGTGGCCCATTACCAGATCAAGGCTTTCCTGCGTGGGGATCCCTTGCCGTTGACGGAGGCGGATGTGCAGCAGCTGCTGCTGGGGATTGAGCCGGGCACCGCTGAGGCCAACCAGGTGGAGCGGAAATCCAAGCGCTATTGGAGCATCGAATACCTGCGCCTGCGACCGGGGCAAATTTGGCGGGCTCTGGTCTTGGGCTACCTGCGCGAGCAGGAAAACTTGGTGTTGGCCATGCTGGATGAGATTGCCTTTCGGGTGCCGGTGCGCCTAGAACGCCAGATTCCTCTGGGGGCTTGGATCGAGTTGGAAGTTGTGCAGGCGGATCCCCGTGCGGACGTAATTGAGCTGCGCGAGGTGGGACGAGAGGCTGCCATGGGCGGATAGATATGCCTTGACCTGTCGCTCACCCAATCTGCGCGGATAGCTGATACAACAGAGGGGGGAAGTCTCAAAAGTCTGGATCGTGAATTTTCTTTAGGGGGGATCCCATGACCGCACGACCTTCCGGCCCACCTCCAATCGTTTACATTCTTTTGTTCGCGATACTGGGAGGCGGCGGCTGGTATGCCTATCGTTCCGGCCTGTTGGACTCATTCCTGAATAGAGAGAACACGCCTCCTATCCCCAGCCAGATTCCAGCTGCCCGGCCCCAAGCCCCAACAGCGCCCAACCCCCCTCAGGCCCAGGTACCCAACCCGCCTGCCAACGCCGTTAATCTGGATACTTCTCTGCCCAACCCAGCAGTGCTCCAGGTGGATGGCAGCGTCACGATGATCCGGATCGTCTTGGCCCTGAAGGGAGGCTACACCCAGCGCAACCCCGGCATTCCCCTCACCTATGGGATCCCAGATGGCAAGCCCAATGGATCCAATGCCGGCCTGAAGGCCCTGATGGAAGGTCGCATCCAGATGGCCGCTAGCTCCCGCCCCCTCAATGCCAGCGAAGTGCAGGCGGGTCTACAGGCGATCCCGGTGGCCAAAGATGCCCTGGCGGTGGCGGTGGGGGTGAACAACCCCTACAAAGGAGGACTGACGCTGCAGCAATTGGCCGATATCTTCCAGGGTCGGATCACCAATTGGAGCCAGGTGGGCGGCCCGGATCGGCGGATTCGGGTCCTCAATCGCGCCCCCCAGAGCGGCACCTACAGCGTTTTCCAAGAGCTGGTGTTATTGGGGTCGCCCTTTGCTCCCGATAACCCTCCCTACTTCACCACCGCCACAGAAGATGTCACCACCCCGCTGCTGCGGGCTTTGGGAGAAGATGGCATCACCTACAGCACTGTCGATCAGGTGCAAAACCAGCAAACGGTGCGGATTGTGCCCATCGACGGCCAGATGCCCACCCGTGAGGCCATCCAGAGGGGCAGCTACCCCTTGGCGCGGACTGTGTTTTTGGTGGCACCTCAAAGAACCAGCCCTGTGGTGGCCGACTTCATCAACTATGCTCTTTCGGATCAAGGCCAGCAAATCATTGGCCGCACTGAGTTCATCCCCCTCCGATAGCAACCCAAAAATAGCATCTGAGATAGCCGCCGACAGCAAGCGCAGCGATATCTCTGGGCTTTTCCAGAAGACGCCTTCCACCTGCTCCTATTCAAGGCACTTAGTCGTTTCAGGTTAGAGTAAGGCGCCTGAGCTATTGAGAAAAGCCTTTGGCCACGTGCGTTCAACGTTTTAGGGGTGGGTGCAGCGTCCTAGTTTGAATCCAAATGACCCTAGATGTTAGAGAGGGGGCCCTAATTTTCACCAAAGTTCAATTTTTCAGTTCTCTCGGCGCACAGCGCTCTCATGCCACTTGCCCAACACCCTGTCGGATAGAGCACTCAAGGAAATGAAGATCAGGATCCCCAAGCCGGTGACCAAGATCAAGGCCGCAAACATGCGGGGCACCTGCAGGTTGAAGCTGGAGATCAAGATCTGGTAGGCGATCCCGGCCCGCTGCCCGCCAGTACCAGCGACAAACTCCGCCACCACCGCCCCAATCAAAGAGAGGCCACCGCTGATGCGCAGGCCCCCCATGAAATAGGGCATGGCACTGGGTAGCCGCAAGTAGATCAACGTTTGCCAGCGGTTGGCCTTGTACAGTTGGAACAGGTTGAGCAGGTTGTGATCGACGCTGTTCAGCCCCAGAGTGGTGTTGGAAAGAATCGGGAAAAAAGCCACAATCCAGGCGCACACCACCATCGCGGCAAAGGTGTTGTTGCGCAGCCAAATGATGATCAGCGGGGCGATGGAGACAATGGGCATC
This sequence comes from Thermostichus sp. OS-CIW-31, assembly GCF_054060305.1. NCBI lineage: Bacteria > Bacillati > Cyanobacteriota > Cyanophyceae > Thermostichales > Thermostichaceae > Thermostichus > Thermostichus sp. OS-CIW-31. The sequence continues at coordinate 74,633 of NZ_JBSSDA010000004.1, read as the reverse complement.
GTCTGTAAAATCACCGCATAGGGGAAAAAGCTGCGCTCAATCCACTTGCTCTGGGTGAACACAATCGCGACCAAAAGCCCCGACACTGTGGCAGCCAAAAAGGCCACCACCGTAATTTGCACAGTGATCAACAGGGAAGGAAAAAGCGTTCCCCAGTCGCGGATGAGGGTTTGCACCACCAAAATCGGCCCCGGCAAGAGGTAGTGGGGCACTCCCGTTACCCGCACCGCCACTTCCCAGCCCACCAAGAAGAGGATCCCGACGATAAGGGGGGCAATCACTTCCAGATTGAGCCAGCGGCTCAGATTCAACCCCTTCGCGGGCACCCCTGAGCCGGCACTCGGTATGTCTGCCTCATCCGTGGGTTGGGATCCGAGTTTTTCTCCAACTGCGCCGGTCAGCTTGGGCAGAGTCCAATCCGGCCAATGCAGAGGCCAGCCCTCCCCCAAGCCAACAAGGGATCCCAGCCAACGGCGCCATGGCTCGAGAAGCTGGACAAACAGGTCGAACATATCGTGAGGTTGGGGCATCAAGGGACTTACGCAACAGAGAGAACACCGCTAAGCCAGGGATCCCGTCAGCGCAAACGTCCAGCAGAGAGGGGGCGCAAATAGGGGGGATCCTGAGCTGAGCCGTGCATGGCCTCGTGCAGACGGGCCGACACTTCACGGCAGTAGTTGTTGTAAAGGGAAGAGGTGCGAAAGTCTTCCGAGCGGGGATAGGGCGCATCGATGGGAATATCGGCTATCACCCGCCCTGGGCGAGCCGCCATCACCACCACGCGGTTGGACAGGTAGACGGCCTCGTAAATGTTGTGGGTAACAAAGATCACCGTCCAGCGCTTTTCTTGCCACAGCTCCAACAGGTCGCTGTTCAACTTGCTGCGGGTGATTTCATCCAGAGCTCCGAAGGGTTCATCCATCAGCAACACCTGCGGCTTGGTTACCAGGGCGCGAGCAATGGAAACCCGCATGCGCATGCCGCCCGATAGCTCGCGGGGAAAACTGCGCTCAAACCCCCGCAGGCCCACCAGTTGCAGAGCTTCCAAGACATCTCGATTGGCTTTTGGCTTGGGCTCACCTGCCAACTTTAAGGGTAGCCCCACATTGTCCATCACCGTCGCCCAAGGCATAAGGGCCGGTTCCTGAAACACAAAGGCCAACTTGGGTTCCCCTTGGGGAGCATCCTTCTCAAGATTTTGCCCCCATTCGATAGAGCCTGTGGTCAGATGCCCCAGACCTGCCACCAACCGTAGCACTGTGCTTTTCCCACAGCCGGATGGCCCCACCAAGCTAACGAACTGCCCTTCTTGGATGGTCATATTCATGTCCTGCAAAGCCACCGTGCCATTGGAATAGACCTTGCTGACATGGTTGAGGGTGATGACAGGGGCAGGCATGGCTGGCAATTCCCGGAGCAGAGGAAGCACACACTTTCAAAATAACCCTCTCTGCCGCCTCTGCTTGGTAGGCGTAACTACAACTCTTTCCCTCAGAACCGGTTTCCAGAGAGTTTCTCACGGAAAGCTTGCGATGACCCAAATCGGAGCAGCAAGTCGGTATGATGTTGCCGACCACCCTCTGGCCAAGGAACACATGGGATCCCCATTTAAACCGGTTGCAGGTGCTGTTACAGCCCCGCGAGGATTTCGAGCCGCTGGAGTGGCCGCTGGCCTCAAGCCCTCAGGAGCTGCGGATCTGGCTTTGATCGTTTCCGAGTGCGATGCGGTTGGGGCAGGCGTTTTCACCACCAATCAGGTCAAAGCAGCCTGTGTCACCTACAACCAAGGGATCCTTTCCCAGCAGCAGCCGGTGCGGGCCATTCTCTGCAATGCTGGGCAAGCCAACGCCTGTACCGGAGAAGAAGGAGAGCGCAACAACGCCCAACTGGCCCTCTGGGTGGGAGAACGGTTGGGGATCCCGGCCCATCAGGTGCTCACGGCCTCCACAGGGGTCATCGGGCGACAACTGGAAATGCCGAAAATCCAAGCAGCCCTGCCTGGCCTTATCGACAGCCTCTCTCCAGAGGGGGGGGAGAGCGCCGCCCGCGCCATCATCACCACCGACTTGGTGACCAAAAGCGTTGCCCTGCAAGCTGAGATCGACGGGTACACCGTCAGGGTCGGGGGCATTGCCAAGGGATCCGGCATGATCCACCCCAACTTGGCCACGATGCTGGCTTTTTTAACCTGTGACGCGGCTGTGGATCCCCGCCTGTGGCAGCAGATCCTCAAGCAAGCTGCTGACCTCAGCTTTAACCAAATCACGGTGGATGGGGATACCAGCACCAACGACATGCTCTTGGCTCTGGCCAACGGCCAAAGTGGGATCCCAACCCTGCAAGCCGGCACAGAAGCTGCCCAGACTTTGGCGGAGATGGTCAACCAAGTTTGCATTCATCTGGCCAAGGCCATTGCCCGCGATGGGGAAGGAGCTACCAAGCTGCTGGAAATTCGGGTGTGTGGGGCTGTGGATGATGCGGCAGCCCGGCATATGGCCCGTGTGATCGCCAGCTCTCCCTTGGTGAAGGCGGCAGCTTTTGGCAACGATCCCAACTGGGGACGGGTGGCAGCCGCCGCCGGCCGAGCCGGGATCCCCTTCGACAGCCGCCGGTTGGATATCCGTCTGGGGGATTTTCTGCTCATGCAGGCGGGAATGCCCCTGGCTTTCGATCGCAAGGCAGCCTCTGAGTACTTGAAAGGGGATCCGGTGACCTTTACCGTGGATCTCCATCAGGGATCCGGCCAGGGCGTGGCCTGGGGCTGCGATCTCAGCTACGATTACGTGCGCATCAACGCCGAATACACCACCTAATGGGGGATCCCAGCCATGACCACCGAATCGAACGCAAATAACGGCTTTTCTACCGAAGCCCAAGCGGCTTTGGCCAAGGAAGCGAGGCTTTCCCTATCCGGTTGGCAGCAAGAGGTGAGTCGAGGCTTAGAGTTTGGCCTCGAGGCAGCAGCCAGCATCGGCGATCGCTCCATCCCCACCTTTTCCCGTGGCGAATTGCCCCATTATGCCGGCATCAACACCTTCCTCAAGGCTCCCTACCTGGAGGATGTGCGCAAAGTTGGGGAGTACGATGTGGCAGTGGTGGGTGTACCCCACGATTCCGGCACCACCTATCGGCCCGGCACTCGCTTTGGCCCACAGGGGATCCGGCGCATTTCCGCTCTGTACACCCCCTACAACTTTGAGTTTGGCGTCGATCTGCGAGAGCAGATCACCCTCTGCGATGTCGGCGATATTTTTACGATCCCGGCCAACAACGAAAAATCCTTCGACCAAATCTCCAAAGGGGTAGCTCACATTTTCGGGTCTGGCGCCTTTCCCGTCATCCTGGGCGGGGATCATTCGATTGGCTTTCCCACGGTGCGGGGGATCTGTCGCCACTTGGGGGACAAGAAGATGAGCATCATCCACTTCGACCGCCATGTGGACACCCAAGAAACCGACTTGGATGAGCGCATGCACACCTGTCCTTGGTTTCATGCCACCAACATCCGCAACGCACCGGCCCACAACCTGGCGCAACTGGGCATTGGCGGCTGGCAAGTGCCACGGCAAGGGGTGAAGGTGTGCCGGGAGCGGGCCACCCACATCCTCACCGTTACCGACATCACCGAAATGGGCTTGGATGCAGCCGCCGATTTCGCCCTCGAAAAAGCCCTAGACGGCACCGATTGTGTGTACATCAGCTTCGATATCGACTGCATCGATGCCGGCTTTGTACCCGGTACAGGCTGGCCAGAGCCGGGTGGGCTGCTGCCGCGGGAAGCGCTCTACTTGCTCAAGCGCATTGTGCGGGAAGCACCGATCTGTGGCCTGGAGGTGGTGGAAGTCTCTCCCCCCTACGACATTAGCGATATCACAGCTCTAATGGCCACCCGAGTTATTTGCGATACGCTGGCCCATTTGGTGGTATCTGGGCAACTGCCGCGCCGAGAGAAGCCCGCCTACATCCACCCGGAGGCGACGCCAGAAATGGTCGGCGACTGGAGGTAAGAGATGCACGAGACCGACATGACCCGCGCCTTGATCCAAACACTACGTGACTGGTGGCAAAGTCAGCCGGGACAGCCTCAGATCGCTCGGGTGCACCTGGTGGTGGGACAGTTTACCTGTGTAGAGCCGGCCAGCCTAACCTTTGCCTATGCCGCACAAACCCAGGGTACTTTCCTACAGGGATCCCAGTTGGTCATCCGGGAAACGCCGCTCATTGCCTATTGCCATCCCTGCGGCCAAGAATACAAGCCAGAAATAGGCCGGCGCTATGCTTGCCCCAACTGTGGATCCCCGATGGAAGAGATTCGCTCGGGCCGAGAGCTGAAAATTGACTACATCGAAATTGACTACATCGAATGTTCAACAAACTTCACCCCACCGGCGCAACCAGAAGTCGCCTAGGCCGCTCCAAAGCTAAGTCCCAGAAGGACAGCTGCTCCCAAGCTGAGGATGAACATCAAGCCGGCAGGCATTAACGTTCGGGTTTTGCGGTAGCGCAGGGCGAATACGATAGATCCCAGCACTGTCGTCCCCAGGCCCAAGCCCAGCCCCCAGCGGGGATCCACCCCCAGCAGCCCATAGCTGACTCCGCTGAGGGCGGCCCCAACCAGCCCCCCGATGAGAGACTTGGAGCTTTTGCCTTTGCTATAGCCGATTGCTCCGCCCACCAAAAGCAGTGCCCCGTAGACCAGCAAGGTGATTTGTGCGGCCAGCATGATGGGAAAACCTTGTCCTCTCTAGGTTTAATCCACGAGGATATCGCGAATCAAGGGCAAGCGAATGCTGATGTAGCGATTGAGAATTGAGGCATCGACACTGCTGAGGGCGTGTTTTTTCTGACAGGCGCTCAGAAGCAGGTTCACCAAGTCATCGTCACGCTTTGTGAGCCAATCTGGCCTGCCAATCTCGCTGACCAAAGACCAAAACTGGCGTACCATTTCAGGAGTCATGGCATCCATTTTGTGGAGATAGGGGCTGAACTGCAAAAGAATGGTCTAGGCCATCGATTCGATTCTAGAAAAAAGACCTCATCCCCGAGGACAATATTTCAGCTCCGTCACAACTTAGGATAAGATGTTATGCTTTCCCACAAAGCTCAGCAAGCAGTGCCCCTTCTGGCTTTGTGAGGATCTTAGGAAGGTAAACTGGCAACTCCTGACATATATCAACATTAGGCGTTAAAAAACGATGATTCCTGTCAAAATCTCGACATCAGCATCAGAAGGTTCACAAGCCCCCTTATCCAAGCTGTAAGACAGGGAATCTGGGCGAGCAGGGGCTAGCGCAAGGCGTACTGTAACCTATAGGCTCCTTCTTCTCGTGGCTTATGGGTGTTGGCCCGCAGGGTATAAGTGCCGGTGCGGGGCAGAAAGGCAATCATCAGAGCATCGGTTCCACCCCCTTGGTCATCATCCCAAGCCCTGACTTCTCCACTGGGATCCAGCAGCTGCAAAAAGGCATCGAAATCGGAGCTGGTCATGGAAGCGATCAGGATCTGGCCGGCGCGGGCGGCAATGGGATATTCGTCCATCCAACTGCCATCCTCGGGATGCTGAAGGGATCCCTCCTGCAGACGGCCCGATAGGCTTTCCTGCCAATCTACCTGGGTGAGGATATAGGTGAGCCGGTAGTTGCCGGTGGATTCGGGCTCAAAGCTGGTGGCCCGCAGGGTATAGGTGCCTCCCTCCGGCAGACGCACTGCCAACAGGGCATTCACATCCAGGCCAGAGTCATCGTCAAAGCCAATCACCCGCCCTTGACCGTCCACCAGCTCCAGATAAGCATCAAAATCTTCGCTCTCTAGGGCCGCAATCAAAATTTGTCCCGGCTCAGCGGTGACGGGGATCCCATCCCAAAAGCTGCCGTACTGGCGGCTGACTTGATCTCCCACCTCCAGCGCTCCCGTCACGGTTTGGCTGCCTCTCCACAGAGCAGAACGGGTCAGCGCAGATCCCACCGGCAAGCCTCTCTCTCCCACCCGATCCAGCAGCCGACAGCCGCCGGCCAACCCCAATGCCACCAGAGCCAGAGTCAAACGGGATCCCCAACGGCGAGGAGACACGCAAGAACGATACCAGCTCAACATCGGAAGGGATCCCTTTCTAAAGAATGGCAACTGTAGACTGATCCTACCCCCTGATTGATTGAGCGAAAAGTTGGTCAGAGACGACAACTTCTGCCAACTTCGTGCTGAGTTTTGAGGTTGTTGGCTTGCCCCTTCCTTGCTGTTTCAGCCGAGAGCAAACTGTTGGCCTACAGGGTTTCCCAAGCTTGCAAGACGGCTTCTAGGGCCAGCCGCCCATGGTAGAGATGGGTTCCCCCCTGCAAGTAGACGGTGTAGGGATCCCGCATCGGCCCATCGGCAGACAGCTCGGCGCTGCTCCCGGCAATAAAGGTGCCTGCTGCCATCACCACCGGGTCTGCATAACCGGGCATCACCTCCGGAACTGGGGTGAGGTAGGAATCCACAGGAGAACTGTTTTGAATCGCTTGGCAGAAAGCCTGCAGCTTTTGCGGGGATCCCAATTGAATGGCCTGGATGATATCGGTGCGGGGAGTTTGAGGCAGAGGCGAGACCGGGTAGCCCAGATCAGAAAACACCTGCGCCGCCAGATGGGCGATCTTCACCGCTTCGGCCACCATCTGCGGGGCCAAGAACAAGCCTTGAAACAGAAGGCGGTTGAGATCTAGAGTTGCCCCCCCCTCCGAACCAATGCCCGGAGCCGTTAACCGACAAGCGGCTTGCTCCACCAGCTCTGCCCGCCCGGCCACATAGCCCCCTGCGGGAACGAGGGTGCCCCCCGGATTTTTGATCAGGGATCCGGCAATCAGATCTGCGCCCACATGGGTTGGCTCCTGGGTTTCCACAAATTCGCCGTAGCAATTGTCCACAAAAACCACAACTTCGGGGTTTTGCGCTTTGACCATTTGGATCATCTCGGCAATCTGGGCAATGGAAAAGCTGGGCCGCCAATCGTAGCCACAGGACCGCTGAATGTGAACCAAGCGGGTTTGCGGTCTGAGGGCGGTTTTCAGGGCCTGCCAATCGACAGTTCCCTCCCGCAAATCCAACTGGCGGTAACCGATGCCAAACTCCCGTAGGGATCCCCGCCCGGAACCCCGCAGACCGATGACCTCTTCAAGGGTGTCGTAAGGGGGGCCGGTAATCGCCAGCAGCTCATCCCCCGGACGCAGCACCCCAAACAAAGCACAGGCAATGGCATGGGTACCAGACACCATCTGCAGCCGCACCACCGCTGCCTCACAGCCCATGATCTGGGCAAACACCCGATCCAAAACCTGCCGCCCCTGGTCGTCGTGGCCATACCCCGACACCCCGGCAAAGTGATGGGATCCCACCCGCTGGTCGCGAAAGGCCCGCAGCACCCGCGCCAGGTTCTCTCTGAGGGTCTTCTCCACCGCCTGAAACTGCTCCTGTAGAGCCTCTTCTGCTCTGTCTAAAAGCTCTGCCGCCTTCAACGGGATCCCTCCGCCCACCCAGTCTGCCCCACCTTTTGCACACCAAGCTGGTTTCGAGGGTAGCATTTCAGCCACCCCGGAAAGAGTTGGCCTTCTCCCCACCGCTCCTCAAGGTGACTGCAGCGGCAGAACCGAGTTCCAAGTTCTTATGTACTTATGTAGCTCTCCGATAGAAACCTTACAGCATGGAACAGTGAACAACAGGCTTGTCAAAGCTAATACCGACAACAACACCATCTCTCAAGTCGAAAGCCTCATATTGATAAAAAATCGATAAAAAGCTTAATTTATATCAATATCCCTTCATTTTTGCTGTCAATGGCTATCCAATCAAGATGCTGCTAGGCTGTAGGATAATACCAACATACCCTGGAGGAAAGCTGAAGCATCTGGATTGCCGAGCTTATGGGCAATACGGCCCACCTTCAGTCTCTCAAAAACAGGTCAGAGTTAGAGACATTGTTTAACCAACTCAAAATCCAGCTCAGGAAGATTTTTAGCAGGCTAGATCTGTCTATGGGTTTGATGATAGATCTGGCTTTTGACTGAGGAACTTGCAACTTAAACTCTAAAAAACCTTTCCCAAAGACACTCAACACAGCCAATAGAAGTGCATGTCTTGCAGGGCGGGGATCCCGCTTCTCTACAGAGCTCCTGCGATTCGGGAAAATCTGGAATTCAACATCTCTGAAACATTAAGAGAGCCTAAATTTATTCTTAACCTCTGGCAGAGATCCTTGAGCGAGATGTTAACCTAGACTTAACCCAAGAGGTTAGTGCCACTCCCAAAGCCGATCTGCTCACCCTTGATGACAGGGCTCCATTTTTGCCAATTAAAGGGCTGACGTCGCCTGTGAGCTGGGATCGCTTTCCAGAGTTAGAGGGATCCCGGGTGGGGATGAGGCGCTATCTCAGGTATAAACCGACATGACTGGGAGAGTCCTCATGACTAAGCTTGTGATCCAAGGGAAAAACGTCGAGATTACCGACGCCATCCGCAGCTACGTTCAAGAAAAAATTGAGCGTGCTGTCAGTCATTTTGCCCAGATCACCAGTGAGGTTGATGTCAATCTATCGGTAGCCCGCAACCCCCGTATCAGTGCCAGCCAATCTGCCGAAGTGACCGTCTACGCCAATGGCACCGTGATCCGGGCGGAAGAAAGCAGCGAAAACCTCTATGCCAGCATCGACCGTGTGGCCGACAAGCTGGCCCGCAAGTTGCGCAAATACAAAGAACGGAACGGCATTCACCGCGTCCGCCACACCCCCAAAACCTCCGTGGCAGTGGCCCAGCAGCCCGTCACCGATCCGCTAAATACGGAACGGCAAGCGGAGTTACCCGCAGAGGTGGTGCGCACCAAATACTTCGCCATGCCACCCATGACGGTTCAGGAAGCGTTGCACCAGTTGGAGCTGGTGGATCACGACTTCTACGTTTTCCGCAATATCGAAAATGGCGAGATCAACGTTATCTACGTCCGCAACCATGGCGGCTATGGCCTGATCCGCCCCCGCTAAGGCTTGGTGAAGATGCGTGGTGAGCTCTCCTCCCAACTTACTTCTCCAGGATCCAGCGGCACTTTCTATCTGTTGCTACAGCTCACCGATTCTGCCCTGCCGATTGGGGCTTATTCCCACTCCTGGGGCTTGGAAGCTGCCGTTCAAGCGGGTCAACTTCGCGATCGGGCTGGGGTGCAGCAGTACCTGTTGGGGGTTTTGCACATGGGCTTAGCCCCCACCGAGGGCAGAGCCTGTGCCTTGGCCCATCGTCTATCCCGATTGGGATCCGAGTCGGGAGTGGAGAAGCTGCAGCAACAGCTGCAAGCAACCCGTTGGGCGGCAGAGCCGCGCCAAGCCAGCCTAGATTTGGGGAAACGCCTAGCTCAACTGGCAGAACGCACCTGGGGAATCTCTGTCCCCAAGGCAGAGGGGGATCCACTGCATCATTCCGTGGTGTTTGGCTGGATCTGCGCTCAGGCGGGCATTGGGTTGGAAGATACCCTGCGTGCCTTCTTGTTCTCCTCCCTCACTGGGCTGGTCTCGGCAGCGGTGCGTCTGGTACCTTTGGGGCATACCGAGGGGCAAAGCCTATTGGCTCAGTTGTACGAGCCCATCGAGGCAGTGGTACACCAAGAGATCCTGCCGGTTGTGAAGCGGGCCGAAAGGCCAAACCTCTCCCCCAGCTGGCCGGCTTTGGGCAGCTTCACCCTCCTACAAGAACGCGATTGTCAAGTCCACCAACAGCTCTATTCCCGCCTTTTTCAATCTTGAAAGCCGTCAACCCTCACCCCTAAACCCTTCTCCCAGAGGGAGAGGGGAGTTCAGCTAGAAATCGCAGGAGCCCCGCACTGTACCCGTAGGGTCACTGTCGGGAGGAATGCGCTTTGATGAAGTACAATGAACTCATGAGCCAAGTCCTGACCATATCCTGTAAGCTCAAGGCGTCCCCGTCGCAAGCCGCCAAATTGGACGCGACGATGGATGCCTTTGTACAGGCATTGAACTGGGTCAACCAAAACACACCAGAAAAAGTAGTCAACGCAGTCAAACTCCAATCCCTTTGCTACTACGAGATTCGAGCCCGGTTTGGCTTGTCCAGTAACTTGGCTCAACAGGTGTGCAGACGGGTAGCGGGTTCCCGCAAAGTGGCTAAGCAGAAAAAGCGTCCCGTCAAGGAGTTTAAGAGCGGCTTTGTTACCTACGACGCTCGCATCTTTTCGTTCCGTCAAAAAGACTGGACGGTGTCGCTGACCACGGTGGAAGGGAGAGAACGCTTTGAACTGGTCATTGGCAACTACCAGCGTGGGATGCTGGCTGGTTCCAACCCCAAATCCGCCACCCTGGTCAAGCGCAAAGATGGCTCCTACTACATCCAGATTTGCGTAGAGAAAAAACCACCCAAGCAACAAGATACCGACAAGGTGATCGGGGTGGATTTGGGAAGGATAGATATCGCTCATACCTCAGAGGGGAAGAACTGGAATGGACAGCAGTTAAACAAGGTACGAGACCATCACTCGCGGTTGAGGGCGGTACTCCAACGCAAAGCCAGTAAGGGCACCCGCAGTTCGCGGCGCAGATGCAGAGAACTGTTGCAACGGCTGTCTGGCAAGGAGAGACGCTTTCAAACGTGGGTCAATCATCGCATCTCCAAAGCTATTGTCTCTAGGGCAAAAGCTACCAACAGCGCTATCGCCCTGGAAGACCTGACAGGGATCCGGAAAAGAGTCAATCAACAGCCGCGCAGCAAAACCGAAAGGCGCAGGGCCAACAGTTGGGCGTTCTACCAACTACGTCAGTTTCTGGAATACAAGGCGAGGGTTGCAGGGGTTTCTCTGGTTCTTGTGCCGCCTGCTTACACGTCGCAGACCTGTCACAAGTGTTTACACATCCATCCCGATCCTGCGCAATCCTACCGCAGTGGCAAGTCGTTCAAGTGTGGGCACTGTGGATGGGAAGGGGATGCGGATTTGAATGGTGCGAATGTGATTGCGCTCTTGGGGGCTGCCGTAAACCAGCCTAGAGGTCCGGGCTTGTTTTGTTCTCTGGTAGAGCAGAACAGGCTCAGGGCTACTGAAAGCCCGCTCCGTACCGCTTAGCGGTCGGAGCCGGGTAGTTTACTTCTCCTCTGCTTCTCTTGGGCAAAGATGGGTTCGCGCGGCCAGAAGCGCATTGAAAAGCGAAAAGAAGGTGCCCTTACCAAAGAATTGGGTCTAAAGCCCTGCCGTACCGCTATGCAGCTCGCCTTGGCGGGCCTAGCACGGTGGCTTTTGTGCTACACCCTAACCGGCATCGATCAAATCGTTGGATCCCCAGCCAGGGGCAACCTGAGCCGCTCTGAGAATAAAGGCAGCCAGATTTCTCAGGGCTTCGTCGTCCATCCAGGAAGGGGGTACAGGTCGGCATCCATAGCTGGAATCCGAGCCATCGTAGCTGCGGGGATCCCGCTGGTACTCCATCAAGGCTTGAAGGGTATCTCGGGGTGGAGTGGCACCGCGCAAGTCCTTCAAAGAGAGGGAAATGTTGGGAGCCGGCAAAGTGGCACCGCCCACATGACAATTCAAACAGGCGGACTGAAAACGATTTTTGCCGTCCGTGAGCTGCTCTGGGGTAAAGGTGAGGGTATGCCCTGCGGCATCTAGAGGCAATTCCACAGGGCCACTCACCCGCAAATACTGGTTCACGTAAGGATCAATGCGGGCAGCCACCGGACTGGCCAGCCCCAGCCACAACAAAGCTAGGATCCCGACCCAGGCCCAGAGGCGAGACGGGATCCGCCATCTCATAGGCAACTTCTGATCCAGATGCGGCATTAGAGATAGGCTGATAGGTCGCTGTGGCTTTCGCTCTTGGTACCACCCCAGCCGGGAACGGTCTTGGCCTGCACCAGAATGTAGCCCGCAATCAGCTTCAGATCCTCGTCGGTGAGGTTGCGCAGACGTGGATACTCACTGGTGAGCTGGGTGTTGGGGTGATACTCCAACAGAGACTCCACCCCGTCATAGGTGACTGGATTCTTGATGTAATCCACAATCGCCAGCACATTATCCCGTGGGGGAGTTGCCCCCTCCAGATCCGAAAGCTTCAAGCTCACATCCGGGTTGGGATAGGTCTGGCCGCCCACATGGCACTGGGCGCATGCGGTGTTGAATAGCTTCTTCCCTTTGGCCAACTGGGCTTCGGTAAAGGTAATAGACTCAGTTGGCGACAGAGCCACTGCAGGAATATCCCTAGCTGCAAACACTGGAGCCAGACCCCAGCCAAACCCAGCCATCAACGCAGCCAACAGCAGGACAAGCAACCGACGACGCGCTGGCGCAAACACCTTCTGAACAGAAAAAGCTTTGCTAAACATGGTTCTCCGTAGATCAGTCTAGAAAGAGGAGAGGTGAGCTCCACTCCAGCCACAAACCCGACAACAGGATCAAGAATAGACCATTAAGAGATCATTTGCAGATGGGATCCGGGATAGTTTCCCAATGGTTCCATTTGCCTTTGGTGTTAAGTTTGATTACGGAGCTATGGCCTGTTGGGAGTCTGTTGGCCGAGAGCTGACTTGGCCACAGCCCAGTCGAGAGAACTGAGCAGGTAATGAGCAGGTAATATAGAGCTTGGCTTGCTTGCCCGGCAACCTCAGAGCAGGAGAATACGGCAGACTCCGTTCCAGGTTTTCCCCATGTCCTCTATCCGATTCCAGCCGTTGCGGGTGGCTTTCACCTGTGCGGATCCCAGTCAAGTGCAAATGCCCGTTGCCGATTTGCTGGCGGCCTTGCCGGCCTCACCGCTTCTGACCTACACAGACCCGGAAGCAGCGGACTTGCGGGTAGAGCTGTTGCCCGATGCCACTTATCACTTTTACCGGCGGGGGGAAGAGGTGGCTCTGGCGGCCTTCCGGATCCCGGTGAAGAAGCTACTGGCCCTGCCTCGCAAGCTGGTGCGGCTGTTGGAGCACGTGGCTGCTTTTGGTAATCTTTTGAACCTGCAACCTGCCAGCGATGCGCTGAGCAGCATCTTGGAAGTGGAATTTCTCCAACTGGAAACCCCGGCCAGCAGCTCTGCCCCTGCCGAAGTGAGCCCCCTGCCGCGGGATCCCCAGGGACAAGTGCAAATCCAAGCGGGCCGCAACCTGGCCATTGCCCTGAGGAACAGAGCCCCCACCCCGGTGTATGTCTACGTCACCGTCTTTGACGAGCGGCGGTACAGCGTGGATTTGGTTTACCCCTATCAACCGGATCTGCCCGCCCGTTTGCGCCCCAACGAGAGCCTACTGATTGGCTCTGGCCCCCGCTACTTGCTGCAGATGCAACTACCGGAAGGGATGGATGTAGCGGTGGATCGCTTCAAAGTTTGGGTCAGCGGTAGCAGCATGCAGCCGGGCATTATGGTAATGCCTCCCCTGGGGCAACGGCTGGAACCCCCCTCAGAGGATCCCTACGGGGCCGGATCCCGCCTGGATCGAGAAGTGAGGCTGGCCATTCTGGGCAAGGCAGGCAGCACTCCCATGCCGGCTTTTGCCGAGGATCCCTGGTGGTGTATGGAACAAGCCGTCCAGATTGTGGCCTGAGCCGATGCTCTGGGGTGCTTTTCAGATTTCTTAAAGGTGACTTTTCAGGATCTCCTCAAAGGTATCCTCAACCTCGTCAACGCTGATGACTGACAAATGATAGAGGGAAGATAGACTGGTTCTTACATCTTGGCTAACGTCGGTTAAAACCATGAAAGCTTGGTTTCTCTGAAGACCGAGGTCAGAAGCAATCTTGGAGTACTTCTGTACTTTGTCTTGGTACTCACCTGTCTTCGACTCCACCCAGTAGAATTGATCGTTAACATGAAAGAAAAGATCCATCTCAAAATCAGCTCCGTTCGACAAAGTGACTTGGGCATTTGTTATGTAAGAGAAATCAATCTTTCCAGTTTGACTTGTAGCAAGACAGATCAGCTTATCCCTGACGTATCTCTCTAGCCAGTTTCCTGAGAGAAAACTCAGTGCCTGGGGCGATCTACTGGGCCTTGCCACCAACAGGTACTTGGGTGCCCTAAAGTATCTGTACTCTTCCAAAAATGCGATTCCGTATAACTCTTTGGCGACTTGGCAAGTTGCGCTGATTACTTGTTGGGGCTCGTCTTTAAAGTTTATTGAGAAAGAGTTTCCGCTGTTCATATTTGATTTAATCATTCTATAGAATCTTTTGATCGAAGAGTATCGGCTGCCCATAAAGGCAGCTATTTGATCTAGCTTTTCCTCTTTTTCTCCCACAGCTATGCTTTTTATCCTTACGTTTTTTGAGTTTAAGAATGACTCTATCTTTGATATATCAACAGTAGCTACCCTATCCTTGTCTCTTGGCACTTTGTCTATTGATTCAGGCTCTGGTGGTTGATCAATAATCTGAGTGATCTGATCATTCTGGGAGTCCTGATCTGTAGTTTGAGATGTCTCTAATTCGCGAAAATTTCGAAGAGCAACTTGTAGGTGCTGATAAACATACTGAGTTTCTTTCAATAAGTTTTCCAGAAGAACTCGCTGGTTGCTTAGTTGCTTATCCTGCTCAGCTAGCTTTACAGATATGGTTCGTAGAAGGTCTCTACTCCAATCTTTTAGCAAGCTCTGACAGCTATCGACTAGGCGAAATTTAAACTCTTCAAGGTTAGCTTGGGAATCGTGTAACTTCTCAGAGATTATGTTCACCAATTCTTCGCTCAATTTGCTTAGCGCTTTGTTTGCTTCGTCAAGGACTTGGCTGTGTTGGCTTAACTGTGAAGATATCTCTCTGATAATCTCTCGTTTCCAGATCTCTAGTTTAGGGTTTGCCCTATACTGGCGAGCAACGTAAATACCTAACGAGAAACCAATAGCTACCCCAATCAATAAAACCAAAACGAAGTCTACCAAATGCCCCTGGCCCCCGCGCTGTTACTTTTCTTTCAAGTTGACTGGACTACCCGCTTGCCTCAACATGCTATAGGGAGATGAGCAAATTTTCAAGTAGAGGGCGGGCCTGCCCCTGACCCCTGAGAAGCTAGGCGCTGATGAGGGATCCCAGCCAGCCTTTCTGGAGAGCCTTCTGCGCGGGAGTCAGTTCAGGCAACACCTCCAACGTGTAGACATCGGGCCGAGGGGGATCCAACGGGATCCAAAAGTGTTTCAACTGATCGGCTTGAAAAACACTCAAACAAATGACCTGGTGGGGCTGATAGGCTGTCAATCGTTCTGCCAAGTTGGCAGCGTTCACCCTGAACCCATCCAGGGCCACCAGCTCATCGCCGGCCCAGATGCCTGCTTTTTGCGCCGGGGATCCCATCTCCACTGCGCTGATGCGATTGCCCTCGCCGTTGAAATTGAGGCCCAGGTATGGGATGGGGTTGGGGCGGCTGAAGTGGGCTTTAAGGGTGAGGCCAAGGGGGTGTAGGTAAGTGTTGTAGTCTAGCTCTTCCGTGCCTTCCACATAGGCTGCGAAAAACCGGCCAAGATCGGCACCGGCTGCCCGCTCAAACGCCTCCCGCAAGTCTTGGTCGCTGTAGCCCTTCTCTGACCGACCAAAGCGCTGCCACAGATCCTGCAAAGCCGTATCCAGGGATCCCCGACCGCCGGAAAGGTGACGGATGTGCAGATCCAGCAGCCAACAGACCAAAGCCCCCTTTAAGTAATAAGAAACCTGGCTGTTGAGGGTGTTTTCGTGGGGGCGGTAGAGTTTGATCCAGGTATCGAAGCTGGACTCCCGCAGCGATTGCACGGCCCGGCCCGGAGTACGCTGCAAGCGACCAATCTGTTCGGAAAGAACTTTTAAAAAATCGCCGGCACTGAGGATCCCTGCCCTCAACAAGATGACATTTTCGTAGTAGCTGGTCGCTCCCTCACAAAACCACAGGCATTCCAGATAGTTTTCTTGGTTGTAGTCGATCTTTTCCAATGCCAGCGGACGCAGACGCTTGACATTCCAGGCATGAAACAACTCGTGGGCCAGCAAAGACAAAAAGCGCCGATAGGACTCTGGCTGATGCAGCTCCAGCCCAGAGTAAAGAAGGGTGGTGCTGTACTTGTGCTCAAGGCCACCAAATCCTCCCGGCGACAAATGCACAATGAACCAGTAGCGGTCGTAGGGTAGCCCACCGAAAAACGCGGCTGTGGTTTTGACAATGGCCTTGGCATCGGCAACGGCCCGATCGACATCCAGAGTGCCTGACCCCCAAACCACAAGGTAATGCGGGATCCCTTCCACCTCAAACGATTGCATCCGATGCAGGCCCACCTCCACCGGGCTATCCACCAGCTCGTCATAGTCCTCTGCCACAAAAGACTGGCCGGAAGCGGGATCCCCAGAAGGAGAGGTCAAGGGCCGCAAACTGGTGGCGATGTGCCAATCCGGCTTGGGGGGGATCACCGTCAAAGTGTAGGGTTCCCGCTCGCGACCGGGCACGTAGAGGAAGAGCGCTGCCCCGTTGAAATAGGCGTGGGTCAAATCCAGATGGTTTGTGCGCACCGTCAGCTCATAGGCATAGACCCGGTAGCACACCTTCACGGCAGAACAGCCCGGCGGATCGATCTGCCAGGTGTTCTTATCCACCTTCCGCCAGGCCAAAGGGATCCCTTGCTCGGTTGCCGCCTGAAACTCCTGCACATGACGGGCATACTCCCGCACCAAGTAGGATCCCGGCGTCCACACCGGCAGTCGCAGCCGCAAAGGCACCTCTGGATCCACCTCTTGGATCTGCAGTTCCACCTCCAGCAGGTGATTGGCCGGATCCGGCATCCGCACTGTGAAATGCTGGCGGCTCAGTTGAGAAGGTGCAGCAACGATAACCTCTGGGATCCCCATAGAACCCACCCTACCCTCTACTGCCAAGGGCTGGCGCAGCCCCCAGCGGCAATGGCTCCTATCCTAACCCTTGCCTTTGGCTGGAGAGCAGCAACGAGACTTAAAAACGTAGCACGTGCTACAAAGATGCCTGGGCAGAACCTTCTACTTTAGGGTAAATCTTGGTATCCTCGTAGATTCTGAAGTCAATGGGTTGCAACCTAGCCTAATGCTTCTAGATTGATCTTAGTAGGTTGATCTTAGGTATAAACTGACCTTAAAAGGTTGATGAGTATGGCGGTGGCCGTAGCGGAAAAATCTCTGATCACAGCCTTCAAGCAATTGGGAGGCCCTCACCATCCTCCGGTTATCGAAACGTTCGAGCGCGGGAAGACCATTTTTTTTCCAGGGGATCCGGCGGAGCGGGTTTACTTTTTGGTAAAGGGAGCGGTTAAGCTCTCGCGGGTCTACGAAATGGGAGAGGAAATCACAGTTGCCCTCCTGCGCGAAAACAGCATCTTCGGCGTGCTCTCCTTTATCACGGGACAGCGCTCCGACCGCTTTTATCACTCGGTGGCTTTTACACCTACCGAGTTACTCTCTCTACCGATCGAGCAGGTGGAGAAATCCCTACAGGAGAACGCCGAACTGGCCATGTTGCTGGTTAAAAGCCTGTCGTCCCGCATTTTGCAAACGGAGATGATGATCGAGACGCTGGCTCATCGCGACATGGGATCCCGTCTGGTCAGCTTTTTGTTGATCCTCTGTCGCGATTTCGGAGTGCCTGGCCCGGATGGGGTCACCATCGATCTCAAGCTGTCTCACCAGGCCATTGCCGAGGCCATTGGCTCAACCCGCGTCACCATCACCCGCCTGTTGGGAGAGCTGCGCAAGAAGAAGTACATCTCCATTCACAAGAAAAAGATCACCGTACACGACCCGATGCGGCTGAGCCATCGCTTTGCCTAGAAGGAAGAGGAGAACACCTCCTGAGCAGCACCCTGCCTAGGCAAACCCCGCTCGATGGTTGGTTGAAGCTCTACCCGGCCTATGTTCAATCTACTGCTGCAGCCTTGAAGAATCTCTGTGCCCGAAGGACAGACTTAAAGTTTTCTGGAAGCTGACCGGATCGCGGGCAAAAACCTACTAGTCTATGGGGGGATCTGGCTTTGGCCAGAGCTATCTAGCCAATTGCTGAGGTGTAACTGTGGAAACAGCCATCGAGTGGATTACCGCCCATGAGATCCTCGACTCGCGAGGGCGTCCCACCCTAGAAGCCCTGGTGGGTCTAGCCAATGGGGCAACGGGCTTGGCGCAGGTTCCCAGCGGCGCTTCGACCGGTACCTTTGAGGCCCACGAGCTGCGGGATGGGGATCCCAAACGCTACGGCGGTAAGGGTGTGCTGAGGGCGGTGGAAAACATCCTTGGCCCCATCCAGTCGGAGCTGCAGGGAGAAGATGCCCTCAACCAAGCCCGTATTGACCAGTTGCTGATCGACCTGGACGGCACCCCCAACAAGTCCCGCCTGGGGGCCAACGCTATTTTGGCAGTTTCTCTGGCGACAGCCAAAGCGGCTGCGGAAGCAGTAGGCTTGCCTCTTTACAAATACCTGGGGGGGCCCTTTGCCAACCTGCTGCCGGTGCCGCTGATGAACGTGCTCAACGGCGGCGCCCACGCCGACAACAACGTCGATATTCAAGAATTTATGCTTGTGCCCATTGGAGCGGCCAGCTTTCGCGAGGCGCTGCGCTACGGGGCTGAGGTGTTTGCGGTACTAAAACAAGTGCTGCAGCAGAAGGGGCTGTCCACCGGTGTGGGGGATGAAGGGGGGTTTGCTCCTGATCTCGACTCCAATGCGGCGGCTTTGGATCTGCTGATGACGGCTATTGAACAGGCAGGCTACAAACCGGGAGCAGATATCGCCTTGGCCTTGGATGTGGCCGCCAACGAGCTGCTGCAGGATGGGCAATATCACTTTGAGGGCAAAGCCCACAGCGCGGCTGATATGGTGGCTTACTACCAGCAACTGCTGGCCAACTATCCCATCCTTTCCATTGAAGATGGGCTAGCGGAAGAAGACTGGGCCGGTTGGCAAGCCATGACCGCTCAACTGGGATCCCGGGTACAGCTGGTGGGAGATGACCTGTTTGTAACCAACCTGACCCGCCTGCAAAAGGGTATCGACAGCGCCGCCGCCAACGCCATTTTGATCAAGCCCAACCAAATCGGCACCCTGACGGAGACCGTCTCGGCCATCCAATTGGCAGTTCAAGCCGGCTTTCGCACCATCATCAGCCACCGCTCTGGCGAGACGGAAGACACCACCATTGCCGACTTGGCGGTGGCCACCCGTGCCGGGCAGATCAAAACCGGATCCCTCTGCCGCAGCGAGCGCATTGCCAAGTACAACCAACTGCTGCGCATCGAAGACGAGCTGGGGGAAGCGGCAGTTTATGCCGGTCGGGTGGGCCTGGGTCCTAGAGCTCGCTAACTTCCCGTTCCGTCCCAGGGGATCCCTAGCACCTGCACCAAAAAGGCCCAGCGGTCGGCAGCTTCCTCAATCAGCTTGCTGGTGGGCTTGCCGGCCCCGTGCCCTGCCTTGGTGTCGATGCGGATGAGGATGGGCTGGGATCCCCCCTGGGCTGCCTGCAGGGCAGCGGCAAACTTGAAGCTGTGGGCGGGCACCACCCGGTCGTCGTGATCTGCGGTGGTGATCAGGGTGGCGGGATAGGCAGTGCCGGGCTTGAGGTTGTGCAGAGGGGAATAGGCGTAGAGGGCCTTGAATTCCTCCGGGTTCTCCGGGGATCCGTACTCGGAGATCCAGGCCCAGCCGATGGTGAACTTATGAAAGCGCAGCATGTCGAACACCCCCACTGCCGGCAGGGCCGCTGCAAACAGCTCCGGCCTCTGAACCAGGCAGGCCCCCACCAGCAGGCCGCCGTTGCTGCCGCCGGAGATGGCCAACTTGGCGGGGTTGGTGTAGCCATGGGCTATCAGCCACTCGGCAGCGGCAATAAAGTCGTCGAACACCTTTTGCTTGTTGAGCTTGGTGCCCGCCTGGTGCCACTCTTCTCCGTACTCGCCGCCGCCGCGCAAACTTGGCTGGGCATAGACACCGCCCATTTCCAGCCAGGCCACCAGACCCACTGAAAAGCTGGGGGTAAGAGAGATGCCAAAGCCGCCGTAGCCATACAGCAGAGTGGGGTGATCCCCTGTCCGAGCCAGGCCGCGGCGGTGGACAAGAAACATGGGGATGCGGGTGCCATCTTTGCTGGTGTAGAACACCTGCTGCACCTCGTAGGCCTGGGGATCGAAATCCACCTGGGGCTGACGGAACAGGGTGCTGGTGCCGCTGGTGAAATCGTAGCGGTAGATGGTGGGTGGGGTGGTGAAGCTGGTGAAGGTGTAGAAGGTCTCGGTGTCGTAGCGCTTGCCGCCAAAGCCGCTGGCGGATCCCAGCCCGGGCAGCGGAATTTCCCCCAGGTAGCTACCGTCTAAAGCAAAGGTCTTGATCTGGGTGTGGGCGTCTTTGAGGTAGAAGGCCACAAACTGATTGTTGATCAAGCTAACCCCCTGCAGGGTCTCCTCCGCCTCGGGGATCACCTCCTGCACCTGGTCGGGCTGCTCCAAGTCAATCGCCACCAGTCGCCGCCGAGGAGCTTGGCAGTCCGTCAACAGCCAAAAGCGGGATCCGTCGTTGCCCACGAAGCTGTATTCGGCCTCAAACTCGCGGATGAGCTCTACTACAGGAGACTGGGGATCCCGCAAGTCTTTGTAGAAGATGAGGTTTTTGGGATCCGTGCCCCGCCAGACGGAGATGATGAGGTAATTCCCATCTTCAGTAACCCCGCCGGCAAAGCCCCACTCTTTTTGGTCGGGGCGGTGATAGACCAAAACATCTTCTGACTGGGAGGTGCCCAGGCGGTGGTAGTAGAGCTTCTGGAAGTAGTTGGCGCTTTCGTATTCGCTGCCGGGGGCCGGTTCGTCGTAGCGGCTGTAGAAAAATCCCTGCCCGTCCAGGGTCCAGCTTACTCCCGAGAACTTAATCCAGCGCAGGTGATCCGGCAAATCCTCGCCGGTCTCGATGTCCCGCACCTTCCACTCTTGCCAATCGGAGCCGGAGCAGGAGAGGCCATAGGCTAAATACCGTCCAGCGTGCTCCGCACCGCTGTCGCGAGCGCGGCTGATGGCAATGCCCGCTAGAGCCACCGTGCCGTCTTCCGAGAAGGTGTTGGGATCCAGCAAAACCCGCGCCTGGCCCTCTAGACTTTCTTGGGTGTAGAGAACGCTCTGGTTTTGCAGGCCGTCGTTTTTGAAGTAGAAGTAGCGGCCCCCTTCTTTGAAGGGCTGGCTGTATTTTTCATAGTTCCAGAGCTGGGTCAGGCGTTCTCGGATCCGCTGCCGGGCTGGGATCTGCTGCAAGTAGTTAAAGGTAAGGTGGTTTTGCGCCTCAATCCAGGCCCGCGTCTGCTCCGAATCCAGATCCTCCAGCCAGCGGTAGGGATCCGGCACCGGCTGCCCGTGGTAGATGTCCACAACAGTGGGATCGGGATAGCTGGGCGGGTAGTTGAGCATGAGACCTAAGCGCTAGAGCATGACTCTAGTCAATAATAAGCTCAACTATACTGAAAATAATGTATAATATGTTCAGTACGGATTACTACCAGTTGATCTTTCTGTTTACTTTCGAGTCTGCCAACATGGTAGCCAAAGCAAAGCAGAAAATTGGTAGTAAGACGACACGGAAACTGCGCTTTGGGTATTCTACTCAAAGCTTTGCGGGATACCGCCATTCTGTTTGGAAACAAACAGAATGCTATCGCTGCATAGTTGAACAGTGATGTTCAGCAGTGTTCAGCGTAAATGTATCAGACCCATTCCACTATGGCAGAGGAGAAGCCAAAAACCCACTCTCCGGCTTTTGCCAGGCATGCTCGCTATAGTGGAAGCCGAGTTGCGGGATAGATTCTGTGTTGCAGGCTTCTCCTTTCTTCCAGGCCGGGCGGATGGGCGCCTATCCCCTGGGCTCAGGCTGCTATCACTTCTCGGTGTGGGCGCCCTTGGTTGAGCAGGTGGAGCTGAAGCTGCTCAGCCCTGTCCAACGTTGCTTTACTCTAGTGCGGGATGAGCAGGGCTATTGGCAGGGGGAGGTGGACGGGATCCCACCTGGGCCAGTGGACTACCTCTACCGCCTGCACACCTCAGCAGGGGTAGTGGAGCGGCCGGATCCCGCTTCCCGCTGCCAGCCCTACGGCGTCCACGGCCCTTCGCGGGTGGTGGATCCCCACTTCGACTGGCAGGATCAGGGGTGGAAGGGGATCCCGCTGCCCCAGTGGATCCTCTACGAGCTGCATGTGGGCACCTTTACCCCTGAGGGCACCTTTGCCGCCCTGATCCCTCGCCTGCCGGAATTGGTAGAGTTGGGGGTGAATGTGCTGGAGCTGATGCCGGTGGCCCAATGCCCGGGGGGACGCAACTGGGGCTACGACGGTGTTTATCCCTACGCGGTGCAGACCGCCTATGGGGGAGCTGAAGATCTGAAAGCCCTGGTGAACGCCTGCCACCAACTGGGTTTGGCCGTCATCTTGGATGTGGTCTACAACCACCTGGGGCCGGAGGGGAACTACCTGCGGGATTTTGGCCCCTACTTCACCGACAAGTACCACACCCCTTGGGGGGATGCCCTCAACTTCGACGACCGCTATTCTGACGGCGTGCGAGAGTTTTTCCTACAAAACGCCGAGTACTGGCTGGAGGAGTTTCATCTCGATGGGCTGCGGCTGGACGCGGTGCATGCCATCTACGACTTCAGCGCCTACCCCTTCTTGCAGGAATTGGCAGAGCAGGTGGATGCCCTAGAAGCTCGCACTGGCCGGCCCAGGGTTCTCATTGCCGAAAGCGACCTCAACGATGTCCGCCTCATCACCCCCCGAGAGCAAGGGGGCTACGGGCTAGATGCCCAGTGGTGCGATGACTTCCACCACTCACTTCACACCCTGCTTACCGGGGAAAAGACAGGCTACTACCAGGACTTTGGCGAATTGGAGCACCTGGCCAAGGCTTACCGGGAGAGCTACGTTTATTCTGGCCAGTACTCCTGCTACCGCGCCAGGCGTCACGGCAACTCCGCTGTTGGGCGACCGGGATCCCAATTTGTTGTCTGCATTCAAAACCACGACCAGGTGGGCAACCGCAGGCTGGGAGAGCGCCTTAGCCAGCTCACCTCTTTCGAGGGCCTCAAGTTGGCTGCCGCTGCCCTGCTGTTGGCCCCCATGCTGCCGCTGCTGTTTATGGGGGAAGAATACGGGGAGGTGGCCCCCTTTCTGTATTTTGTCAGCCACGGGGATCCCGACCTGGTGGAAGCGGTGCGCCAAGGACGCCGCCGCGAGTTCAGCGCCTTTGCCTGGCAGGGAGAGCCGCCGGATCCCCAAGCTGAGGAGACTTTCCTGCGCTCCAAGCTGAATTGGGAGTTGAAAAAGGCCGGTCACCACCAGGTTCTCTGGAAGTGGTACCAGACCCTGATCCGGCTGCGCAAAACCCAACCGGCTCTCCAGCACTTGGAGCGGGATGGAGTGGAAGTGGAGCCGTTTTCGGGCGCTGGCCTTGCCCTGCACCGCCGCCACGGATCCCAGTCTTTGCTTGCCCTTTTCAACTTCAGCCCCAATCAGGCGGTCACCTATGCCCATTGGCCCAGCGGCACCTGGGAAAAACTTTTGGACAGCCATGAGACCCAGTGGTTGGGAAAGGGATCCTCTCTACCCGCCGGAAGCCAAGGAGATCTTGTGGAGGTACCGCCCTATGGGGTGGCGGTGTACGGTCAGAACCCCTAAAAGAGGTAATCCCGGCCGCAGCCGTAGCGCCAAGCCTCGCGGCGCCGCTTCCAGAAGTAGTCCTGGGGGTTGGTTTCCGGCTCCGGGCGATCTGTTAGCCTTTGCAGCAGCTCGAAGAGGCCAAGCGCGCCAAAGTGGCCCGCCCATTCCACCAACTCCGGCAACCCCAACCGGGGCAAAAGTCTGGCTACCAAGCTGGGATCCCGACGCGTCACCCCCCACAGGGCCTGGGCCAAGCCGCCGAACTGCACTACATCCTGCAAAAAGGGCTTCACCACCTGGGGGCCAGCGGCAACCATGGCCGCAAACACCCTGCTCAACAGGCGGTTAATGCTATTGGGATCCCAACTTTTGTTCTGCAGAGGGGGAATCATGGCCTTCTGAAATAGCCAGGTCACGGCCAAGTTGGGCTGGTAGGGTTGCAGCAGGGCCAGGGCTGCCTGGTTCAACTGCCGTTGCGCCAGGGCCTCGTGGATCCCCTGCTGTAGGCGATCCAGGTGGCGCAACATGGCGCCAAAGCCGCCAAAGCTTAGAGGCGACTGGCTGCCACTGCTATCCCCCACCGCCAATAGGCGATCCCAGGGCAGTTGCAGCGGGCTGCGGCGGTAGGCGGGGAAAACGCCACATAGCTTGCGCACCCAGCGGATCTGGGCCAGCTCCACCCCCTGGTAGGCTGGCAGCAGCCGGCAGTAATCCCGCCAGAGCTGCTCTAGACTAGGCCGCCGGGGATCCCGGTCGCAGTAGGTAAAAAGATAGGTGGTGCGCCCATCGCGGGCAGGGAAAGCTTCCCAAAAGGGCTGGTAGCCGTTCTGGGCTGGGGTAAAGCTGTAGAAGAGATCCCCGCTGGGTTGGTCGGGCAGCCCCTGGGCACAGGATCCCACCACCAGACAGACGCTATCTGGCGGCTGCCCTTGGCGAGCCTGGGCCGCGATGGGCGAGCGGTGCCCCATGGCATCCACCAGCAGTTGAGCACGGATCTGTCCCTTGGTGGTCTGGAGGCAGATCCCATCGGGGTGAACGGTGGCACTTTGAAAGGCAGTCTGCTCCCACACTTGGCCCCCCCAGGCCAGGAAATGCTGCTTGAGGAACTCCAGGAGGCTGACTGGATCCACGCCCACATTCAGCACTCCCTCCACCCACCAGTGGGGGCCCTCCCCAAAGCCAATCCGCCCCCTCGGGTAGTGGGTAACCTGGACTGCCTCCCACTCGGGCGGGGTAAGCAGCTCCAGCTCTAACAACACCTGCAGCTCCTGGTGTGAGGTGTTCCACTCCTGCTCCCGCCCCCGCAGGATCCCGCGCTCCAGCAGGATCACCCGCCAGCCCCGCTTGGCCAAAGCCGCTGCCAAGAAGATCCCCAGGGTGCCACCGGCAATGACAACATCCACCTCCCAGCTGCCCAAGCTCTGGGAAGCCTGCTGCACGACTGTCGGCGGTAACTCCCTCCGCCTCTGCCGCAGGGATCCCCACCAGGCATCCGAGGCGGGCAAGGCTTCCGGCGGGGGGACAACTTCAGCCATCGGCAGGAGGAACCCACAAGACCATCCTCTTCACCCTAAATCAAGCCCCGACTTTTGAGGCGACGATGAATCAAAACCAGCGTATCCACCTCGCCGACATTGCCCGGAAACAACACCACCGGCAGGTTGGGAAAGCGGGGATGGTCTGCCGGGGTGATCACCATCGAGATCCCAGGGTAGACTTGCCCCAGCAGACGCACCGCCGGCAAGTTGAGGCCAACGCTGAGGGTGTCGTTGGAGGTGATGCCGCCCTTGCTGATGAGATAGCCGATCCCTTCTGGCAGCCCCTGCACCACACCCATCAACAACCGGGAAACCTTCTGCCCAAAAGCTAGGCGCATTTCTACGGCGTCCTTTTCGAACGTCAGTTCCTCTCGGCTGGTGTAGACCACCGGCGTCAGACCCTGCTCATAGGCGCTGTGAACTTGGGCCAGGATCCCAGGCAGCAGCTCCGCGTCGGGATCCAATAGTCGCCTCACCTCCACCTCGATGCCTTGGGTTTCAGGCTCCTGCAGAAGGCGGGCCAACTGCTGGCTGGACTTTTGCACATGGGATCCCACGATCACCACCCCCGGTTGAGAGGAGCGAACAAACTGCCCCATCTGTTCCGGGGGAACGGGTTGTGGCGGCAACTGGGCCAGAGCCGTCAGGAGGCTGGCGGCACTGCGAAACAAAAAGCGTTTGCCTTGAGAGGCTGCCGCCAAAACATCTTGGGCAAACCGATCCAGATCCGCTTGAGTTTCTCCATCCACTACACAGCAGATATTCCCCTGCAAGGCCAGCAGCCGCGGCAAACAGCCAGAGCGAATCTGCTCCAGGGTAAATCGCTCCACTTGGTCAGCCCGGATCCGCCCCTGTGTTTTCTCCTGTACATAAGCGGGCAAATAGCTGTGGTGGTAGGCAAACACCGAGTCGCGGGCAAACTCCGTCTCATGCACCGGGATCCAGCGGCCCTCCACCCGCAGGTAATGGGTGCTCCGCCGCGTGATGCGCCCCCCTTCAAAAAAAGCCGGCACCAGAAAATGAGCATCGAAGGGCCCCAGCTCCGCTGCCATCACATCGGTTTCCAAGGGGTAGTGCCCCCGCAAAGTCGAGTCGGAGCGGCTGACGAAAATAGCCTGCTCACATCCCAGCTCCGCCATCACCTCCTTCAACGCCCCACATACCGACCGCGTCACCTCCGCTGCCTTCGCCGGGGGCAAAGCCCGAGTATTGGTGAGGATGAAGCGAATCGGCGAGCTATCCTGCAACCCCAGCTTCAAGGTCTCCGGATCCCAGCGGGTGAGGAGCAGGCAACTGTGAACGGTTTGGGATCCGGTGGGATCATCGTCCAACACAATGATGGGGGGAAGAGCCATGAGACCGTCTCAATCGACAAAGCAACCCGAGAACTCCAGAGGACGAATCCCCCTCAGAGGGCAACCGCTGTTCTCATCTTCGCCTAAGTTGGCCGTCTTCTCTGCCCTTATTCCAGGCGAAGTTTGCCATGATTGAGATCAACTGGCTCTGTTGAATCCAAAACGACTGCAGACATTTCCCCCCTGCCCACATTCATGGGAGAAAGCCATGGGGCAAGCCGAGCTGCAACTTCACATCAAACGGGTACAGCAGGACGTGCTGCGCATGGGGGCGCTGGTGGAAAAGTCGGTGGTCTTGGCCCAGCAGGCCCTGTTTGAACAGAACTTGGCCGCCGCCGAACAGGTGATCGCCCAAGACAAGCAAATTGACCGTTTTTATCGTCAAATCGAGAAAGACTGTATTAATTTGATTGCCTTGCGCTCCCCGGTGGCGCGGGATCTGCGCTGGATCAGTACCCTGATGCAACTGGTACGCGATCTGGAGCGGATTGGCGACTACGCCAAAGATTTGGCCGAAGTGGCCCTGCGCTTGGTCATGTACCCGCCGCCCCCGGAGCTGGGTCGTATTCAGGTGATGATGCAGCGTTGCCAGAAAATGCTCAGCCACAGCCTGGTGGCCCTGACGGAATTGGATGCTGACCTGGGCCGACAACTGAAGCGGGAAGACGACGCCGTTGATGAAGATTACACTAACCTTTACAATACGTTGGCGCAGCAGTCTGACATTCGTGGATCGGTCGAGCCTATTCTATTGATGTTGCTGGCGATCCGTTACCTAGAACGTCTGGCCGACCACAGCACCAACATCGGCCAGCGGGTTGCCTTCATTGTCACCGGCCAGCGTGACTAATGCCAATGGGTTGGGTCTTGTGATGTCTTAACCCCTCTTCTTCTCTCCTCTTTTGCCAATACCCAAAATGGACTTCTCTCGAATTTTTCAGCATTTTCTCTCTCAGCCTCCCGATCAATTGACCGACAAAGATACTCTTCTTGCTCTCTTGCAGTCCGCCGATCCAGAAGCGCCGGAAATGCTGGAGATTGCCCTCGATGGCCTGGTGCGGGCCGGGTTTCTGGAACGACTAGGGGATCCCCCTCGCTATCGGCGCAAGCCGGACGAATCTTTGGTGGTGGGGCGTTTGCGCTGTTCCAGCAAAGGCTTCTGCTTCGCCATTCGGGACGAGCCGGGGGTAGAGGATGTGTACATCCACGGCAGCAACCTCAGCGGCGCTTGGAATGGGGATCAGGTGTTGGCACGGGTCACCAAAGATGGCAACCGTCGCCGCAGTCCAGAAGGAGAGGTGGTGGCCGTCATGGAGCGGGCCAATTCTGCCCTGGTGGGTCGCCTCAAACAGACGGAACAGGGTTTTCGGGTTGTGCCCTTGGATGACCGGCTGCTGTTCGAGCTGGCCCTGACGGAGGGATCCCCTGTCGAGCTGGCGGAAGGTCGGGTGGCCTATGTGGAGGTGAATCGCTACCCGCTGGGGGATCTGCCCCCAACCGGAACCATTCGCAAAATTTTGGGCGACGGCCCAGAGGCCTCCATCGATGCAGATTTGGTCTGTTGCAAGTACGACCTACCGCAGGAGTTTCCCGCTCCAGTGTTGGAGGCAGCAGCAGCTCTGCCCAAAAAGCTCAGCCGCTCTGACCAAAAGGGCCGCCGCGATCTGCGCGACTGGTTTTGCATCACTCTGGAGCCTTTGGATCTGCAGCATCCCCACGGCTTGGAACCCAACGTGGCCGTCTCCCTACAACGGCAGGAGGATAACCACTGGCTGCTGGGGATCCACATTGCCGACGTAGCCCACTGGCTGGATCCCGACCACCCCTTGGAGCAAGAGGCTCAGCAGCGGACGGCCACCGTCTACCTCGATACGATGGTGCTGCCTCTCTTTCCGCCGGAGGTGCACAACCGCCTGGCTCTGTTGCCACAGCAGGAGCGCTTGGCCTATTCACTGCTAGTGACCCTCGACCCAGAAGGGGTGGTACAAAACTTCGAGATTTACCCCAGCCTGGTGCAATCGCGGGCTCACCTGTCCTATGGTCAGGTGCAGGCTCTTTTGGCCACCACCGCCGACTTGGGCCCCGACGAAGAAGTGCCGGAGTTGATGGCCCTGCTGCAAAATCTGCTGCGCCTCAGCCAGATCCTGCGGGCCAAACGTCACCAAGCGGGGGGATTTGACCTGCCCCTGTTGGATTTGCTCACTCCCCACTCTGCCGATGAAAGCGGCTACGGCCCCCTCTTGATCAGCGATCGCCTCGGCGCCCATGCCCTGATGACGGAAATTCTCCTGCTGGCCAACCAAATCCTGGGCCACCATTTGCGCCAGTTGGGGATCCCTTCTTTGGCCCGCGTGCAGCCTGCCCCTGCCGCCGAGGCCCTGCAGAGCTTTTTGCGCCTGGCCAATGCCATGAAGCTGGATTTGAATTTGCAAGATCCCGCTGTCGTAACTCTGGCGGACTGGCAGCGGATTTGTGCCCGCATCACCGCTCCCGATGTGTTGGCCTCTGGCGCGAGCCCGGCCTTGGTGGCGCAGATGCTGGCCACCTTGCCCCCGGTCGAGTATCGTCTTCAGCCTCTGGAAGAACACCTGGGCCATTTTGGCTTGGGCCTCAAAGAACCCTACGCCACCTTTACGGCCCCCTTGCGCCGCTATGCCGACTTGCTCAATTTGCGTGCTCTGCACCTGGCCCTGAGCAAAGGACGCGATCGCCGCAGCCCTCGCTCCAAAACTGTGGTGGATCTGCACGGCCCCAGCGGCTACGGCCAAATCGACTGGCAGGTGTTGCCGCCCAAGGCGCAGGAGGAATGGCAGGCGTTTCTCCAGGCGCAACTGCCCAAAATTCAGGAGGGGTACCGGATCCGGCAGCAGGCGGAACGGGAGCTGATGGGCCTGAAGCGCTCTGAGTTCATGCAAAAGCACCTGGGAGAGGTGTTCCCCGGCCTAATCATCGGTGTCCAGAACTACGGCTTTTTTGTCCAGGTGGATCCCATCTTGGCGGAAGGCTTGGTGCGGGTCAGCACCCTGAAAAACGATTGGTACGAGTACCGCAGCCGTCAGCAGGCGCTGGTGGGACGCAAGAGTCGGCGCCAGTTTCGCCTGGGGGATCGGGTGGAGGTGCAGATTAAGAACGTGGATTACTACCGCCAACAAATTGACCTGGCGGTAATCGGGGAAGGCCGTCCCTACGAAGAAGAAGAATAAGGCGGGGATCCCTCCATGGATCGCAGCTGGAGAGGACGGTTGTTGCGAACTCTGGCTCTGGCAAAATAGGCGATACCTAGATCAGGAAGATCCTACCGGAGCTTCCGGCACCCAGCTCTACTGCCCCGAAAGAGTCCAGGGTGCTCCCTGTGTCTGTATTGCCTTCCTATACTGAGTAGCAAAGCTCTGCCGAACTCCTATGCAGCCCACCAATCCCAACCAATTTACCGAAAAAGCTTGGAGCGCCATTGTCCAATCCCAAGATGTGGCCCGGCGGCACCAGCAGCAACAGTTGGAAACCGAGCATTTGCTGATCTCCCTTCTGGATCAAGAGGGGGGGCTCACCCAAACCCTCCTGCAACGGGCAGGTATCGATCCGAGGCTGGTGCGGGATAAAGTGGAAAGCTTCATCAACCAGCAGCCCAAGTTGGCGCGGGTGGATCAGCTCTACTTGGGTCGCGGCCTGGAAACCACCCTGGATCGGGCCGAGGAGTTTCGCAAGGAATACGAAGATGACTTCATCTCGGTGGAGCACTTGTTTTTGGGATCCCTGCAAGATGAGCGGGTGGGCAAGCGGGTCTTGGCACCCCTGGGCCTGACGGTAGAGCGCCTCAAACCGGTCATCAAAGAGGTGCGAGGCAAACAGCGGGTCACCGACAAAAACCCCGAATCCCGCTACGAAGCCCTGGAGCGCTATGGCCGCGATCTCACCCAGGCGGCCCGCGAAGGGAAGCTGGATCCGGTGATCGGGCGAGATGACGAGATCCGCCGCGTCATTCAGGTGCTCTCCCGCCGCACCAAAAACAACCCCGTCCTCATCGGCGAACCCGGCGTGGGGAAAACAGCCATTGTGGAGGGCCTAGCCCAGCGCATCAACCGGGGAGATGTGCCGGAGTCTCTGAAAAACCGGCGAGTCATTGCTCTGGACATGGGCGCTCTCATTGCCGGGGCCAAGTACCGCGGGGAATTTGAAGACCGCCTCAAAGCTGTGCTCAAAGAGGTCACTGAATCCGAAGGCCAGATCATCCTCTTCATCGACGAGTTGCACACCGTTGTCGGCGCCGGGGCCGGCGAAGGGGCCATGGATGCCGGCAACTTGCTCAAGCCCATGCTGGCGCGGGGCGAATTGCGCTGTATCGGCGCCACCACCCTGGATGAATACCGCAAGCACATCGAAAAAGATGCGGCCCTAGAACGCCGCTTTCAGCCGGTGTACGTGGATCAGCCTTCGGTGGAAGATACCATCTCCATCCTGCGCGGCCTCAAAGAGCGCTACGAGCTGCACCATGGGGTCAAAATCAGCGACTCCGCCTTGGTGGCAGCAGCAGTGCTCTCCAACCGCTACATCTCCGAGCGCTTCCTGCCCGACAAAGCCATCGACCTGGTGGACGAGGCGGCGGCCAAGCTGAAGATGGAGATCACCTCCAAGCCCGTCGAGCTGGACGAGATCGACCGGCGCATCATGCAACTGCAGATGGAGGAGCTCTCCCTGAAAAAAGAAGATGATGCTGCCTCTAGAGATCGCCTCAGCAAAATTGAGCAGGAGCTGGCCAACCTGACGGAGCGACAACGGGAGTTGAATGCCCGCTGGCAATTTGAAAAAGAGGCTATCGAACGCCTGCAAAGCCTTAAAGCCGAGCGGGACGCCGTCAAGCTTCAAATCGAACAGGCTGAACAAAAATATGACCTCAACCGCGCTGCCGAGCTCAAGTACGGCAAGCTGATGGAATTGGAGCGGCAAATCCAAGAGCAGGAGGCTCACCTGGCCAAGCTGCAGACCAACGGCGAGCCGCTGCTGCGGGAGCAAGTGACTCCTGAAGATATCGCTGAGATCGTCTCCCGCTGGACCGGGATCCCAGTCACCAGCCTGATGGAGTCGGAAAAGCAGAAGCTGCTGCGCCTGGAAGCCCATTTGCACCAGCGGGTGGTGGGCCAAGACGAGGCGGTAGCCGCCGTAGCGGCAGCCATTCGGCGCGCCCGGGCCGGCATGAAGGATCCCAATCGCCCCATCGGCTCTTTCCTGTTCATGGGGCCCACTGGCGTGGGGAAAACCGAGCTGGCCCGTGCTTTGGCGGAGTTCCTCTTCGACACTTCCGAGGCGATGGTGCGCATCGACATGTCCGAGTACATGGAGAAGCACTCGGTCTCTCGTCTAATCGGAGCTCCTCCAGGCTACGTGGGCTACGAAGAAGGCGGGCAGCTCTCCGAGGCGGTGCGGCGACGCCCCTACTCGGTGGTGCTGTTTGACGAGGTGGAAAAAGCCCACCCGGATGTCTTCAACATCCTGCTGCAGGTGCTGGACGATGGCCGCATCACCGACTCCCAAGGGCGGACAGTGGACTTCAAAAACACCATCATCATCATGACCAGCAACATCGGCAGCGACCTCATCCTGGAAATTGGGGCCGATGAAAGCCGCTACGAGGAGATGAAAACTCAGGTGCTGGCCATGCTGCGGCACCACTTCCGACCGGAGTTCCTCAACCGGGTGGACGAGCTGATCATCTTCCACGCCCTCACCAAAGAGCAAATTCGCCAGATTGTCGGCCTGCAAATGCAGCGGGTGGAAAAGCTGCTGGCAGATCAGCAAATCGAGATCCTGCTCACCGAAGAAGCCAAGGACTACCTGGCAGAGGTGGGCTACGACCCAGTGTTCGGGGCCCGTCCCCTGAAGCGGGTGATCCAGCGGGAGATCGAAAATCCCATTGCCACCAAGCTGCTGGAAAACGAGTTCCTACCCGGCGACCGCATTTTGGTGGATGTAGCCAACGAGCGGTTGATCTTCCGCAAGATCGGCTCTCAGCCCAGCCAAGAGCCGCCGGCGGCTGTGGCCGTCAGCTAAGTCGGGGTCCTTCCGTCAAAGCGTAATCACTTGGTCAGGTGGGTTGTCCTTCAAGGCCTCGTAGAGGTCAGGGAAACAGCCCACCTGCACTCCTTTGACGACGTTTTTGGGAACGCACCGAGCTGGCTCTCTGCGCCCGCGTCCTTGAGCGTCGCACCAGCGGGGTTCCCCTTCGGCTAGGTTGCGCTCCAGAGCGCACATGTCACACATCATCAGCAGGATGTTTTGCTCTTGGGCAACTTTGGCCAAGCGCTCGCCAATGGGATCCCCCTGCCGCAAAACAAAGCAGTTGTCGTCGAAAAAGAACATGCCCACCACCTGCGCTCCATGCACCCCTACTTCTAGCTGGGGCAGGATCATCTGGCCCAACTTATAGGTGCCGCAGCGAGGGTGAGTGAACACGTAGGCAACTTTCATGAGGCCCCCTTGCCGTTTTCAATTTTGATTATCAGTAATTATCATTTTCAGAGTAACACGAGTTTCTGGGCCAGAGTTGCCGGACCCAGCAGGCCGAGGTGTGTGGTGATCGGCGAACCAGCCTGAGACCGTTCCTGATGCTTTTGCGCCATCCCGCCCTCAGGCCTGGCTTCTCTCCCACAAAGGGAGAGGGAAGCTAGGATAGGCTACTGCGCCACTTCTGTCCTGCTGCTATCGGAAGCCCTTGCGGGATAGCAGGGATCCCTGGCTAGCGCTGAAACTGAAGAGCCTTTCCCCGCACCGAGGGATCCACCTGGCCGTTTTGAAAGGCAATCTGTCCGCCCACGATCGTGACTAGGGGCCAGCCCACCAATTCCCAGCCCTCGAAGGGACTCCAGCCGCATTTGGTCAGCAGCTCTTCCCGCCGCACCGGTTTGGGTGTGTGGCGATCCACCAGCACCAGGTCGGCGTCGTAGCCCACCTGCAGCCGCCCTTTGTTGGGGATCCGGTAGAGGCGGGCCGGCGCCTCACACATCCACTGCACCACCTGCGCCAGCGTACAGCGGCCCTGCTGCGCTGCAGTCAGCATCAGGGGCAAGGCCGTCTCTACTCCCGGCATACCCGAGGGGGAGTGGGGGTAGGGCTGAGCCTTTTCTTCCAGAGTATGGGGGGCATGGTCAGTGGCAATGCAATCCAGGATCCCGTCCTGCAGCCCCTGCCACAGTTGCTCCGAATTGGGGGGATCCCGCAGGGGGGGGTTCATCTGGGCCAGGGATCCCAGCCGGGCGTAATCGGCGGTGCTGAGCAGCAGGTGCTGAGGGGTCACTTCTGCCGTCACCCAGGCCGGCTTGTGCTGGCGCAGCAGTTCCACCTCTAGGCCGGTGGAGAGGTGCAAAATGTGCAGCCGATGGCGGTAGCGGGTGGCCAAGTCCAAAGCCCGCCGTGAGGCGATCAGGGCCGATTCCTCGTCCTGAATTTGCGAGTGAACGGCTACATCTGTGCGTCCGGCAAACAG
Organism: Thermostichus sp. OS-CIW-31; assembly: GCF_054060305.1. Lineage (NCBI taxonomy): Bacteria > Bacillati > Cyanobacteriota > Cyanophyceae > Thermostichales > Thermostichaceae > Thermostichus > Thermostichus sp. OS-CIW-31. The sequence continues at coordinate 40,668 of NZ_JBSSDA010000004.1, read as the reverse complement.
GGCCTTACGGGCTTTGATGCGAGACAGATCTTCAGCATGGACGGCAATTAAGAAGTTGGGATCCGTTTCCCCGAAAATCCGCTCCAGCGCCGCCTGATCATCCACCAACAGGGGCCCATGCATGGATCCCATGAAGATTTTGATGCCACAGGCTCCCTGCACCGTTTGCAACTCTTCTAAGTTATCGGCAGTGGCCCCGATGAAAAAGCCGTAATTGACCACACACTTGCTGCCTGCACGGGCCAACTTGTCATCCAGCGTCGCTTGGTCAATCGTCAGCGGGTCGGTGTTGGGCATCTCCAAAAAGCTGGTCACCCCGCCCCGGGCACAGGCCCAGGATCCCGTCTGCAGGTCTTCTTTGTGCTCTCGGCCCGGCTCGCGGAAGTGAACTTGCGGATCGATCACCCCCGGCATCAAGGTATGGCCCTCGGCGTCGATGACCTTGGTCACCCCTTCTGGCGAGAGGTTTTGGCCGATTTGGGCAATGCGCCCCTCCCGCACCAGCACATCCCCCCGCCAGGGATCCCCTTCCGGCACCAGCAGCTCAGCATTTCGGATCAGCAAATCGCCAGACAAAGCTCCGCCCTCCCTCAAAGGCGCTCTCAAGATAAAGACTATTGACTTGGCTCCGCCAGCACAGCCGCATCTGGATCCAGTAAACTACCCGGCTCCGACCGCTAAGCGGTACGGAGCGGGCTTTCAGTAGCCCTGAGCCTGCTCTGCCCTACCAGAGAACAAAACAGGCCCGAACCTCTAGGCTGGTTTACGGCAGCCCCCAAGAGCGCAATCACATTCGCACCATTCAAATCCGCATCCCCTTCCCATCCACAGTGCCCACACTTGAACGACTTACCACTGCGGTAGGATTGCGCAGGATCGGGATGGATGTGTAAACACTTGTGACAGGTCTGCGACGTGTAAGCAGGCGGCACAAGAACCAGAGAAACCCCTGCAACCCTCGCCTTGTATTCCAGAAACTGACGTAGTTGGTAGAACGCCCAACTGTTGGCCCTGCGCCGCTCGGCTTTGCTGCGCGGCTGTTGATTGACTCTTTTCCGGATCCCTGTCAGGTCTTCCAGGGCGATAGCGCTGTTGGTAGCTTTTGCCCTAGAGACAATAGCTTTGGAGATGCGATGATTGACCCACGTTTTTGCTACGCAACGCTGACGCGACTGAAAGCGTCTCTCCTTGCCAGACAGCCGTTGCAACAGTTCTCTGCATCTGCGCCGCGAACTGCGGGTGCCCTTACTGGCTTTGCGTTGAAGTACCGCCCTCAACCGCGAGTGATGGTCTCGGACTTTGTTCAACTGCTGTCCATTCCAGTTATCTCCTTCCGATGTATGAGCAATATCCGTCCTTCCCAAATCCACCCCCAGCACTCTGCCCGTGCCTTGCGGTGGGCACGGTTCCGTTTCCACACAGATTTGAATGGAGTAGAAACCGTCTTTGCGCTTGACCAGAGTGGCGGATTTGGGATTGGAGCCCGCCAGCCGTTCTCTCTGGTAACGGCCAATCGCCAGCTCAAAGCGCTCTCGACCCCCAACCGTGGTCAGCGACACCGACCAGTCTTTCTCGCGGAACGAAAAGATACGAGCGTCGTAGGTAGCGAAGCCCCCTTTGAACGCTTTGACGGGGCGGTTTTTCTGTTGGGCAACTTTACGGGCGCCGGCCAGCCGTCTGCAGACCTGCTGAGCCAAGTTACTGGATAAGCCGAACCGGGCACGGATTTCGCGGTAGCACAGAGACTGGAGCTTAACGGCGTTGGCGACTTTCTCCGGCGTGTTCTGGTTGACCCAATTCAAGGCTTGGCCAAAAGCCTCCAAAGTCGCGTCCAATTTGGCGGCTTGCGACTGGGACGCCTTGAGCTTGCAGGATACGGTCAGGACTTGGGTCATAAGTTCATTGTACTTCATCAAAGCGCATTCCTCCCGGCACTGACCCTACGGGTACAGTGCGGGGCTCCTGCGATTTCTAGCTGACAGATGGGCGATCAGCCGATCCACCAACCGCGAGAGGGTTGCCTGTTCTTCTGGGCTGAGACAGCCGTAGGTTTGCTCCCGCAACTGCCAAATCAGAGGGGGTAAAACGTCTTTCAGCTCCTCCCCTGCAGGTGTGAGGTAGACCCGCCAAATCCGCCGATCCTCAGGATCCCGCTGCCGCCGGATCAGCTCCCGTTTTTCCATGCCATCCAACACCCCGGTCATGGTGCCCCCCAACTGCTGCAGGCGCTCACAAATGGTGGAAGTAGGGATCCCGTCTTCTTCCCAAAGGCAGCAGAGCACCACCCAATGGGAGATGGTCAGGCCAAAAGGCTCCAAATGAGACTGCAACTTCCGCCGCACCAATTGAGACAACAGCCGAATGCGGTAGCCCAGGGAGTTGGGGGCGAGAATGTCATGCCACCGTTCCAGGAAAGCCTGCTTTTCCGATTGAACCATCTCCCCGGTTTGACTGTTTCCCATCGGCGGCCTGGAATGCTCGGAGTCTAAATCGCCCTATTTTATCTTTTACTCAGGAGAGAAGGAGCTTGCGATCCGTTCTGCACGAGTGTATGAGCCATCTCCCACCCTCTCCAGTACAGCCTAGCCCTTGCACAGCCAACGGACGATCTGCAGCCATTGCCGTTGCAAAGGATATCCATCAGGCAACACAGCATTTTCTGGCTTCGCATCAGGCTACAGCCGAGTGGGATCCCTGACAAGCAGAAGATGGGCTTGCCTTGGCCGGAGTCGATAACGCTGGAAAAGGCTGGCACAGAGATTTGCCAAGGCAGTTCGGATGGCACTAGAGTAGCGTCAAGTCTTTTGCCAGCCCGTTGTCCTTTGCAAGTGTCTTTGTGAGGTCATCATGCCGCTTATCCCACAGGGGTTGCGCCCCCATCGTCGTCTCCTCTGGGCAGGGATCCCGTTGGCCGGTGCTTTGGCCTTGGGGGCCTGCTGGAGCAATCGCACGGGTGCCGAAGTCGAGTTTCCCACATCGGCTCAGAATCCTTTCCCCCCCATCCCCACCCCACCGCCGCCGCTGCCTTCCCCAAGTGGGACTCCGGGCCTTCCCCCCTGGTGGCCTCGTGCCCAATCGCCGGAGTGGGAAGATTCCCCTTATGCTCCGGTCTTGTCCGGCTTTTTGCAGGGATTGGCAGCCCAAGGGGGAGCGCTCTCTCAACAGGGGATCCTGCTCTGGACGCCGGAAGGGGAGCTGTTGGCGGAGCATGGGCTGGATCGACCTTTGCCGGTGGGAGCCTTGGATCAGTTGGCCATCAGCTTGATGGCCCTGGAGACTTGGGGTTACGAGCATCGCTTTGAGACCCGCTTCTACACCACAGGCCATCGGTTGGGCCATCGCTTGACGGGAGATTTGATCCTGGTGGGTGGCGGGGATCCCTATTTCACGGAAGCGAATGTGGCAGAGCTGGCCCGCCATTTGCATAGCCTCAACATTCGCCAGATCGACGGGGATGTGAAGGTGTTGCCCCCCTTCCGTTTGCTGGGCCAACCCGATCCTTTGGGCGGCGCTCAGCGTTTGGCAGAACTCCTCAGCAATACTCAACAACCCCATCCGGTTGTCATTCGCGGCTCGGTGTCAACCCTGACAGCCCTGCCCGCGGACGCCCACTGCCTGGCCAGCTACACCTCGCTACGGCTGGGATCCCTGTTGCAGATCCTCAATGGCAGCAACGACCGAGCCATGGCAGAAGCCCTGTTGGCGGAACTGGGGGGCGAAACAGCCCTGCTGGAGTACCTGCGGCAGCGGTTGGTGGCTCAGCCCATTTCCCGCCTGGATTCCCAAATGGCCCCCGCCGAGCAAGACATTCGCCTGGGGCAAAGAGGGCGAGCGCTGTACCTTTCCCCCCGCGCCCTAGCTCATCTCTGGGAACACCTGGTAGATTTCACAGATGGGGATCCGACTCGGATCTTGCCCAGAGCGGGCACTGGCCACAGCACCCTGCGGGCGCGCACCTTGCCCCCAGGCACGGCTGCTCAGGTGGGATCCGCTGCGGATCGGCTGATGACGATGGGGCAGCTGCCGAATGGCATCCACTTTGTCCTGCTCAACCAAGGTCCTGACCTGGGCATTTTGCGCCAGCAACAGGATCAGTTTCTGCAGGATGTGGTGGTCATTTCTGAGCCTCTCCGCCGCTAATGCTGACCTCAATTCGAACTTAATTTGAGATACAGCTCTCCCCCCACTTTCCCCATAGGAGGCGGAAGCTCAAGACCCCAGAGCCCCACAGGTTAGGAACAGGGTCAATTCATTTAAGAATGAGACGGCCCTGCAGCTAAGAAGGCATGGAGGTAGACCTCAGGAGGAAGCTTAGACCTGAGAGAGAGTCATAGGGTATGTCCAGGAAGGGAGCAGTTGCACGGATGAACAAGGTTAGTCGTGCAACAGTTTATCGCTGGCTGAACCGAGAAGACCTGAGGCCGACAAAAGTCAAGACCCGCAAGCGCAAGATAGACTCGGCTGCCCTGCAGCAAGACGGAGACCAGTACCCAGAAGCTCGACTGAAGGATAGAGCCCGGTCTGGCGTCCAACCCGTCCTGCCAGCGGGACGGAGTCCTCGCGCTATTGACTGTGCTCTTGAGAATGAGAAGGTGAAAGTAGCACAAAAAAAGAGTTATGGTCATTTCAATTAAACCAGGAGACTGCGCCCACACCTAAAACTTTGAATGCACGGGGCCATAGGGCTTTTCTCAATGGCCCAGGCAATGGCTCAGGCGTCTCACCCTAACCTGAAATGACTACCCGAAATGACCATAAGTACCTGTTTTTCTCCGACAATTGACTTTTGCTGCTGATGCAAACTCTTTGGCAGACCATCGCCCGGCACCTTTCAGAAGCAACAGGGGATCCCATCCAGCCCCTACAGTATCGTTCTGTGGGCGGAGGCAGCATCAACGCCACCTATCGGTTTTCCTGCGCTTCCCAAAGCCCTCTTGCAGAAGGGGTAAAAGACTACTTCGTCAAATTGGCCCGTGGGGGAGAAAGGGCGCTGGAGATGTTTGCAGCGGAAGCTGCGGGCTTGCAAACCCTAGCGGCTGCCCAGGCCATTCGCGTGCCCCAGCCCATCATCTGGGGATCCGTAGGAGAGCAGGCCTACTTGGTGCTGGAATACCTGGAGCTAACCTCGCCCCGTCCGCAGACTGCGGGTTTGTTGGGATCCCAGTTGGCCCAGTTGCACCGCACCCTATCCCCCAACGGCAGCTACGGTTGGGAGCGCGACAACACCATCGGCTCTACGCCTCAGATCAACAGTTGGCGGCAGAATTGGCCGGATTTTTATCGGGAACAGCGGCTGCTCTACCAGGTGAAATTGGCTTGCCAACAGGGGTATCGCGGCACGTGGGTGGCCCAAGCCGAACGGGTAATGGCGGAGCTGGAAGCCTTTTTTCAGGACTACAGGCCAGAACCCGCTCTGTTGCATGGAGATCTGTGGGGCGGCAACTACGGGGCCTTGGCCGATGGATCCCCGGTGATTTTCGATCCGGCCACCTACTACGGGGATCGGGAGACGGATCTGGCGATGACAGAATTGTTTGGGGGCTTTCCAGCCGAGTTCTATCGGGCTTATCAGCAGGCCTACCCCTTGGACGAGGGGTATCCCCACCGCAAGCCCCTCTACCAGCTCTACCACTGGCTCAACCATCTCAACCTGTTTGGAGAGGGCTACCTGGCCTCGGTGCAGCGGGCTTTGCGGCAATGTCTGCGCTTCCTTGGATAATAGGTTGCATGTCCATTCCCAAGCTCCCGAGGGGCCGGGAGTGAGGGTTCCAAGCGTGTCTGGATTGGCCAGCTAGGAGGTCTTCTCCGGCGACGACTCCCCTGCCATAACCACAGCCCCCATGTCCCCCAACAGGCGCGACTGGTTGCGCAATACTCCCAGCAAATTGAGCCGGCTGGCCCGTCGCACAGGATCCGGATCCATCACCAAAACGGCTTCAAAAAACTGGGCTACCTGAGGGGCTGCTGCTTGCAGAGCTTCCACCAAGGGGACAAAGTCTCCCTGAAGGGCTGGCTCCACCCCCAGGCGATAGACCTTCTGGCAAGCCTCGTACAACTCCCTTTCTGCCGCCTCCTGCAACTGGTCGGGATCCACGGCGGCTGCCGGATCCACCACGGCGTAGTCCAAGTCCCCTTGGGCTGCCAGGCGGGCGCAGCGATTGAGGGTGGGATAGAGATCCGCCAATTCCCCGGTGGCCCGCAGGTGTTGCAGGTACTCCGCCCGCAGCAGGGTCAAGGGCAGGTTGCCCAGGGCCCGCAAGGTGAGTTCGGCCTTCTGGGGATCCTCGGTTTTGACCGACTCGGGATCCCCCACCACAGCCCTGACCAAGTCGTAATCAATCCGCTTTTCCTCCTGCAAAAGGGTCTGTATCCGTTGGGCCAAAAACTCCTGCAAGGCTCGCAAGGTGTGGACATCGCCAAAGGCATAGTCCTGCACCACGCTCTGCAACAGCAAGTTGAAGTCAAAAGTCCAGCCGGCATCCCAGGCAACCAGCACCAGGCTGTTGGCGGCCCGCCGCAAGGCAAAGCGATCCGAGGAGCCGGTGGGGATCCGCCCCAAGCGAAACATGCCCACCAAGGTATCCAGGCGATCTGCCCAGCCCACCACCCGCCCCGTCAGTGCTGTGGGCAAAGCGTCCCCCGCTCCCAAAGGCCAGTAGTGTTGCTCAATCCCCTCGGCTACCGCCTCCGGTTCCCCATCCTGCCGAGCGTAGTCGGCCCCCATGATCCCCTGCAGCTCGGGGAATTCGTACACCATTTGGGTAACCAGATCCGCCTTGCACAGGTAAGCCGTGCGCTCCACCAGCGCTTGTTCCTGGGGATCCAAGTTCAGGGCAGCGGCAATGAGGCGGCTGATGTGGCGGATGCGCTCCACCTTGTCCCGCATGGAGCCCAGCCCTTCGGCAAAAGTAACCGCCTGCAGGCGTTCCACCCGCTGCGCCAAGGGGATCCGCCGATCCTCCTCGTAGAAAAAGCGGGCATCCGCCAGGCGCGCCCGCACCACACGGCTGTTGCCTGCCCCGATCCGCTCCGATTGCCGGGGGTCGCCGTTGGAGATGGTGATGAAATAGGGCAGCAATTTTCTGGGATCCCGGCCATCCCGTACTGGGAAGTAGCGCTGGTGAGTGATCATCACCGTCTCGATCACCGCAGGGGGCAAGCGCAAAAACTCTGGCTCAAAGCGCCCCAAAACCGCCGTCGGCCACTCCACCAAGTGCACCACCTCCCGCAGCAAAGGAGCAGGGATCTGGGCTTCCCCATTCACTTGCCTGGCCAGCTTGGTTACCTCGGCCTGAATGTATGCCTCTCGCGCTGTTGGATCGGGGCTGACCCCCGCCTCTTGCATTTGCTGAACGTAGCTCTCGGCCCGCTCCAGGACAACCTGCTGGGATCCCAAAACGCGGTGCCCCCGGCTCACCCGCCCCGCCACTAAGCCCGGCATGGAATTGTCCTCGTGGGTCGGCAGCAGCAAAGGCAGCACCTGATCATCCCAAAGGGAGACCAGCCAGCGGATGGGGCGCGGAAACTTCAGATCCCCGCAGGCCCAGCGCATCAGCCGTTCACCACTCAAGTTGGTAATCCAGGCGGGTGCCAGTTCCTGGAGCACAGCTGCCGTCGGCCGGCCTCGCACCCGCTGCACCGCAAACACAAAGGATCCCTTGCCCACTTGCCGGATTTCCAGGCTGCCGGGATCCACCCCTTGTTTTTGGGCAAATTTTTCCCCGGCAGGAGTGAGCTGGCCATCTTGGTAGGCGACCTGAACCGGTGGCCCCTTCACCTCCAAAGTGCGATCCGGCTGCTGGGTGGGCAACCCCTGCAACAGAACCGCCAGGCGGCGCGGCGTACCGAAAAGCTGCATCTGCTCCGCTTGCAAATGGGCCTCCGCCAAAGAGGCCGGGATCCCGGTTCGCCACTGCTCCAGAGCCGAATCCACAAAACTGGCCGGGAGCTCTTCACAGCCGACTTCTAGCAAATAGGCAACCATACTCCTGTGCTCCGCAGGGCACTATCCCCACTTCCTCAATCAACATAGTCTATGGCTCTGGGCCTCCCTTCTGGCTCACGACTGCTCCGAACCTGGGGTATCCCAGTTTACCAGGGGAGCCGGGGCGTCGTTGAGACAAGAGCTCCAGTCCGCCAGACAACACCCCAATGCCATCCCTGTCAAGTGGGCTCTGCGGCCGCCAGAACCCCATCTCCTTGGCGCAAGGGATGAGCTGAATCCCGCGGCAAATGCACCACAATGATGGGAAGGCTGGGTCGGTTGCGGGCGATGGTCTCCGGCTCTCGGCCCAGGCGCGACCGGTTGCCGGTTTCGCTGGGAACCAATACCAACACATCTCCTGGCTGCAGCGCTTTAAAGACTTCCGCCACCACCCCCCCCTGCACCCGCTGAACCGGCAAGTGGGCATAGCTTTCTGCCGGCAAGGCTGGGGAGCGTTCCCGCCCAGGTCGGGTTTGCACCAGCAGGATCTGCAAACCTGCTTTCAATTCGCCGGCCAGCGTTTGCGCCAGCCCAAGGGTCTGCTGCAGGGATCCGGGAGAGACCTCCAGCTCCGGTGCAACCAAGAGGATGCGGCGTGCTGTCTCGATGGGTACCGGAAACCGCGTAATCAAGACTGGGATCCCCACCTGCCGCACCACCGCGTCGATGATGCTGCCGAAAAAGTTCTCTGTATAGGTGGAGTAGCCCTTCCAGCCCAGGATCACCAAGGTCGCCTGCCGTTCCGCCGCCGAGCGAATGATCCCTTTTTCCACCGAGTCATCCACCCGCCGAATCGGCTCCACTCGGGTCACGGCGCTGTGGGCCAGAGCTTCTGCGAAAGTCAGCAACTGCTCCTGCCGGGCCAGGGCTGCCGGCGAGATCCCGGCGCGGTCAGACAAAACATGCAGCGGCAGCAGCGTTCCCCCATCTTTTTTGGCCAAAATCAAAGCCAACTGTAACAGGTTCCTCTCAGTATCCGGGTTGGCCACCGGCACCAAGACGCGAGCTCCCCAATCCGGCTTGGGCAATTCGGTGGACTCTGCGGCCACCTCGGTGGGCTGCATTTGCTCTCCCCAGCGGGCCACAATCCAAGGCGAGGCAACACAGGTCACGAGGATCATGGCAATGGTGCCGTTCACCGTCAGCTCATCCACCAACTTCACCTGAAAAGCCACCGTGATGGCCGCCAGGGTAGCCGCCGCCTGAGCCATCGACAGGCCGAACATAACCATAGCGCTGGCAAAGCGCCAGCCAAACAGTTGGGCCGGGATCCAAGCGGCCAGAAACTTGCTCACCACCTCCGCTGCAATCATCACTCCGCCCACCAGCAGCGTGCGCGGCTCCCCCAAGAGAATACCGGGATTGATCAGCATCCCCACCGAGATCAAGAAGAAAGGCACAAACAGGGTGTTGCCGATAAACTGAATCCGGTTCATCAGGGGGCTGAGAGGCGGGATGATAGGGGTGATGGCCGTCCCGGCCAGAAAGGCTCCCACCACCGGCTCAATGCCGATCAACCCCGCTCCGTAGGCCACCACAAACAAAGTGGCGATCACGAAAGTAAACTCTGCTCCCTCGTCGTGACCAAAGCGTTGAAAGAACCAACTGCCCAGCTTAGGCACCCCCCACAGGGTGGCAAACGTGTAGAGGGCAATGGAAGGGATCAACGTCAGCCAAAATTGCAGCGTCAGCTCCCCTTGGTGGGCGCGCACCACCACCGCCAACACCAATAACGCCAGGACATTCGTGATAAGGGTGGCCCCCAAAGTTGCCCTCACCGTCTGCAGGCGCATCAACCCCAGCTTCGAGATGATGGGCAGACCGATCAGGGTGTGAGAGGCAAAACAAGAGGCCACCAGCACCGCCGCCAGAAAGCCATACCCAATGGCCAACATGGCTGCTGTGCCGATGAGCATGGGCAACAGAAAGGTGAGCGCCCCGAAGATGGTGGCCTTCCCGGCATTGAGCTTCAAATCTTCCAGACTGGTCTCCAGCCCCGCCATGAACATGAGAAACAACAGCCCCACCGTGCCCAGCAGGATGATGGTCTCGTCCCGCCGCAAGATGCCCAAGCCGTAGGGCCCCACCACCAGCCCAGCCAAGATTAACCCGATGATCCCCGGCAGGCGCAGCCGCTCAAATAGCAAGGGAGCCACCAGCATGATGGTCAGGATGATCAAAAACACCAGCACCGGATTCTCAACGGGGCCAATTATGGCTAGAGGGATCCCCGAAATTTGCAGCCAGTTAGCCAGCATAAATACCCGACAGACAGCTAATGAACAGACCCGGCAAAGCGCCCGCATGAGTCTATCAGATCCCTCCAGATCCAAGTAGCTCTCGATGCCCCACAGACTTTGTCCGGCCTTCAATTACTGGCAGGGCGTTTAATAAGTACTTAAAAGCACATCAAATACATTGGGAATGAAGACTGCTGGGCAGGGATGGCCGGAGAAAGGCAAGAGAAACTCCCGAGAAACACGCATTAAAATCAGAGGGTACATGCTCCTAGGCTGCCTATGCACCAGCTTGCTCCTGGAAAAGTAATCGGCCAGCGCTATCAACTGGTTCACAGCATTGCAGCGGGCGGCATGGGGCAGGTGTTCAAGGCAGTCGATACGCGCCTGTTCAACCGTCCGGTAGCGGTAAAGCTGTTGCACCAAAACTTGGCAGGCGATGACAACACCCGACGCCAGTTGCACAAACGTTTTCAGCAGGAAATTCGCATCAGCACGTTGTTGGGGGAGCACCCTGCCATTGTTAAGGTGCTGGATTACGGTCTAGAGAACGACCAACCTTACCTGGTGATGGAATACCTAACGGGGCGCAGTTTGGGGGAGCTGATGCTCAAGCAGCCGGTGCTGCCGCCTCAACAGGTGGTGAGGATTGCCCGCCAAGTGTGTGCCGGTCTCTATTACGCCCACAACCTAGAGACCGAGCAGGATGGCCATCTCATCAAGGGGGTGATCCATCGCGACATCAAACCCAGCAACCTCTTCGTCCTGAAAGATGAAACCCTGGGGGAGACCGTCAAAATCTTGGATTTCGGCATTGCCAAGCTCCTCAGCGACGTTTCCCTTGCCCTCGGCACCCAGACCACCGGCTTTTTGGGTACGGTGCGCTATGCCTCTCCCGAACAGGTGCGCGGGGAAGCCCTGGATGCCCGCTCGGATATCTACTCGCTTGGCGTAGTGCTCTACCGCATGTTGACCGGGCAACAACCTCTGCGACCCAAGAGCGATTCTTTCCCCGGCTGGTACGAGGCCCACAATTACCAGCAGCCCCAACCCTTCAATCGCGCAAATTTGCCCTATGAAATTCCGCTGCAGCTGGAACAGGTGGTGCTCTCCTGTCTGGCCAAAGATCCCGACCAGCGGCCCCAAGATATGAAGGTTCTCAGCGCCCAATTGGAGGGATCCCTGCGCTCCCAGAGCGCTGCCGGCTCTTCCCTCGCGTCCCCCCCAGCCGCACCCATCTTCTCCGAGCGTACCCTAGCGGCGGTAGATGCAGGGCAGTCGGGCACACACCTGCTCAGTACCCAGGCAGAGCCCGAGGCCAAGCCGTTTCCCCTCTGGGCTGGGATAGCCCTTTTTGTTGTCATTGCGGGGAGCACCTTCTGGGGCCTGCGTCTGCTGTTGGATCCGGGCCCAGGCAGCGAAAGACCGCCTGCTGCCCCCGAACGCCCCCTTCCAGTCGGCGGTGCAGAGCACCCTGAGCGGGATCCCTCAGCCACTCCTGAACCTCTGCTGGACTGGCTGCTACGGGATCCGGAGGGCAAACCGGTGTTTGAGGATGATCCCGCCCCAGATCTGGGAATCGGTGAGTCCGCAAGCGAGCCCACACCCAGGCCAGCGGCAACTCCAGAGGCAGTGTCCTCTACCCCTCAGCCCCCTGCTCCAACTCAGCAGGTGTCACCTCCTCCTCCAGCCCCTGCTGTGCCTCCACCCCGACCGGTTGCAGTGCCCACACCCCCTGCTCCACCTTCTCCAGCCCCTGTCCCAGCCAAACCTCTCCCCCCGCCGCCCATCAATCAACCTTTGTTTCCCCAAGTGAACCGGGTTGCTCCAACTTCTGCTCCCCTTGCAGCCCCTCCAACCCAACCTCCCACCCCTGGCTTTCTGGAGCGATTGCGCGAGGAGCGAGAACGCTTGGGGAAAGACTAGGCGCAAAAAAGGGATCCCCAAGGATCCCTTCGCAAACAGAGACATAGGGCTAGTCTTCGATGGGATCCCCCGTCAAGGGATCCCAGAACAGGTGGAGTCAGGCGGCAGCCAGCCGGGCATTGGCGGCATCCCAGTTCACCAAGTGCTCCAGGTAGGCATTGATGAAGTCAGGCCGCCGGTTTTGGTAATCCAGGTAGTAGGCGTGCTCCCACACATCCAAGGTGAGCAGGGGCGTTTGACCGTGAACCAGCGGATTTTCGGCATTGGGGGTTTTGGTAACCTTCAGCGTGCCATCCTCCAGCACCAGCCAAGCCCAACCACTGCCAAACTGGGTGGCAGCCGCCGTCTTGAAAGCCTCGACAAACTTGTCGTAGCTGCCGAAATCGGCGTTGATCTTGTCGGCGATAGGCCCGGTAGGCGCACCTCCCCCGCCCGGCTTCATGGATTCCCAGAAAAAGGTGTGGTTCCAAACTTGGGCGGCATTGTTGAAGATACCCACTTTGTCAGGATCCCCAAAGGTGGCCTTGATGATTTCTTCCAGAGACTTGTTGGCCAGATCGGTGCCCTCGATGAGCTTGTTCAGGTTGGCTACGTAGGCCGCGTGGTGCTTGCCGTGGTGGAAGGAAAACGTTTCTGCCGACATGTAGGGCTTCAGCGCGTCGGCAGGATAGGGCAGAGCCGGGAGTTCAAAAGCCATAATCGTCTGTCCTCTGTGTCTTGTGCAAGGAATGCAAGAAAGAACGCGGTGAAGGGTCAGGAGAACCAGAAAAAGGCGTTACCTTTCTTTGCAGTTTTAGTGTAACTCAGAATCAGTACGCGCTGGGATCCCTTGGACACCTCGATTCCGGTTGGAACCCTGCTCGACCCCAGAGAGGTGGAATCGCGGCTGTCTCAGCGCAATTGCCGATAACCACTTGTTGGCCAGCGGTTGGAAAAGCGAGATGTCCCAGCTACAGAGGGCTAACGGGATCCCTCCCGCAACAGCTCGATCAGCAGGGGAGCGACATCCCTGAGCAGGGGGATCAAAACAGCCGTGATGGCGGCGATGGTCACTACATTGCGGGTGAAGTTGAGGGTATCGCGGCTGAGCTGGAAAAACCGCTCGTCCCAGCGTTTGACCTCGGCCTCCAGACGTTCTTCGGCGCCAGCAATGCGTTCCTCGGCTTTGGCAATGCGTTCCTCGGCTCTGGCAATGCGCTCCTCGGTGCCGGCAATGGTTTGCATCAGCTCTTGGTTTTGCCGGGCCAGTTGGGCGATGGCCTGAGCGTTGGCCTCGACAGTGCGCTCGATGCGCGCCAGCCGCTCCTCGCTGTAGGTCATGGTCGGGGAGGGGGAAATTGATGCGGGCTGGGGAAGTCCTGAGGTGGGATCCCTTGCAGAGCCTCAGTCATAAAGCGCTTCCAGGTGGGGGCAACAAAGGCCCCGCCGGCGGTGCCGGGCAGCATGGGGGAGTTGTTGTCGTTGCCAATCCAAATGGCGGTAGACAGTTGCGGCACATAGCCGATGAACCAAGCGTCGCGGAAATCAGAGGTGGTGCCGGTTTTGCCGGCTACAGGTCGCCCATCGTCCAGACGAGCTGCCCTCCCGGTGCCTTGGGTCACCACCCCTTTGAGGATTTGGTTGAGCGTAGCCACCGCCCAGGGATCCAAAACCCGCTGCGGCTGAGGCCTGGCCTCGAAGAGGATTTGGCCGTTGCGATCCACCACCTGGGCCAAGAGGGTCGGCTCCACCCGATATCCGCCATTGGCAAAGACCGCATAGCTGGCCGCCATCTCCAGGGGGCTGACGCTGGCCGAGCCCAGAGCTGTAGCCAAGTTGGGAAACATCTCGGCACTGATGCCGGTGGCCTGAGCCGCTGCGATGACGTTGCGGATCCCAACATCATCGGCCAACTTGACCGTGGGCACGTTGCGGGAGAGCTCCAAAGCCCGAGCAAAGGTGAGGGAGCCATAGAAGGTGTTGTCGTAGTTTTTCGGGCTGTAGGGTGGCGAGCCGGGATAGGTGACGGGGGTATCTTCCAAGATGCTGCCGGGTGAATAGCGCCCGCTGGCCAGAGCCGCGTAGTACACATAGGGCTTAAAGGTGGATCCCGTTTGGCGAAACGCCTGGGTGGCGCGGTTAAATTGGCCCCGCTGAGCGTTGATCCCGCCCACAATGGCTTTCACATAGCCGGTACGGGGATCCACTGCCGCCAAAGCCATTTGATCGGCACGACGAGCTGCCCCAATGCGGGGGCCATCTTCATTGACAATGCGCTGGGCAAGGCGCTGCAGACGCAGATCGATGGTGGACTGAACCCGCAGACCTCCTTGCATTAGAGCTTGTTCCCCATAGCGGCGCCGCAGCTCCGCCTCAATGGCGTCGGTAACTGCTGGGGCGTTACTTTGAAAGGAGGTAATGCGGCCTAAGGTCAGCTTTTGCTCCCGCGCCGCCTGGGCTTCCTCGGAGGTAATCCACTTCAGCTCCACCAGACGATCCAGCACCAGGTGTTGCCGCCGTTTGGCTCCCTCCAGGTTGCGAAAGGGGCTGAGGGTTTCCGGGGCCGGCAGGATCCCAGCCAACATCGCCGCTTCAGCCAAGTTCAGTTCAGACGCATCCTTGTTGAAGTAGCTGCGGGCCGCCGCCTGGATGCCGTAGAGATTGTGCCCCCAGTACACCTGGTTGAGGTACATCTCCAGGATCTCGTCTTTGCTGAAGACCTGTTCTAGGCGCACCGCCAACACGATCTCGGCGACTTTACGGCTGAGGGTACGCTCCGGCCTCAAAAACAGGTTCTTGACCAACTGCATTGTCAGGGTGGATCCCCCCCCCGCCGAGCCTATACCCCCCTCCACACTGCCTAGGATCGCCCGGCCCAAGCTGACCGGATTAATGCCTGGATGGGTGTAAAAGTGGCTGTCTTCAATGGCCAGCAAGGCCTTTTTCATCTCCGGCGAGACCTGTTCAAGGGAGATCACTTCCCGGTTGGCCTCCCCGTGTAGGCTGGCAATGGGCTCGCCCCGAATATCGACAATGTGGGTGGTGGCAATGGGCACGTAATCCCGCAATTGATGCACGTCCGGCAAGTTGCGGAAGCTAATGGCCAGCCCCACCAATCCGGCAGCCGTTGCCGTGGATCCCAAGAGCAGGGATCCCAGCAACAGATTGCCCACCACACCGGCAACCTGGGCAATCCGGGAGGGGCGGGTGGGTGGGGTATAGTCGGCATGCTCGTCAAACCCCGATCCGGAAAAAGGGGAATTGGAGACACGCTCCAACCCCGGCTTTCTCGCCCGGCGGGCCAATGGTCTGCGACCGTAGGTCACGTCAAAAACCCTGTCACGTCCGTGTTGCAAAGCAACAACAAGCTAGACCCATTATAGGGCGGCGTCTATTGGGGCAGCAGGATGGCCAACCCTGCCCATCGACAACTCCAACCGGGCTAGGGGGAGAAGATCTTGAGTTGAGAATCGAGCATCTTTTGCGTGGGCTTAAAATGGCTCATGGGTTCAGCCGGAGGAGCAGGATTTGAGTTTATCGTCAGCCTCAGTTTCGCCAACGTACCGGGATCCGTTGATAGCCCAAATTGTTGAGCGGGGGGTGGCCGAGATCTTTCCGGGAGGGCCTGCTGCCCTGGCGGAGCGCCTGGCCACAACAAATCGTCCCTTGCGGGTGAAGCTGGGCATCGATCCCACCCGACCGGATCTACACCTGGGCCATTCAGTGGTGTTGCGCAAGTTGCGCCAGTTCCAGGATGCGGGCCATGTGGCTATTTTGCTCATCGGGGACTTCACGGCGCTGGTCGGGGATCCCACCGGCCAATCGGAGGCCCGTCCCCGCCTCACCCCAGCAGAAGTGGAGGAAAACGCCCGCACCTACTTGGAGCAGGCCGGCAAGATCTTGGATTTTGAGACCCCTGGCCGGCTGGAGGTGCGCCGCAACAGCGAGTGGCTGGCCCGCCTGACTCTCAGCGAGCTGATCGAACTCCAGGCCCAGATGACGGTGGGGCAGATGCTGGCCAAAGAAGACTTTGCCCAGCGCTACCGAGCTGGAACGCCAATTTATCTGCACGAATTTCTCTATCCCCTCCTGCAGGGCTACGACTCGGTGGCTCTGGCAGCCGACGTAGAACTGGGGGGAACCGACCAGCGCTTTAACCTGCTCACCGGGCGAGATCTGCAAATTTGGAAGGGCCAAGCGCCGCAGTTCTGCGTGACGGTGCCGCTTTTGGAGGGGTTGGACGGGTACCAGAAAATGTCCAAGTCCAAAAACAACTACGTGGGCCTGACTGAGGATCCCCTCACCATGTACTCCAAGCTGGAGAAGGTGCCGGATCACCTGGTGGAGCGCTATTTTGAGCTGCTGACCTCGGTGCCCCTGTCGGAGCTGCCGGAGGATCCCCGCCAGCGGCAGATCCTCCTAGCCAAAACCCTTGTGGCCCAGTTTCACTCCCCTGCAGCGGCAGAAGAGGCCCAGCGCACCGCCCAAGCCCTGGTGCTAGACGGTATTCTTGCCGAAACGGGATCCATCCCCACCTTTGCCATCGACCGGCTGTCCTACCCTGTTAAGCTCAGCTATATCCTGCGAGAATCCGGCCTGTGCAAGAGTGCTGCGGAAGCCCGTCGGCAGATCCAAGGGGGCGCTGTGCGCCTGGATGGGCAAAAGGTGGAGGATCCCGACCTGGAGTTTGCCCATGTCTCGGAGCTGGCAGGACGGGTTTTGCAGGTGGGCAAAAAGGCCTTTCGTCGGCTAGTGGAAGGCGCAGATTAGTCTTCCCCTCTCCCTGTGGGAAAGGGGTGAGGGGATCCATCAACGGGCAGGCTTGAAGCCGAGTCCGGTTTTTTTCTGCCTGGTCTTGGCTGGGGGATCGGACAGAGGAGAAGGTAAACTACCCGGCTCCGACCGCTAAGCGGTACGGAGCGGGCTTTCAGTAGCCCTGAGCCTGCTCTGCCCTACCAGAGAACAAAACAGGCCCGAACCTCTAGGCTGGTTTACGGCAGCCCCCAAGAGCGCAATCACATTCGCACCATTCAAATCCGCATCCCCTTCCCATCCACAGTGCCCACACTTGAACCGCTTTCCACTGCGGTAGGATTGCGCAGGGTCGGGATGAATGTGCAAACACCGGTGGCAGGTCTGCGACGTGTAGGCGGGCGGAACAAGAATCAGAGAAACCCCTGCAGCCCTCGCCTTGTACTCCAGAAACTGGCGTAGCTGGTAGAACGCCCAACTGTTGGCCCTGCGCCTTTCGGTTTTGCTGCGGGGCTGTTGATTGACTCTTTCCCGAATCCCTGTCAGGTCTTCCAGGGCGATAGCGCTGTTGGTAGCTTTTGCCCTGGAGACAATAGCTTTGGAGATGCGATGATTGACCCACGTTTGGAAGCGTCTCTCCTTGCCAGACAGCCGTTGCAGCAGTTGACGGCATCTGCGCCGCGAACTGCGTGTGCCCTTACTGGCTTTGCGTTGGAGTGCCGCCCTCAGCTTGGAGTAGTGGTCTCGGATTCGGTTCAACTGCTGTCCATTCCAGTTATCCCCCTCTGACGTATGGGCAATATCTGTCCTTCCCAAGTCCACCCCCAGCACTCTACCCGTGCGTTGCGGTGGGGATGGCTCCGTTTCCACACAGATCTGAATAGAGTAGGAACCGTCTTTGCGCTTGACCAGAGTGGCAGATTTGGGATTGGAGCCCGCCAGCCGTTCTCTCTGGTAGCGGCCAATCGCCAGCTCAAAGCGCTCCCGACCCTCCACCGTGGTCAGCGACACCGTCCAGTCTTTCTCGCGGAACGAAAAGATACGAGCGTCATAGGTAGCGAAGCCCCCTTTGAACGCTTTGACGGGGCGGTTTTTCTGTTGGGCAACTTTACGGGCGCCGGCCAGCCGTCTGCAGACCTGCTGAGCCAAGTTACTGGACAAGTCGAACCGGGCGCGGATTTCGCGGTAGCACAGAGACTGGAGCTTAACGGCGTTGGCGACTTTCTCCGGCGTGTTCTGGTTGACCCAATTCAAGGCTTGGCCAAAAGCCTCCAAAGTCGCGTCCAATTTGGCGGCCTGCGACTGGGACGCCTTGAGCTTGCAGGAGACGGTCAGGACTTGGGTCATGGTTCTATTGTGACTTCCGCATTCCTCCCGGCACTGACCCTACGGGTACAGTGCGGGGCTCCTGCGATTTCTAGCTGACGAAGTTGGCGGGAAAACGGGCTCCGGTTTGGGCCGGATCGAGCCCGCCTCGGCTACTGCCTCAGAGAGCTTTTGCCGCACCAGCTCCTGAGTCTCCAAAATGTTGGGATCCGCCGCCCATTCCGGGGCCTCTCGAACGGGATCATCCTCGGAGGTGAACTCCAGGTCGTAGGTCTCGGCGCGGTAATCGAGGCTGAAGCATTCCCAAGCCCGCAGACTGTAAAAATAGGGGAACAAACGCACAATGCGCTCAATATCCAGGTGCTCGGCAAAGCGACGAAAAGCCTCTTCTTCAGAAACCGGGAAAGGGGCGTAGTGTTCTGAAACAAACCACCGCAAGAATTTCCGCGCCTCTGGGATGATCTGCTGGGCGGGCAGGGATCCCAGCACCGCTGCGTTGAAGCAGTTGACCAACAGGTGCTCCAGCATTACCGCGTTGTACTCGGCAAAGCAGGTTTGCTCGCGGCTTTCCACCGGCTGCCAGGGCATGTTGCCGTTGGCGGCAATGAGCAGGTGAACCAGGTCATGGGAGGGGTTGGTTTGGATGTAGCCGTGCCCCTCCAACTTGGCGCCATCGCAGCTAAAGAGCTGGTGTTGGGGGCTCCAATAGAACTTGAGTTGCTTTGCCGCCATGTTCAGTTCTCCTCCTCACCCAGGGGATCCTTTTAGAGCTTACACCTGCACTGATGAGCTGCTATGAACTATAGGCCACGGAGGAGAGCGCCGGCTTATTTGACAATTGGTCAGCGAGAACGCTTGCCACAAGTGGCAAAACAAAGGGGTCTTTATCTCGAAGCAATTCTCGGAGCAGACAGGCTTTAGCCGCCCTACTAGGCTCAAAGCTGAGACCCGCTGTGCTCGCATTGTGAAAAAAGATGAACTCGAGATCCTCTAACTGCAGTAAAAATCTTTACGCCTACACCAAGCGCTACAGTAGCTTTCGGAATTACTGGGTGGTATTGTAACTCCGTACTTTCATGCCACCCCACTATGCTTGCACTGGCAGCTGCAATGACTGTAAAAATACAGCCCGGTCAAGTAAAAAGCCAAAAAGCTGGTTGGCTGCTTCTCCTGGTGCTCGTGGGAAGCTGCCTTGTCGGCTGTGGCTCTTCCGGCGGTACAGGCATTGAGCCGTCTGCTGTGGGATCCCAAGCTCGCCTGACGTTCAATGGGGCTCTGACCCGCTCCTTTTCTGGCACACAAGGGGAAATGGAGTTCAACATCGCCCTCCTGCAAGGCGGGGATCCGCCCCAACCAATAACCCAGCTCTCTGCCAGTCAGGTCAGCCTGCAGGTAAACCGGGTAACCGACTTGCTAGGGATCCCGCAGCCGGTAGCCTTGACCCTGACACCCACCCGGATCGAGAACCCCCCGCCGGATCTGGCTCAGCGGCCTTTGCTCATGGCAGTGCTGATGGATGGCTCAGGCAGCTTGCTGGTTTTGGATCCCCAATCTCGGCGCTTCCTGGCTGTTTTTCGGCTCTTGGATCAATTTCGCCCTGCACCCCTGGATCTGGGCGCCATTCTGCGCTTTGACAACCGGGGGGCAGGTTTTGGCCTTACAGCCCTGGGGCAGCCTCTGCGCACAGCTCAGCTATTGCAGGACTTCACCGGCGACAAAGAGCTGCTGAGACGAGGCGTTTTGCGCGCTGTTCCGGGGGGGAACACTGCCCTCTACGATGCCACGGTAGAAGCCGGGCGTTTCTTGAGCGACTTTCGGCCCACCGAGCGTTTCAACCGCCGCTTGGTGGTATTCACCGATGGGATTGACAACGAAAGCACCCGCTCCATCAACCAAGCTACTCAGGAGCTGACAACTTTGGCCAGAGAGCGAGGACAAAAACTCACCGTGTATGTGGTTGGGTTGGGGGTCGATTTGAATCTTCTGGAGTTACAGCGTCTGGCTGCAGCTACTGAGGGGACTTTTGTGCTGGCACGGTTTGCGGATCAACTTAGCTAAACCGCCGGGAAGCCCCGCACTCTCTGCAACAGCAGGAGGGTCGGGATGAAAGGCGTATATATCCTGTGCCATAATCAACATGGCTGTACAAAACGGCGTTGCCGGAATCTGGTACAGCTACGCGGTGGGACATCCCGTGTCTGCGCGTGGAGGGTTCTTGCAGTAGCTCCCCGATGAAGCGCGAAGCCCACGCTGTACCTGTAGGGTCAGTGATGGGAGTATGTCACTTTTAATCAGCTTCGCTTTGTGGAAGATCTCATTCGCGTTTGCTATGCCCCAGAAGGCGATCAATCGGATCAACCCTGCCGCCTCCGCATTCCGGTGCCCCTACCTCCTGCACCGACGGACTTTCCGACACCTCGACCCACTCCTGCCTCTACCCCGACACTAACACCGACACTAACACCGACGCCAACACCGACGCCAACACCGACGCCAACCAACTAGGTAGGAGCATGCCTCTAACCCCCAAAACCCTGAACTTTGCTGAATTTACTGAGCTTTAGGCGGTTTGGCAAAAGTCATTGAGAGGGATATAGTAGACCAAGTTTCCCCCTGATCCTTGAGTCCACCGCAACGGTTGCCGGGAAGTGAAGGGGGAAAGCGCTCGGGGGGTATTCCTCAGGGCTTTGCGGGATACCGCCTTCCTGCTCAGAGATAGGCAGGATGCGATCGCTTCTTTCCTGAACCATGTTCAGGGGAGTTCAGCGTGAATGTATCAGAGCCGTGTAGCCATGCCCTTGGAGAAGTTCGTCCCGCTATTGCGGTCGCAAAAGCGTTGCGTAGCGATGACGGCTTTCCCCCGGGTGGAGCACGCCAGTCGTTGAAATCTCAATCGAGGTCTGACAGCGCTTGCCGCCTGTGACGGTGGGATGTCAGGCTAAGACAGGAGTGGTTTTGCAGTCGGTAGGAACCATGACGCAGCGTGCCCAAGGATTTTGGCAATGGGGATCCCTTTGCCGGATTGGCCTCTACGTAGCTGCTCTGCTCTGCGGGGTGGCGCTCTGGGGGATCCCGGCCTTGGCTCTGCCCCAGGGGGATGCCATCACGGATCCCCGTACCCTGTTGCGGCGGGCGTTGCCTATTCAGGAAACGAAGCTGCTGGAAATTGATGAGGCCATCTCCAAAATCGACACCGACCTGAAGTACAACCGCTGGTCAGCGGTGCGGGGAGATGTGCGCCAGGTGGAGCGGCTTCTGGATCGCCATGGAGATTCCCTGCTGGCCAGCTTGCCTCCGGATCGGGTGACCCCAGCCTCTGAACAGATGGCTGCGCTGCGGGAGCAGTTGCGGGTGATCGGCCAAGCCAGCGAGCGCAAATCCAAAGGCAAAGAAGAGGCCCGCGCTGCCTACGACCGTCTAGTGGACGAGTTGGGATCCCTCGAAAACAACTGGGTGGGGGCTTTCCCCTACACAGTGCCTGCTGAGTATGCCGACAAACCTCAGCTCTTGGGGCGGGCAGAGGTGGAGCTAAACACCACCGCTGGGCGCATGGTGATCACCTTGGATGGCTACAGCGCCCCCCTCACTGCCGGCAACTTCGCCGACTTGGTGCAGCGGGGCTTCTACGATGGCCTGACCTTTGACCGGGTGGAGACCTTCTTCCTGGCGCAGGCCGGGGATCCCCCTGGCCCTGCCGATGGCTATGTGGATCCCGCCACCGGAAAAATTCGCACCATTCCTATGGAGATTCGCGCCAAAGGCGAGGTGATGCCCCGCTACGGCCAAACTTTTGATCAGATGGGCCTGTGGGATGTGGAGCCGGCCTTGCCTTTTTCTGCCGAAGGGACGGTGGCCATGGCCCGCTATCCCGACGATCCCAACAGCGCTTCTTCCCAGTTTTTCATCTTCATGGCCGAACCGGATCTCACCCCCGCTGGGCTCAACCTGATGGATGGCCGCTATGCGGTGTTCGGCTACGTTACCGAGGGAACGGAGGTGCTGCGCCACATCAAAGTGGGGGATCGGATTTTGAGTGCCAGATTGATTTCCGGCCAAGACAACCTCAAAACTGGAGCCTAGAGGGGATCCCTTCCTTCCTGCCTAACTGTGTCGATAAGCCGCCGTACCGTCGCCGCCCCTGAAGAGGGCTGGAAGCGAAAGGGAAATTTGCCCCTGACCAACAGGCGCAGCCCCAGAGGCACCAAGCTGAGCAGCCCTTTGGGATCCCGGCCCACCACCTGCAGGGCAAAGCGGCGCTCATCTATCCAACCACCGGAGCGCACCAGTTGCACCAGAGTCTTGCGGTGGCGGATGGCTATGGGCAAGGACTCCGTCCGAATAGCGCGAACAGCGTGCTGGCGGGAACGGTCGGTGGGCAGAGCAGCGGTCTTGTCTACAGGGCGGGAGAGGATCCCCTGTTTGAGTTCGGTGATTTGATCCAGAGGTGCCACGCCCATCGGGCAGACGCTGTTGCAGTTCCAGCAGCGGGTACAGCCCCAGACACCAGCCAAGCTATCCAGAGCCTGCAGGCGTTGTTCCCGTTGGCTGTCGCGGCTGTCTTGGACGAGGCGGTTGGCTCTGGCCAGAGCATGGGGGCCGACAAACTCTGGGTTCACCTCTTTGGCATTGCAATCGGAATAGCAGGCTCCGCAGAGAATACAGCCACCGGCAGCGTTGAGATGCTCCCGTTCGGCAGGCAGCTGTAAAAACTCTCGCTCCGGGATGCGTCGCCCCGCCGTGCTGACAAAGGGATCCACCCGGCTGAGATCGTTCCAGAAGGGCTGCATATCCACCACCAGATCCCGCAGAACGGGCAGGTTTCCCAGAGGGCCGATGCGAATAGGCTGCGGCTGGGGGCTGCGGGGATCCAGCTCTTCGCCCACATGTCGGCCACAAGCCAAGGCTGCCCTACCGTTGATGCGCATGGCGCAACTGCCACAGATGGTGTTGCGGCAGTTTTTGCGGAAGGCCAAGCTGCCATCCTGCTCCCACTTGATCTGGTTGAGGCAATCGAGAATGGTGGCGCCAGGGGATGTCTCCAGCCAGAAGGACTGCCAGCGGGGCGGCTCCGGCGGCAACTGTCGGAAAATCTGAAATTCTACTCGCAAAGTGCTCTGCACCGCTGAAGGGAAAGGGGATCCCATCCTAGCTCTCTCCCTATTGCTCCGCAACGCTAACGGGACAGCAGAAGTGGCTACAACGCGCGGCTGAGGGCGCTCCCCGGCCCCTGAAACAACAGCCAAGAAATAAGGAAGTTGGTGACAAACACGCCCAGCAGCGCCGTAACCACTGCATCGGTGGTGGAGCGACCCACCCCCTTGGCTCCCCCGCTGGTGGAAAGGCCCCAGTTGGAGCCGACAATGGCGATCAAAGACCCAAACACCATCGCCTTCAAACAACAGACGAGCAAATCCCAGGAGCTCAGAAGGGTTTGCGCCGAGTTGAGAAACACTGCAGGAGAGATGTTGTAGGCCGAAGCGCAGATGATCATCCCCCCCACCAGCCCCGTCAGCAGGGAGAGGATGGTGAGCACCGGCAGCATCAGCCCCGCAGCCAGCACCCGCGGGATCACCAGATAATCCACCGGATCGGTGCGTAACAACAGCAGAGCGTCGATCTGCTCCGTGACCTTCATGGTGCCCAGCTCGGCGGCAAAGGCGGATCCCACCCGTCCGGCCAAGATCACGGCCGTCACCACCGGTGTCAGCTCGCGGGCAAGGGCAATCGCCAAAACCCCCCCAATTAGGGAGGAAGCGCCAAAGTTGATGAACTCCCGCGCCAACTGGATGGTGAAAACACCGCTGATCACCACCGCCGTAATCAAAACAATCAGCAGCGACTCCAGACCCACCGCCGAAAGCTGATCCAGGGTGTTGCGGCGATGGATACGACCCCGCATCAGATGCAAAATCACCTGGCCGGCCAGGAGAAAACTGCTGCCCACCCGCTGCAACCAGCTCATGGTTTCCGTCTCAAGAAGCCGTTATCGCTAGGCGACGCTTTGGCGACCCCGTTAGGGGGGCGGAGTCCTTCGGGGTTGCCGGCTCCGCTGGCAGCTGAAAGCTGGGCACAAACGAGGCCCGTGTCAGGGGTTGATCCAGGATCAGCCCCTCTCCCCCCAGCACTTCTAGGGCACGGCCTTCCACCGAGATCCAAACCCGGGCGCCGGGGTTTTGGCTGGTGGCGGTGTAGAGCACCTGCGTGACCCGGCTCATCATTGCCGTGGCTCCCCCCCCCTGGGTAAACTCTGGGGAAAAATTGAGAAAAATATCGTCACCTTCCACCCGCACATCCAACACCCGCGTCTGGGGTGGAATGGCGCTGGTAAGGTGGGGATCCCTGGGGCCGGCAATCAGCTCCTCCAGAGCCAGGCGGATGGCTTCCTGAGCGTCGAAGGCGCGAACCGTGCGCTCTTGCTGCACATAGTAAATGGAGTTGTCGGCACTGGTCAGCCAATACAAGGAAAGCGTCTGCCGCGGCCCAATGGTGTACCACCAGGCTGCCCCCATCGCCCCCAGCCCCAGCAAAAAGCCGAGGATCCCCAGTTGTAGGGCCCGGCCCCGACGCGGGCGGGAACGCCGTCCTCCCAACCTAACGGAGCTGAGCTGTGCAATACGGCCTCCGTAGTGGCTCATCGCTGGCAACCCCCTGTCTTACCTAGCTCTAGGGTAGCGAAGAAAAGCCCACTCTGCCGGGGATCCCCCATAGGCTGGACAGGCAAAAGTGCGGCAGCAACTGGGATCCCTTGTATGATGATAATGATTTACACCCGGCATTGCTGAGTCGATAACTGAGCACACAAGGAGCTGAGCCTCAATCATGGTTACTGCCACCGCTACTGCCACCAATGTTGGCTACATCACTCAGGTCATTGGGCCTGTGATCGACGCCGAGTTTCCCAGCGGCAAGCTGCCCGAAATCTACAATGCCCTCAAGGTGGAGGGCACAACCGAAAGCGGCCTGAAGGTTAACGTCACCTTTGAGGTGCAGCAGCTTTTGGGGGATAACCGCGTGCGTGCGGTGGCCATGTCCTCGACCGACGGCCTGGTGCGGGGCATGCCGGTGGTGGATACGGGCGCTCCGATTACTGTGCCGGTCGGGCAGCCCACCCTGGGGCGCATTTTCAATGTGCTGGGAGAGCCGGTTGACCAAGGAGAGCCCGTTCAAGCCCAAGAATTTGCCCCCATCCACCGCAGTGCGCCTCCACTTGTCGATTTGACGATTAAGCCAGAGCCCTTTGAAACCGGCATCAAGGTGATTGACCTGCTGGCCCCCTTCAAAAAGGGGGGCAAGGTGGGCCTGTTTGGCGGTGCCGGCGTCGGCAAGACGGTGCTCATCCAGGAGCTGATCCACAACATCGCTGAGGAGCACTCTGGCCTATCGGTGTTTGCGGGCGTGGGAGAGCGCACCCGCGAGGGCAATGACCTCTACAACGAGATGAAAGAATCCGGCGTGCTGGATAAGGTGGCGCTGGTCTATGGCCAGATGAACGAGCCACCGGGTGCCCGCATGCGGGTTGGCCTGACTGCCCTGACCATGGCAGAGTACTTCCGCGACGTTAACAAGCAGGACGTGCTGCTGTTCATCGACAATATCTTCCGCTTTGTGCAGGCCGGGTCGGAAGTGTCGGCGCTGTTGGGCCGCATGCCCTCGGCGGTGGGTTACCAGCCCACCTTGGCTACCGAAATGGGCAACCTGCAAGAGCGCATCACCTCTACCAAGCAGGGATCCATCACCTCGGTGCAGGCGGTGTATGTGCCTGCTGACGACTTGACGGATCCGGCCCCAGCCACCACCTTTGCCCACCTCGACTCCACGGTGGTATTGTCCCGCAGCTTGGCAGCCAAGGGTATCTATCCGGCGGTGGATCCCCTGGATTCCTCTTCCACCATCCTGCAGGCGGACATTGTGGGCGAAGAGCACTACAACACCGCCCGGGCAGTGAAGCAAACGCTGCAGCGCTACAAAGAGCTGCAAGATATCATCGCCATCCTGGGGCTGGACGAGCTGTCGGAAGAGGACAAGCTGGTGGTGGCCCGCGCCCGCCGCATCGAGCGTTTCCTGTCCCAGCCGTTCTTCGTGGCGGAGGTGTTCACCGGCTCCCCCGGCAAGTACGTGAAACTGGCAGACACCATCAAGGGCTTCCAGCGCATTTTGTCGGGGGAATTGGACAATCTGCCGGAGCAAGCCTTCTACTTGGTGGGCACCATCGAAGAGGCCATCGAGAAAGCGGAGAAGCTCAAGTCCAAGTGATCCCTCACCCCCAGCCCCTTTCCCACAGGAGGAGAGGGGAGTTGCCGATAGCGCGGCGACTGGGCTCCCCAGGGTTGAAGGGGGGAACGCCCTGGTGGCATTGCTGACTGAAAGCGCTCCCCAGACCCGGCAGGGCTCCTTCTTTTCGGAGGAGCCTTGGTTTTATCTACAGGTGGGACGGCTGCTAGGGATCCCCGGCGACAGGCCCGAAGCGATAGCCCTTGCCGTAGACGGTGTGGATCAATTCTGCTGCTCCGGGCAACCTGAGGCGGCGCCGCAGCAGGCGCACCTGAGCTGCCAAGACATTGCTGCTGGGGGGATCCTCTCCGGCCCACACCTGCTCGTAGATCTGGTCGTGGGTGAGCAACTGGCCGGGGTGGGTCATGAAGTACTCCAGCAGGCGAAACTCTTTTTGGGAGAGGTGGATCATCCGCCCCTGCCGGTAGGCCACCTGGTTCTCCCGATCCAGCTCCAAATCCCCGACCTGCAGGCGAGGGATCCCTTCTCCAGTACCTGTGGTTCGCCGCAAGAGGGCCCGCACCCGCGCCAGCAGTTCCCGCAGCTCGAACGGCTTCACCAAGTAATCATCTGCCCCGGCATCCAGCCCTTCCACCCGGTCGTCTAGGGTATCTTTGGCCGTCAGAAACAGGATGGGGGTGGTGCAATCCACCTGCCGTACCCGCTGGCAGAGGGAAAGCCCAGAGAGCTCCGGCAACATCCAATCCAAGACCAGCAGATCGTAGGGCAGAGCGGGGGACTTTTGCAGCAGCTCCCAGGCCCGCCCTCCTGTGTAGGCGACGTCCACCGTGTAGCCCTCTCGCCTCAATTGCTGGGCCAGAGAATCGGCCAACTCCACTTCATCGTCCACCAACAAAATCCGTGCCATAGGACTCCGTCCCGCTAACGCGAACGCCTCAGGACTCAGTCTCGCCGTCGTCTTGGAAACTGACGCACGCAGGAAAGGACTCCTTTCCGCCAGAGCGTTGCGCAGCAATCACAGAACTGGGGAGCGGCTCAAGCTGCAAGGATAGATTGTAAAGGCGGCGCCGCGTCCAGATGGGGGATCCCTGCAGACGCTGGGCCAACCGGCGGCTGGCTGCAGACCGGGACAGGCCCTCGGCCAGCAATCGGGCCATTTCTTGACGAATTTCCGCTTCCGATTCACTGTCTCCCCGCCCATTCAAGGACTCCGTCCCGCCTCTGGCAGGGTTAGGGCTGGGAACGGCACCCACATATCCCTCAAGCAAGAGGGTGAACTCCCCCCGCGGCGGCTGGGCGGCGCAGTGCTCCAGAGCTGCTGCCAGGGATCCCCGCCAGAAGGACTCATACAGCTTGGTCAGCTCCCGCGCCAGCACGATCTGCCGCTCTGGGCCGCAGTGATCCAGCAGATCCTGCAGAGTTTGGCGCAGGCGATGGGGGGCTTCATAGAGAACGACGGTGCGCTCTTCTTGGGCCAACTGTTGCAGGCGGGCCTGTCGCTGACTGGGTTTAAGCGGCAAAAATCCCTCGAACACGAATCGTTCTGTGGGCAGGCCCGAAGCGGTCAAGGCCGCAACAGCAGCTACCGGCCCCGGCACAGGGATCACCGGGATCCCGGCCTGAATGCAGGCACGCACCAGCTCTTCTCCCGGATCGGAGATGGCAGGAGTGCCGGCATCGCTGATCAGGGCCACCGACTGGCCCGCCGACAGATACTTCAGGAGTTGCGGGATCCGTTGGGCAGCGTTGTGCTCGTGATAGCTGATGAGGCGGGCGGAGATTTGAAAATGTTTAAGAAGCTGGCCGGAGTGGCGAGTATCTTCTGCCGCCACCCAGTCCACTTCCCGCAAAACCCGCAGCGCCCGCAGGGTGATGTCTTCGCGGTTGCCGATGGGGGTGGCCACCAAATAAAGGCTGGCGGTGGGGTGTTCCATCCCGAGCTCCAAGGCTGAGCTGCCGATAACCAGACAATAGCCAATTAGAGCAATTAGAGATCGCCTCGGATCCCCAGATTAACCTCTCTTGGCCGGTGCCCCGATACCCAAGCATCTGCCTTTCGCGGTAGCGGGACGGAGTCCTTTCGCGGTAGCGGGACGGAGTCCTATGGCAGGATCGAGAAGTGCTGCGGAGAGGGATCCCGGTGCGCTTGACAACGCGGGCCACCTATAGCATCAAAGCTTTGTTGGATCTGGCGATGCTCGGCTCCGGGCAAATGGCTTCGGTGCGGGCCATTGCTCAGCGACAGGGGATCCCAGCTCCCTACCTGGAAAAGTTGCTGATTGAGTTGCGCCAGGCCGGCTTGGTTTGTTCCCAACGGGGGGCCCAGGGAGGCTACCGGTTGGCACGGGCGCCGCGGCGGATCCCGATCAGCGCCATTTTGGCGGCGGTGGGAGAATCCCTGCATCCTCTTGTGGAGAGTTCTGACGCCACAGCCGTGTATTCGGCGGAGCGGCTGGACTGGGTGACGGAAGCCCTGTGGAAGCGGATCGCTCGGCAAGTGCAGCAGGTGCTGGAGGAAACCACCTTGGAAGATCTGTATTTTGATGTTCGGAGCTGGCAGGCGGCTCAGGATCAGGAGAGTGGATTTGTGGTTTGAGCCTGCTGGCGGGATGGAGTCATCGCTGTTTTTCCCGGCCCAACCAACTGCCGGGGTGGTGCTGGCGGCAGCTTTGGCTTTGGATTATCTGCTGGCGGATCCCTGGGGTTGGCCTCATCCGGTGCGGGTGATGGGGGCTGTAATTGCCTGGGGACAAGGCTATATCCTCAAGCACTGTTCGACTCCGCAAGCACAACAGTGGGGCGGGGCAGTTCTCACCCTAACTTTGGTGGGGGGATCCTACGGCGTGGGCTGGGGACTGGTCGCCATCGGCAATACCATCCACCCCTGGGCAGGGATCCTCGTGCAGGTGATCCTGATGGCCAGCTGTCTGGGAGGGCGCAGCCTGCGCTTTGCCGCCTTGGAGGTGTTGGATCCCTTGGAAAAAGAGGATCTGCCGGAGGCCCGTCAACGTCTCAGCCGCTACGTGGGGCGGGATACAGAGCACCTGACGGCATCGGAGATTTTGCGGGCGCTGATTGAGACGGTGGCCGAAAATACTCCCGACGGAGCAACTGCCCCTCTGTTCTACGCCTTCTTGGGAGGGGCGCCCTTGGCCCTAGCCTACAAGGCCAGCAGCACGCTGGATTCGATGGTGGGCTACCGCCACCCCCCTTTCACCCATTTGGGCACAGTGCCGGCCCGCTGTGAGGATGGGCTGACTTGGCTGCCCTGCCGCCTGACGGTGCTCACGCTGGCGCTGCTCAGCCGGGATCCTTGGGGGTTCTGGCAGCGGTGTCGTCAGGACGCGCAGGCGGATCCCAGCCCCAATTCGGGGTGGAGCGAAGCGGCTTTTGCCTGGCGGCTGCAGATCCAATTGGGGGGAACCAATTTCTATCAGGGGATCCCGAAGGTGAAACCCAAATTGGGGATCCCAGCTCGCCCCTTGACCCCGCAAGTGGTGCGGGAAAGCTTGGGACTGCTGCGACAGGTTGTATGGATTTGGGGGAGTTTGATGGTGGGAGCAACTCTCCTGTTGACCGTTCTGCAACTCATGGTCGTTTATTTCACCCCCTAGGATGAACTAAACAACCGGTTGCTTCCTGCTTCTACGACCCTTACCTAGCTGAGCTTTTGACTCAACCCCGGCAGAGGAATCTCCACAGGTGCAACTTCCCCCAGAACTTGAGGTAGAGTTAGCAAAGCTAACTAGATCGGCGGCAACAAAAACCGTAGCTGCTGTCAACCTGCCGTGAACCTAGAACCGCTGAAATAAACGATGATAAAAACAGCAGCTGCTACAGATATCAAGCACAGGGCGGTGGGGCATCCCGTCCTTTTCGCGTCAGCGGGACGGAGTCCTTGAAGCTCGCACTCTCTCGCTTTAGCGGCGCGGAGCGCTTTGCGTCAACATGAGTGCGGGAGTTATGTCACTTGTGCAACCGTTTATCGCTGGCTGAGCCGAGCAGACCTCACGACAACAAAAGTCAAGACCCGCAAGCGAAAGACAGACTTGGCTGCCCTGCAGCAAGACGTAGACCAGTGCCCAGAAGCTCGACTAAAGGATGGAGCCCAGCGCCAGAGCAATACCCATTAACTGCAGCATTGACAATATCCGACAATATCCAAACAACAAAAAGGCCCCCTTTCGAGGGCTTTTTTGAGGATACTGTTGCGCCGTTTTACCGTGGTTTTCGACCTGGAAAATCCAGTATAGGATACCGGGGATGATTGTCGATAGTTTCCAAATCAAGTTTGGCCTACTGCTCTCACATCCACTTCCCATCCTAATTGTCGAAGGGTATAGATCGCAAAAACATAACGGCAGTCACCAACGCCGCAGAATCCTCTCCCAATCATACCCCATTTTTGGGGTGTGCCCGTCAAGTGCTCACCAAGGGCTAGGATAAAAGACAGCTTGACGGGTTGCTGGCCATGCTTGGTTCCTGGTTAGACAACATCTACGGCGCTTGGTTTCTGCCGGAGCGCACCTTTCGGGCGTTGCGGGAACAGCCTGTTCTCTGGCAAGCCTTTGGGGTGGTGGGACTGCTCAACGTCCTGGATGCGATTCGCCGCTCTGGGGTAAGCCTGCCGAGCATGGTGCTGGCGGTGCTGATGGGATCCCTGGGCTGGGTGGGTTTGGCGGCTTTGTTGCAATTGCTGGCCTTTTGTTTGGGTCGGGCTGTCCCTTCCTTTTCAGCGCTGCTGTGCTTGACGGGGTTTGCCGGTTTGCCGTGGCTGCTGCTGGGGCCTGCTCAATCGTTGGGTGGGGTGGTGGGATCCCTGCTGGGCTTGTCAGCTCTGCTGTGGTTTGTGGTTTGGCAGGTGCGGGCAGTAGCTGTAGCGCTGGATTTGGAGTGGTGGCGGCTGCTGGGCCTGATCCCATTGGCTTTCCTGGGGGGGATCCTGTCCCTGAGCTGGCTGACCAGCGGCGTCGTTGCTTTGGCTTCCTTGGGCTAAAGCTTATAGTTGTTTCAGGTTAAGGTGAAACGCCTAGGCTACTGATCGCGCCAGCGGGACGGAGTCCTTGAAAAGCCTTCCGGTTCTGCGTATTGTTGCTCCGCAACGCTATTGCTATGCCTACGGCACCCTGACGGGAACCGCAACGCTATTGCTCCGCAACGCTGACACGACGACGCGAAGACGCGACTAACGTTCTAGGTGTGGGTGCAGCGTCCTGGTTGGAATTGAAATGATTGTAATTCTCGTTGAATCCCGGCGTGTGGCCAGGGATGCTTCCCTGGAATTAGCGGGGCACTCGCTGCAGATGCGGCTTTTCCTCCGGCAGAATAGCGCCTTCTACGGGGCAAACCTGTAAACAGATGCCACAGTCGATGCAGGTGGAAAACTCAATCCAAAAGTAGTCGGTGCCTTTGGCATTTTTGGTATCGCCGGGGTGGATGCAGGCAACAGGGCAAGCCTCTACACAGTCGGCCACACCTTCACAGATATCGGTGACAATTGTATGCGGCATGGATCCCTCCCAATGATTGCTCTAAGTCAAATTCTAAGTGCAGTTGCCACAAGGTCAGCCTTGACGTCGCCTGCGCTTCCTATGCTTTTGACTTTTTGATTGAGATGCGCGACATTAGCCCAAAGCTGTCTGAAAAAGATGGGGCTTATATCTCAGTTCTAGGGTTCATTTTAGGCCAAAATTGCTCCCCAACGAAGAATTTTCCGGATTGTCGCTTTTTCTGACTTTGTCTGGGGCCTCTCAGCACAGCGCCAACATGTGGGAGGTCAGAGACAGTCGGCAAACCGGCTCCCGCCGCCTCGAGAGTTCTTTCTTGCCAAAAATGCCAAGGGACATACTCTGCTGTGACCTGGGTTTTAACCGAAAGGTAGGATGATTTGGCATAAAACCAAAGGCTAAACCTCTCTGGGATCCCGCTCTTGAGATTGCCACCAACGGCTGAGGGGCCAGTACAAAGCAGGTGCCCAGAGGCTACTTAAAATAGCAGACGTGAGGGAATTGCGTTGATGGTTCCACCAGATGCTCTCCAGAGAACGGGGGCCATCGCCACCAATGTTGCCGAAAAACCGAAGGGAGTTCTCCAATCCATCCAGCAAGGTTTGCGTTCCTGCTGGATCCAGGTCATCGGATCCCTGGGAGGCGGCAAGCCACATCCACTGCAGCGCCATCAGGGTTTCGGCGATCACCACCATACCAAAAACGATCAAGGCCACCGAGATAAAGTCTTCTTGCATGTAGCGTTGTTTTTGCAACTTGGCGGTGAGGATCCCAACTACAGCCAGCCCCAGCGCATGGGTAGGACAAGGGCTGGTCAGCGCATCTTGCAGAAAACCCAGGGTGACCCCGGCAACAGCCCCCTGCCAAGCTTTGCGCCGCACACTCCAGCACACCACCCAGATCAAGGGCCAATCTGGGGTTAAGCCTGCTAGCTCCAAGCCCGGCCCTCGCCACCAAGGGGCCACTGCTGCCAGCAATCCCGACAGGACAGTCACCAGCCAGTTAAAGTGAGACTTAAGCTTAGGAATCAGAGGGTTGAGCATAGCGGTAGATCAAGGCCCATTCCAAGAGACCCAGCGGCGCCGACAGTTCGACAGTGGCTTGAGGGGCAGGGCTGGCATCCAAGTTGACCGCTCGAACCGTTCCCACCACAACCCCGGCTGGGTAAAAGCTGCTCAGGCCCGAGGTCACCACCACATCCCCCACCTCTACTTTGGGGGCCTTGTCGAAAAAATCCAAAATGGCACTCTGGGTGCCCGTACCCCTCAGGATGCCCATGTGTCGGCTGCGACTCAGCATTACCCCGACACGGCTGGTGGGATCGCTGATCAGGAGCACTCGGCTGGTGTTGGGCGTGACCGACTCGACTCGCCCGATCAACCCGCCCGGCGCCATGACTACATCTCCCACCCTGACTCCATGCCGGCTGCCGCGGCTGAGGGTGAGCTGTTGCCACCAGTGATCGGCGCTGCGACCCACCACGGCTGCTGGGATCCCCGCTTGGGGCATTTGCTCGGTAAATTGCAGCAGTCGCTTCAGCTCGCGGTTTTGGTACTGCAACTCGGCTACCAGGGCCTGCAGCTCACGGTTGGCGGCCTGGCTGAGCACCGCAGCGGGATCCACAGGCGGACGGGCTGGAGCAGTGATCCAACTGTACAATTCCACCAACAGGGATCCCTGGGTTTGGCGCAAGCCCAATGCTACCCCCATCGCCAAAGCAGACAGGAGTAACCCCAAGCCGTATCGCCTCCACCATTGGCGTAGCCGATTCAAGCAATACCTCTCCGACCCACTCGACTCACACCTTAGATCAGGGATGGGAAGAAACTCCTCTAGCCCTTGAAGCTGCCGCTCAACACTCGACCTAGGGTTTTGAAATCCTCCAAAACTCGCCCTGTACCGAGCACCACACAACTGAGGGGATCCGGGGCAATGTGAACCAAGATCCCGGTTTCATGGCTGATCAGGGCATCTAGACCCTTGAGCAAGGCTCCTCCCCCGGCCAGCATGATGCCTCGGTCGATGATGTCGGCAGCCAATTCCGGTGGAGTGCGCTCCAGGGTGCGCTTAATGGCTTCCACAATCACCGAGAGGGGCTCGGCCATGCTCTCGCGAATTTCGGTGCTCTTCACCGTGACGGTACGGGGTAAACCCGAGAGCAGGTGTAACCCGCGCACTTCCATGGTCAGTTCCTCTTGAATCGGGTAGGCGGAGCCAATCCGAATCTTGATCTCTTCAGCGGTGCGCTCCCCGATGGTGAGGTTGTGGACTTTTTTCATGTACTGGGCGATGGCCTCGCTCAGTTCATCTCCCGCTACCCGCACCGACTCGCTCAGCACGATCCCCTGCAAACTGAGGACGGCTACCTCAGTGGTGCCGCCGCCAATGTCGATGATCATGTTCCCAGTGGGCTCTTGCACCGGCAGCCCGGCCCCGATTGCTGCTGCCACCGGCTCATCCACCAAATACACCTCCCGCGACCCAGCTTGGAGAGCGGCTTCCATCACCGCCCGTCGCTCCACCCCAGTCACACCGCTGGGGATCCCAATCACAATGCGGGGAGCAATCAGGTACCGGCCCTCGTGTACGCGGTGGATGAAGTGTTTTAGCATCATCTCCGCCGTGTCGAAATCGGCAATCACCCCATCTCGCAGAGGACGCACCGCTACAATGTTGCCGGGGGTACGGCCCAACATTTTTTTGGCATCTTCCCCCACAGCCAGGGGTTGCTTGGTGTTTTGGTCGATGGCGACCACAGAGGGCTCTTGCAGGACAATGCCTCGCCCGGCCACGTAGACCAGCGTGTTGGCAGTGCCCAAATCAATGCCCATATCACGGGAAAATCGGCTGAATAACCCCACGGTAAGTCGCTCCAGTCTTGATTTGGGAAGAAGCAGCAAGCTTTGGTACCTACTATAGTCTAGTTCTGCAAGAGAATCTCCCCCGAAGAGTGGGAATCTGCTCCAGAGAAACCGGCTATGGCTGTATCCCAGCCAGCTGTGGAAGATCGAATTCGCCGCTAAGGTGCAATCCTGTTGTGATTCGGGATCCCTCGTGCCTAAGGTTGCCATTGCTCCAGCCGGCTATCCGGCCATCGCCCCCTATTCTCCCGGCGTGAAGGTGGGCAAAATACCCTCTACATCTCGGGCACATTGGCCCTGGATCCGGAGGGCAAGACGGTGGATCCGACATCGCCACCCAGACTCGCGTGGTGTTGGAGCTGAGTGACATCCTCCCGACGCTCACCCTGCGGGTACAGCGCGGGGCTTCTCGGCAGTTTAGCTAAGATAGACCAACCCGGTCTTTTGGCGGTTGCGATGCAGCTCTCTGGTGCCTTGGTTAGCGTGGCTACCCCGGACTTGCCTCGTCTACAACGCTTCTATCGGGATCTCTTGGGGATCTCTCCCCAAGTCCAGCTCCCGACAGAGGGGGATCCGGTGTACGTAGAGTTTCGTCTGCCAGGGTTGCGGCTGGGCCTCTATCGCAGCCGTCATCTCGATGGTGGTGCCCAAGCCGCAGCGGTGAGCCTCTGCCTGCAGGTGCAGGATTTACAGGGATCCCTGACAACACTGGAAGGGTTGGCGGGAGCTTATCAGATCTCCATTTCCCCCCTGCGGCAAGCCTTTCATGGACAGGAGGTGGATTTTCGGGATCCCGATGGCAACCGGATTGTGCTGCACCAGCCCTCTGCTGCTTTTGAGGAAGCGACGGCCTGGGATCCCCAGGGTTAGATTCGCCAGAGATAGATGGTGTAGGTGTTGATAACATCCGATACAGTGGTGGTGGCGGTGGGGAGCCAATCTCCCATGTCGAAGGAGTGGGTGACCAGACGAGCGCCGGGCCGAAGCTGGGAGCGCAGCTTGTCTCGGATCAGCAGGTGGGAGCGGGGCAGCAAATAGCAGCTCACCACCGTCGCCGGGGTTAAGTCCAGAGTGAGCAGATCCTGCTGGAGAAAGGTAACTCGATCCTGAACTTGGGCTTCTCGGGCCCGCTGTTGGGCTTCCAGGATGCGCTCCGGGTCGATATCCACTCCCATGCCCTGTGTGCCAAAGCGCTGCGCCGCCCGGATGAGAATGCGGCCATCCCCACAGCCCAAGTCGTAGAGAGTATCCTCGCTCCCCACCTGGGCCAAATCCAGCATGGCATCGACAACCAAGGGCAAGGTGCGCACATAGGGGGCCAAGCGGATTCCCTCTGGACTTTGCGGGTTGGGCTGGCATTGGAAGAAGGGATCCCTGCCCACCGAGTTCTGACCCAGCTTAGGTTTGAAACCGCGGGGCACCAAGGGTTGATTCCGAGAAGAGCGGTTTTCTCTGTTCATCAAATATTCTCATCAATTTCCCATCAGTCTATCAACCTGTCGCAGTACAGAGCCCCTGCCGTTCTACTGGGTGGAAAGTCACCGCCAATTGCGTCGGCTCAAGTACAGTCTACTAAGGGGTTATGGGATACACCTGTATGGTCATTTTCAACAGGAATGAAACATCTCCGTTCCATTGCTCTCTAACTCCCCTCTCCCTCTGGAGGGGCTGGGGGAAGCGGCGCGGAGCGTCTGGGCAGCGGCGGGAGTATCTCAATCGAGTCTGGAATGACTATGAACCTGCTTGTTCTAAACCTCACTGGGGTCAAGCCTCGGAAACACGATTTTTATACCCTTTTATATCCCTTAATTTGTAACGGGCTGTATCTCAAAAAATATCTTGATTCAACAACTTAGCCAGGCGTTCCAGCCCCTTTTTGACTTGGCGGGAAACGGTAACGGCACTGATCCCTAGCCGCTCTGCCGTTTCTTTTTGGGTGAGGTCGTAGAAGAAGACAAATTCCAAAATCTTGCGGGTGCGTTCCTCCAGCTTGGCCAAGGCATGCTGTAGGCGAATGCGGTCTTCTTCGGCCAGTTGAAAACTGCGGTAGCGCTGATCCGGAACGACCTCCCCCAGAGCAACACTGTCTTCCTCGGTTTGAATCGGGGCATCCAGGCTGAGCAAAAGGCTGTTTTGTTGGGCCAGTTCCAGCTCTCGCCATTCCTGCTCCGTCAGTTGTAGGGCTTCTCTCACCTCGGCCTCAGAGGGAGAACGGCCCAACTCTTGCCGCAGACGGGCAATCACCTTCTTGGCTTGTCGTTGCAGAGTTGTCCAGCGGCGTGGGATCCGCATGGTGGGGCTCTTGTCCCGCAGGTAATGTTGAATTTCTCCGCGAATGTAGGGCAGGGCAAAGGAGCTAAAAGCCAGGCCTCGGCTGATGTCAAAGCGTTCGATAGCTTGAATCAAACCCAAACAGCCAACTTGCACCAGGTCGTCGTACCCCTCATTGCATTGGTTGCGCCAGTGGTGGGCCTCTTTGCGCACCAAGCCCAAGTTCATTTCCACCAGCCGGTTGCGCAGGGCTGGATCGCGATTCTGGTGGTACAGCCGCAACAGTTCGGCAGTTCGGGCTTTAACATCCTCACTAGATGCCATAGATCCACATGCGGCTGGGAATCCGGTCTTGGCCAAAGGCAATGGAGGGAGGGCCGCCGGTCGCCTCAGGGAGACGGAGTTCTTGGGAGAGGTCAGGCGAGGGGCCGTTATCATAGACAACCACTTTACCGATTTGCCGAAAATAACTGTAGAACAAGCACTCAAGGAACTCGAAAACCATTCAAAGGTTGAGGATCCCACCCATAACCAACACCCATCCAGTCAAGAGACGCTTTTGCCCAGCCAGACCCTGCGCAAGCAGGTGCTACAGGGCTACAGGGATGGCGTTAGAAGCACAACCGGACACTGTTGAGATTTGCCAAGAGCTGGAACGTTCTTAGTTTGACCAGGTTTCTTGACCCAAGCAACAGCATCTCCACGGAAAATCGGCGGGTTTCATCGGCAAAAGAGCGCAATTTTCCCGTAAGACCCAACGAAATTGCCGGATTTCTGTTGTTGGCGTGCTCTCGTGGTTATTGGTGATTGGGTCAGGTTGGCGGTGAAACAGCCTGTGCATTCCAGCCTCTCCTCTCCTTCTGGGAGGTGAGAACGTCAAGAGGCTGTTCGTGACAGCGGCGGGGGGTTCTTGGGGGGATCCGTGCCGGCAAGGGCTGCCAAAAAGGATGCAAAACTCGGCTCCTCGCGAATGAGGTCGAAATAGGGCTCAGAGGAGAGCAAGGGGCGGTAGCGTTCCGGCTCCAGGCGTAGGGCTTGCTCCAAAGCTTGTAGGGCCTGAGGCACTTGGCCTTCCCAGGCGTAGCAGCAGGCTTTGGCGTAGTGAGCCTCGGCATTGCTAGGATCCATCTGCAGGGCCCGATCAAAACTCTGGATGGCCAGCTCGTAGAGGTTCAAGTCCATCAGCACCAGGCCGCGCTGCACCCAGATCTGAGGGCGTTTGGGATCCTGCGCCAGGGCACGGTCATAGCTGTTGAGGGCCTCCATCGGGTTGCCGAGGCGGTGGTGGGCAAGGGCATGGCCGGCCCAGAGAGAGGCCGATTCGGAGCCCAGTTGCAGGGCTCGTTCGTAGCTGGCCAGAGCATCGACGTAGCGCTCTAGGTGAAACAGAGCCAGGCCCCGACTCTGCCAAACTTGGGCATTGACGGGGTTGATGGCGAGGGCTTTCTCGTAGCTGATTAGGGATCCCTGCCACCGTCCCAGAGAGGCTAAGGTTAGCCCGTGCAGGTACCACGTTTCCGGGCTGTCGGGGCTGAGGGCAAGGGCCCGTTCGTAGGCACGTAGGGCTTCTTCGTAGCGGCCCAATTGCCGCAGCGTGTTGGCCTGGTTAAAGCGGGCCTCAAAAAAATCCGGTTTCAGCCGCAGAGCCCGCTCATAGCTGGCCAGAGCTTCTTGATGGCGACCGAGATCGTCCAGCAGAGAACCACGGTTGTTCCAGGCTTCGGGGAAGTCCGGCTTCAGCTCCAGGGCGCGGTCGTAGCTGGCCAGGGCAGCTTGGGCTTGCCCCAGGTGGTCGAGGGTGGTGGCGCGGTTGTACCAGGCAATGGGATCCTGCGGCTGATCTCCCACCGCCTGCTCGAAGGGCTGTAGTTGAGCCGCCTGTTCCGCCGAAAGGGCAGATGGGTCAACCGCCGGGGCCGGCGAAACGGCTGTAGATTCTGGGGAGGCAGCACGCTTCTGCCGCCGCAGCCACCAGGCCCAACCCCCGGCCAAAAGCAACAGGCTCGCCCCCAGCACCAGCACGCCCACGTCGGTCGGGGCAATCACAAACGGCATGACCCACTTCCTCTTTTCTGCGCGCCTCTACATCATCACCAAAAACGGCAAGGGATCGCTGGGCCCTGCCGGCGAGATCAGCTCAATGCGCTTTTCGCCAGGGTAGGTGCTGGGATCGATCTCAAAGGTAACCGTCAGCGCCTCGGCGTTGGCCTGCACCGGTTCCCTAGAGCGTCCCAAGGGATCCCCAAAGCTGACTCGGATCCCTTTACCCGCCGGGCTGACTCGGATTTCCGTCACCTGATCCAGATGGGATCCCTCTAGGGTACAGACGATTACATCCCCGACAAAGGCCTCCAGAGGCCAGCCCCGCCGCACCACCGGTTTGGACATGGTTGTCGCTCCCACAGGCTTCTGCATCTCAGTTTAATTTTTCATTTTCCCCTCCCTGCTCCAGCCCAAAACGGCTTTGGTGGCAGAGAGGCTCTCCCCCCTTGGGCCGGATCTCCTGCCACCCCTGTAGAGAAGAGGGAGTTGGGGAAAGGGCAACGGCAGGCGCTCGCAGCAACACCTGGCGGTCTGGGCCCACGCTCACCAAGCGGGGCATCTCTCCAAGGCTATCGGCCACCGCAAACAGCACCCGCTCTCGCGCCTGGGGATCCCAGCCCAGCAGCTGCGCATACCCCAGCGCCGGCGGCGGATCCCAGATTTGCACCGGTGGGATCCCT
The DNA here is from genome assembly GCF_054060305.1 of Thermostichus sp. OS-CIW-31. Lineage (NCBI taxonomy): Bacteria > Bacillati > Cyanobacteriota > Cyanophyceae > Thermostichales > Thermostichaceae > Thermostichus > Thermostichus sp. OS-CIW-31. The sequence continues at coordinate 870 of NZ_JBSSDA010000004.1, read as the reverse complement.
GTCGAGCCAGTGGGCAAAGGCCAGACCACCGCCCGATCCCAGCTCAAATCGGTCTGGAACCAGCCTTCGTACTCCCGCGCCAGCAAAGTGTTCCCCTGCCAGGCTAGAGGCAGGATCATGGCAAAATCCAATGCCTCAACGGGGTCGTACACCGACCCTGAGGCTTGATAGATAACCTGCAAGGCCCGAGTACGGGTGTTCTCGGCAAACAACACACTGGTCAACCGACCAGCCTGAGGCGTGGCCACCAAATCTAGCCGTGTGTACACCTGCCACTGGGGATCCGGCGCCGGCAAGGGATCGCTGCGCAACAGGCCAACCAATGTGCATTGCCGCTGCCGGGCTTGCTCCTGCAAGTCGTACACCCATTCCCAAGGGATGGGCAAAGTAGGGGGAGAGGAGACTCCAGGGGCAGCCGGCGCCATGTCCCTCGCCCAGGCAGCGCTCCCCTCCGCCCAGCCGATCCAAACAGCCACAAGGGCTCTCCCCAGTTGCCACAGCCAGTTTTGCCTGAGCCAGCCCCCCATCTGCCTCACCTTCCGTCGTGACATACTCCCGCACTCATGCTGACGCAAAGCGCTCCGCGCCGCTAACGCGAAAAGGACGTTTCCTGCGCTTGAGGACTACGTCCCGCTGACGCGAAAAGAACGGGATGCCCCACCGCCCTGTGCTTGATGTTGATGGCCGCATGGTGGTCGCGCTCTAGTTCTAGGTCGTGTTGATCTTATGTTAGGATAGAGAGAATAATTTATAGAGGAAAGAGGATGAAGTTGGTTTTTTTAGATGAAAACAAATGGCAGAAGATATTGGCTTTTTTACAGACAGAAGAGAGAGTTAACATTGGGAAAGAAGCAAACTGCAAACAGTTTA
>NZ_JBSSDA010000003.1:0-194283 GCF_054060305.1 Thermostichus sp. OS-CIW-31 | reverse complement strand
GTCGGAAGCAGGAACCCGCCGAGACGACTGCGCAAGGAGCCATCCATGCGCAGCGTGGTAGGAATCTCCAGCCTTCAGGCCGGGGAGGATGTCAAGGTATTCTGTAGAGCACGCCAAGGCTGGCTCTTGCTACGGCCCCTAGATGTTGCCTTGTGTAACAGCAAGGGCATAATCTTTTGTCCTGCCTAGAGGTCTGCTGTACAACGAAGAGCGAGATACAGCTTTTCTCGACGTTGTGGGAGGTCTGTGGAGTTATCTGTGGAGTTAATAGAATCCCGGCCCCCTACACGTCTGTACTGGCTTCGGGAGGCGTCGTCGGAAAAAGCTGTGAACCCCATTGCTAGCAACAGCCGGTTAGTTCCACTTTTGGGAATCGTCATGGAAAGTCGTGGTTACAAAAAGTCCTCACAGAAGAGCTTTGAGTTGATGCGGCATTTCGCAGAAACCTACGCCAAACGCTCCGAGACCTTTTTCTGCTCGGATCCATCAATTACGACGGCGGTGATCGAAGGCTTGGCTCTGCACAAAGAGCAATTGGGCGCCCCGCTGTGTCCCTGTCGTTTTTATGAAGACAAAGAGGCAGAAGCAAAAGCAGGCTATTGGAATTGCCCCTGTGTACCCATGCGGGAGCGAAAGGAATGTCACTGTATGCTGTTCTTAACGCCGGATAACCCCTTTGCCGGCAAGAGCCAAACCCTAGAGGAGGTGCCCCTGGAATACCAAACTACCAAATGACAGCGCCCGGCAGGGACAAAGGCAGGCTTTGGAAGGGTGACAGGGCTCGGTATAATCGAAAAGCCGTTGGGCAATGGTTATTTGCACGAGGAGGAAACGCTTTTATGACTCCCTCACTTGCTAACTTCCTCTGGAGCTTGGTGGCTGGTGCAGTTGTGCTGGGGGCTCTCTTTGGCGCCATCATCTTTGTCAGCCAAAGGGATAAAGTGCGTCGTCGCTGAGATCCCCGCTCGTTGGCACTTGCCCGCCAATGCTTCCCTTTTCCCTGTACTGCTATCGCTGGGTGGAGAGAGACTGGGGTGGCAAGATGTGGCTGCGGTACGCAATCGCTGGAGGGCTTCGCCCCTGTTGTCGGGGATCCAGCTGGGTTGGGTGACCAACAGATTGAGATCTAAGGTGCTTGAAGCCGTTGTTGCAAACGATCACACCTTATGATCGAAGACTATCCAGCGATACCCCAGGGATCCCTTGCCAGCGTTGACCCACCCCTTGTATTACTGGCGGCAAAAAAACCGCTACTACCACGAGGATCTGGAGCGGCTGCATCGCTTTTTTGTCCCTGCCGGTTTGCGCATCTTGGAGATTGGTTCCGGCACGGGCTCCCTGCTCAATGCCTTGCAGCCCAGCTTCGGGGTGGGGATCGACCGGGATGCGGACATTGTTGCCCAAGCTCAGGCAGAGTTTCCCCATCTCCATTTCCGGGTGCAAGATGCCCACACGCTGGACAAAGGGGATCCCGTCTTGGCGGAGCCTTTTGATGTGATCTTGCTCGTCAATACCCTGGGCTACCTGGCCGACATCCAGCAGGTTCTCCAGCAGTTGCGCCGCTTCTGTACCCCACGCACCCGCCTGATCCTCTCCCACCACAACCCGCTCTGGGAGCCGATTCTGGGCTTGGCAACCGCTCTGAAGCAACGGATGCCTCTGCCGGCAGCCAACTGGTTATCGGCAGCCGATGTGGCCAACCTGCTGCACTTGGCAGGATACGAGGTCATTCAGCAGGGCAAGCGGCTGTTGTTGCCGCGGCGGATCCCGTTCCTTTCGACTGTGATCAACCGGGTGATTGCCCCATTGCCCGGGATCAACGCCCTCTGCCTGACAGAGTACACGATCGCTCGCCTGCAGCCCGACCCTGCCTGGGATCCCCCCCCTGAGCAGCAGCCTTCCTGCACCGTGGTGATTCCGGCTCGGAATGAAGCGGGCAACATCCGCCGCTGCGTGGAACATTTGCCCGAGATGGGATCCCGCACCGAGATCATTTTTGTGGAGGGGCATTCCAGCGACGAGACTTGGGCCGAGATCCAGCGGGTACAGGCGGAATACCAAGGGATCCGCAATATCCGGGCTCTACGGCAGGAGGGCAAGGGCAAGGGGGATGCGGTGCGCAAGGGGCTGGCTGCCGCTACAGGGGATGTGTTGATCATCCTCGATGCCGATTTGACGGTACAGGCAGAGGACATGCCCAAGTTTTTCCGGGCTGTGGCTTCCGGGCGATGTGATTTTGCCAATGGTTGTCGCCTTATCTATCCCCTGAAACCAGAGGCAATGCCTCGGCTAAACCAATGGGCCAATCGTTTTTTTGCCGCTCTCCTCTCCTACATTCTCGGCATCCGCATCAAAGATTCCCTCTGTGGCACCAAGGCCCTGTGGCGGGAGGATTACCAGCAGATTGCCAAGCTGTGCCAAGAGTGGGGGGATTTCGACCCGTTTGGAGATTTTGACCTGTTGCTGGGATCCGCCAAGCGCACCCTGAAGATCCTGGATATCCCCGTGCGCTATTTCCCCAGAACCTATGGTCGCTCCAACATTCACCATGTGCGAGAGGGGCTGCGGCTGCTGCAGATCTGTGGCTTTGCCCTCAAGCGCTTTAAGGGATACTGAAGTTTGCTCTGACCCAAAGGTGCCGGTCTGTACTTCTGTCGAGGCAGGGCCAGTCTCTGCAAGTACTTCTCCACCGTTGGGATTCCCGCCTAGGCACCCAGGACTCGTTACAATAATTAGTCAATCGGATCACTGTAATGTGTGGATCGGCCCCCATGGGGAGTGCCACGGGAACGAGCAATGGGAGAATCCGTATTGAGCAGGCTGGGCCAATGGATCTCAAATACCCCCCTGCGCTCCCTCGACCAAGCTTATGAGGCTGCCCTGCGCATTAAAGCCATTGAGGATCAATACTTCCAGGGAGGATCCATCGGCAGCAACGGGCAACATGGCCAGAATGTCAGCCGCTACTTTCAAATTCAACTGCGCCGGCAACTGCGCCAGATCGATCTGCGTTTGGCAGAGTTCAGAGCCAGCAGCGCCTTTTCTCGCCTGCCGGATCCCGAGCAAAATGGCAGTGGCCCTGTTTCTGCCCAAGATAAAGATCAAGAACGCCATGCCGCTGAGGTCAATGCTCCTGAAAGCAACGGCGAAAACTCCGAGAATGGTTGCCAAAGACGAGATCTTTCCATTTTGGAGAAACTGCAGTTTATCGATCAGGTGACTTCTCGATACAAACGCCCGACCAGAAAATCCCAGCCCATCTCTGCTTCAATTTCCACTTCACCTGAGCCTCTCGAACGGCCAGAACAACCTACCTCAACCCAACCCAGTTCTTCTAATGTCTCTGTCAAGGCAGGCTCCGGCAATGGCGCTGCCCCGGTCGCTTCCAAAGCTGCGATTCTGCCCCGCTCCATTCTGCGCACGGCCAGCCAAATCCGCCGTGAGCTGAGTTCCCAGGCCGAAGAGGAACTGATCCAGGAGTATCGCGAGGCTCGCACTCGCACACTGGTATCGATTCGTTTTCTGTTGTTGTTGGCCATTTTGCCTCTGCTCACCCAGATCCTCTCGAAAAACTTTCTGTTTGGGCCATTGGTAGATCACTTGCAACAACGGGAGCCTGCCATTGTGGCTCTGAGCCACGAATTCCAAGAAAAAGCCCTGTCAGAGTTCGAGTTTTTCAAGGAAAGAATAGAATTTGAGCGAGCTTTGCACCATCAATCTCCAGAGTGGGATCTGGAATCAGCGGATCAACTGTCCATGAAGGCAGAGGAACTGCTGAAAAAATATAGCCGTAGGAACTCGGAAGGCTTGAAGAATATCCTTGCTGATTTGCTTTCGCTGCTGGTGTTTGGCTGGCTTATCTTTGTTGGGCGTGAGGAAATCGAAGTCCTCAAGTCTTTTTTGGATCGTCTGATCTACGGTCTCAGCGATAGTGCCAAGGCTTTCATTATTATTCTCTTTACCGATGTGTTTGTCGGTTATCACTCTCCCCACGGTTGGGAGGTGCTGCTGAGTAATTTGGCTGCTCATTTGGGGGTACCGGAGAATCGCGATTTTATCTACGGCTTTATTGCTACTTTTCCGGTTTTTCTGGATACACTTTTTAAGTATTGGATCTTCCGCTATTTAAACCGTGTATCGCCGTCTTCAGTAGCCACCTATCGGGCTATGAACGATTAAGGGTTCGCAGTTGCATTTCAAACTGGGTTGAGACGCTTCCCAAGCGCTCCTTGCCGCTGCCGTAACCATCCACAACCTCTCTCAGAGGAAGAAAGAAGTTGGGGATCGACCTGACGAATCGTTTGATTGCCATTTGAAGCAACCGTAATTCGAGTTTCCTGAGTTAGCTGGGCGGGCGCAAGGATTGTCGATGGCAGAACCCACAGACAAACCAACGCTCCAATTCGGCGGCAGGGGTGGGACAGCGGCAGGCGGGGCAGGGGAACAGGTTTTGCTGGGTTTGTTGTTGTTTCACCACCCTGGCCCAGCGCTCGAAAGCCACTTTCGGGTCGGAGGCGGGCTGTTTCGAATTGGGGCCGCGACAGGATCCAGAGCGTTGCTCATTTTGGGGTGCCAGGCGGGGGGTGGCATAAAACTTGCTGGTCAACTCCGCATCAGGGTGGGGGGTGGCTTGGCTGGATCCCTTGTGCCAGGCACCAGAGCTGAAGCGGATATCGCTGAGGGGAGATTGTAGCCGGCTGTTGAGTTTCCTGAGAATGATCTGGCGTTGCAAGGTTAAGTTTTGTGCCCAGGCCGGGGTAGAGGTGGCCACCTGCAGCACCTGTCGGCGCAGGCTGAGAGGATAGGTTTGGGCGGCTACGGCCTCTCCGACGAGTTCGGGCCAGAGCTGCCGCAGGGTTTGCATTTGCTTCAGTTCAGCCCAACGGGGATGGCTGCCAAAGCTTCCCAGTACCTCATCTAACCGCTGCAACATGGTGTCGATAGGGTGTCAATGGCAGGCAATAGCTTAGGAAACACCATTTTGGTCTTCCGGCGATTGAGCCGCTTCTTTGAGGGCAGAGTGAATGGAGTCGGCATCGGGCAAAGGAGGGGATCCGCCATTTTGACTGAGGGGGGCAAATCCCTCTAGGCTGCGGATGTGAATATCTTGTTGCGGGAAGGGGATGCGGATCCCACGTCGCCGAAACTCAGCCTCGATTAGGAAGTTTAGCTCGCTGATCAAGACAAACTGATCTTGAGGACGGTTGATCCACACCAGCAGCTCAAAGTTAAGTGCAGAAGGGCCAAAGGACTTGAGCCAGACTTGGGGGGCGGGGCTGCTCAACACCCGAGCATTTTCTTTGGCGGCGCTGAGCAGGGCTTCGGTAACCAAGGCGGTATCGGAGCCGTAGGCCACGCCCACAGGAATGTGGATGCGACAGCGGGGATCCCGGTAGCTCCAGTTCACCACCTTCGATTCGGTAAAGCGGGAGTTGGGCACAATCACAAAAATGCGATCCAGGGTGCGCAAGACGGTGGCCCGTGGGCCAATGCGCTCCACTGTGCCGAGCAGGTTGTCCACTTCCACCAGATCCCCGATTTGGATGGGGCGCTCCAGCAAAATGGCAATGTAGCTGATGTAGTTGTTGGAGAGGTTTTGCAAACCAAAGCCGATCCCCAAACCCACCGCCCCGGCAATAACCGCCAAGGAGCCCAGATTAAGGCCGCTGAAGGGCAAGACCAGAAGGATGCCGAACAGGGTCAGGATGTACTTGAAGATGGCCGCCGAAGACTCTTGGGTGCCCAGATCCAGCCCCAGGCGTGCCAAAAAGCGCTGCTTGAAGCCAACACTGACGTAGTGGGCGCCAGTGAAAACCAAGATAGAAAGGAGGAGGAAGACCAGCAAGCTGGCAATCGAAACGCTGGAGTTGGGCAGAGGCTGGGTGAGAACGCCCAGAGCCGTGGCGACCACACGACCCAGGCCCAGGTAAAAGGAGCGCTGAAACGGTCGTAGGGCAGGGATGAAGCTGATACCGCGATCCAGCGAGATGCCGGCGATGAGGATCACCCCCACGCCCCGCAGCAGCATCCCACCCACATCAATCCAGGTGCCCCAGGTCTCTCCGGCCTTAAGCTCCAACCAGCGTTGCAGACGGGTTAAGCTGCGGTCGAACAGCCGCCAGAGAAAGAACCCCACCACCAGGGTGGCGATCCCTGCCAAAAGGGTCAGAACCAGCACGCGCGGATCCTGGGCCCGCTGCAGAGCCAGCAGATCTTCGCGGTAATCGGCAATCGCTTGCTCCAACCGCCGCGCCCAACTGTTAGCCACCAGACGCACGTCATTCAGGTTCACCTGACCCAGTGCCACCCTGCGCTCCGCGGCAGCATCGGCATAGGTGACGGTAAACAAATACCGTTGTGTGCGCTCAAAGCGGCCTCTTTCCCCCAGGCGTAAGATGTATTGCCCATTGGCATCCTGGGCCACCCGTACCTCTGGCTCCGGCAACTGCCCTTCTTCCAGAAAGCGCTCGATGATTGCCCGAACGTTGTCGGCCCGCACATCGCTGGGGTAGTCTGCCGTCTGCAGGCGGAACACCGGTATGTTCCCCACCAACACCTCTGTGCCCTCTTGGCCGGTCAAAGGGATCCCGACTGGGCTGGGAGCCGGAGCAGGGGATCCCTCAGGAGTTGGCGCTTCAGCCGGTGTGGGTCGGGGATCGGCCAGGAAAAAGTTGGGATCCCGAAATTCAAGGGCTTGAGCCAAGGGGATCCCTGAGGAGGCAGAGGCGACGGCAGGGGTAAGCCAGAGACCTATCCCCACCGTCAGCCCAATCAAGAGAACTGCTCGCCGAAATGGGACGGAGTCCTGCATGGCCGGTTTGGTACGAACGCCTATCGATCAATTGGGGATCCCTGGTGCTGCCCCGCAAGCTCATGGTGGCACAAGCCGACCTCAATTTTGGCCGATCTGAGCAAGGATTTTAGGTGCCCTGAGAATGGCCCAGAAGGCGTTGACGCAGCTTTTTGATTCTATCTCGCAGCTCGGCGGCTTCCTCAAATTCTAGGTTTTTGGCGGCCTCTTTCATCTTCAGTTCCAGTTGGCCGATCAGCTCCGGAATCTCGGAGAGAGGGATCTCTTGCGCAGCTTGAAAGGCTTTTTCCAAATCTGGGTCGTTAAGTTTGCGGGAGATGGCCAAAAAAGACAAGATGGCATTGCTGTTTTTCTTGACGATGGGCTTGGGCGTGATGTTGTGTTGGCGGTTGTATTGCAATTGAATTTCGCGGCGACGCTGGGTTTCGGCAATGGCCCGGGCCATGCTGCTGGTCATGGTGTCGGCGTACATCACCACCGTTCCACGGACATTCCGCGCTGCCCGCCCGATCATCTGAATCAGGGAGCGCTCTGCTCGCAAAAACCCTTCTTTGTCGGCATCCAAAATGGCCACCAAAGAAACTTCTGGCAAGTCCAACCCTTCCCGCAGCAAGTTGACCCCCACCAACACGTCAAAGGCCCCTTCTCGAAAATCTTGTAAGATTTCAATTCGCTCAATCGAGGTGATCTCGGAATGCAAATAGCGAACTCGGATCCCTCGCTCCTGGAGATATTCTGTGAGATCTTCTGCCATCCGTTTGGTGAGGGTGGTCACGATCACCCGTTCGGCAGATCCCTGCTGAGAGCGTTCCAATCGCAAGTAAATTTCTCCCAGCAAATCGTCCACTTGCCCAGCCGTGGGGCGCACATGCACCTCGGGATCCACCACCCCAGTGGGCCGAATCACCTGTTCGATAACCCGACCGCTGCCCTGCACATAAAACTTCAAGGTCTTGCCATCTTCCACCCGGGTTTCAAATTGGGCCTCGCTCTGCTCCAGTTCCCAGTTGCCGGGAGTAGCCGAAACAAAGATGCACTGATGAACTTTGGCCCAAAACTCTTCGGCTTTGAGGGGGCGATTGTCGAGGGCGCTGGGCAGGCGAAAACCGTGATCCACCAGCACCTGCTTGCGGGCACGGTCGCCATTATACATGCCGCGAATTTGGGGCACGGTCACGTGGGATTCATCCACCACCAGCAGCCAATCGTTGGCCTTGAAATAATCCACCAAGCAGGCGGGGGGCTCTCCTGCTTTGCGTCCCGTTAAATGTCTAGAGTAGTTTTCGATCCCATTGCAATAGCCCACCTCTCGCAGCATTTCTAGGTCGTAGCGGGTGCGCTGTTCCAGCCGTTGGGCTTCCAGGAGCTTGCCTTCTTTGCGAAAGAGGGCCAGTTGCTCTTCCAGTTCTTGCTCGATGTTGAGGATTGCCCGCTCCAGTTGTGCTTCCGGCGTTACAAAGTGCCGAGCAGGATAAACTCTGAGGGCGCTGAGGCTGTTCAAAATCTCGCCTGTAACCGGGTCGATTAAGCGAATGGCCTCGATCTCATCCCCAAAAAATTCGATGCGAATGACCCGATCCTCATACGCCGGCACAATTTCCAGCACATCCCCTTTGAGGCGAAATCGCCCTCGCACCAGCTCCAGGTCATTGCGCTCGTACTGGATGCTGGCCAGAGCCCGCAAGACATCCCGTTGGTTAATCTCCTGGCCGACTTTGAAGGGGATGGAAGCCTTCAGGTATTCTTCTGGCATGCCCAGACCATAGATGCAGCTCACCGAGGCCACCACAATCACATCCCGCCGTTCAAACAAGGAGCGGGTAGCCGAGTGCCGCAGCATATCGATTTCATCGTTGATAGAGGAAGATTTGGCGATGTAAGTATCGGTGCTGGGAACATAGGCTTCCGGTTGGTAATAGTCGTAATAGCTGATGAAGTATTCGACGGCATTATTGGGAAACAGCTCTCGTAGCTCATTGCACAGTTGTGCCGCCAGCGTCTTATTGTGGGCCATCACCAAGGTGGGCCTGCCGATTTGCTGGATGGTGTGGGCGATGGTAAATGTTTTGCCGGTTCCGGTTGCTCCCAGCAAGGTTTGAAAACGATGGCCTTCTGAAATCGACTTCACCAAGCCGGCAATTGCCTTAGGTTGATCTCCGGTGGGTTGATAGGGAGAAACCAGTTGAAACTCTGACATGGGTTTGACTTTCGGATGGGCCTAGATAGCTGCCGGGCTGGTCAAGGCAGGGCTGATCTGCACGTTGGTTTGGAATGGTGGTGCGGATCACAAAGGCTTGTGGGGTGCCTCTAAGCTTGACCGCCTGCTCAGCAGTGGGCTCCAGCTTGCGCACCAGGATGAGCCTCTGTTCCATGGTAAGGTTTTATCATGCAGGACTGAGGGCAGCGCTTCTTCACTAGGCCTGTTCATGCCAGCAGTGCAGAGCAGTAGGGCCTGGGTGTCCGCGCCATGTCTCCCTCGGTGCAGAGATTGAGATATGGGACGACGGCAACTCTTGCGCGGGATCCTAATCGGGTTGGGTCTTCTGGCCGCCCTGATGGTGCGGGTTGTCGTGTGGCTGCTCACCCGCAGTCCGGTAGCTTTGTTGCTGGCCCACCCGGAGCTGCCACCCATTGTGGGCTTTGCCCCCAGCTCTGCACAAGCGCTGCTGGTGTTGGCTGTTCCCCTGGACGAGGTGCAAGCGTTTTGGCAAGCGGCAACTCCTGCCCCCCAGCGACGCGCTGCCCGTCAGCAGTGGCAAAAGTTTTTCTCCCCTGAAGGCCCAGGCTGGCTGGGATCCATGCTGGCCGGGGGATCCCTTGATTTTGAGCGGGAGGTGCGGCCCTGGCTGGGGAGGAGCACCCTCTTGGCCAGTTTGCCGGAGTGGGGCACCTTGGTTGCCCTAGAAACGCGGGATGCGGCGCTCTCTCAGTTTGAGCTGAACCTGTTGTGGGAACGGCAGAGCTTGGCCGGGAGGCCGGTGCAGGTAGACACTTACAAGGGCATTCAGGTGGTGTCTAGCCCGATTCCGGGCCTGCAGGGGTTCTCGGCAGCCGTTTTCGGCGAGCAATACGTGTTGTTGGCGGAGCAGTCTGCTGCCATTCGGGCTGCAATCGATGCTTGGCAGTTGCCGCAGTTGTCTCTGGTGGCTCAGCCTCTGTTTCAGCAGGTCATCCAGCCCTTGCGGGAGGCGCATGTGGGTTGGGCCTTCTGGCAAAATCCAGAGGCGGTTTCTTCAGATGGGCTGACGTTGCAGGCGGTAGGGCTGGGGTTGGGGGTAAACTTCCGCGGCTTGGTGGCCGAAAGTGCTGCCCTCTGGCATGCGCCCGCTGGCTTCTCCTTGCCGGCGGCAGAAGCCTTTCGCCCGCAGATCCTTCAACATCTGCCGGATAAAACCTTGGCGCTGATTTCCGGAGAGAATCTGGTCTCAGTTTGGCAGAGCCTGGGGCAGATCCAGCCCCTAAATCCCCTGGGATTGCGGGTGGATCCCGGCCAGTGGCTGCAGCGCTTGCAATCTCAGGTGGCGCTGGACTGGCAGCGTCTGTTGCCGGAACGGGGAGAGTTTGCCTTTGCCCTTTTGCCCGGCGACGGGGATCCAGCCTGGCTGTGGGTCGGTAAGCTGCCGGATGAGTCGGTCGCGACAGCGGGACGGAGTCCTTATTTCGACTTGGATGAGCGGGCACGCGCCCAAGGCTGGCAGGTAATCTCTCTGGCAACGAAGCGCGGCACCGCCACTGCCTGGGCCCAACCGACCACTCCTGCGGGGGAGACGGAGTCCTTGCCGTCAGAACCCCCGCCGGTGGCGACAGCGGGACGGAGTCCTTACCGCTCTATCCATCGACCGGAGATCCCTGTGTTGGCAGGCGAGCCGCTGGAAGTCAGTGGGAAAGGAGGATCCGCGTCATTGCAGGCGGCAGAGGCTCTCCCCCAGTCGCGTCAGCGGCGCGGAGCGCTAACGCTGCCAGGGATCCCGCTGCCGGCACAGGTGTATCATGCCGATCGCAAAGGCTATTCCTACCTGGCCTCTTCTTTGGGGGCTCTGGAGACGGCCCTCGCGGATCCCCCCTTGAGTGCAAATCGCGCCTGGCGCAAGTTGGTGGCTTCCCTGCCCCACCGCAATTTGGGCTATGGCTATGGATCCCTGGGGTTGCTCTTGGAAAGCGAGCTGCCCGACCCGGTCGCGTCAGCGGCGCGGAGCGCTAAGGGATCCCGCTGGTCATCCACGCGCTTTGCCTTCGCCACCACAGCCCTAGCGGTTTCTGAAGCTCCCTACCCCGATCGGGGCTGCCAGATTACCCAAATGGGCAAGCTGTTTTGGGAGTGGTATTGAGGGTCAGACTATCCAGGGATCCCGGCAGTTGGCGTGGATGTATTTGGCCAGGTAGACCTGGTTGCCTGTTTCATTCCACTCCACAAAGTCGAAGATTTGGGTGAGCAGCAGCATTCCTCGGCCCGACTCTTCGGTTTCCAAGATGTTATGTTGGCATCGGTGGAGCTTCTCTTGGGGACAAAAGCCGGGCCCTTGATCTCGCACCAGCCATTGGTAAAAGGGCTCCGAGCTGGCGTACTCGATGATCACCTTCTTGTTGGGGTCGAGGCCGTTGCCGTGGCGGACGGCATTGATGATTGCTTCCTGTAGACCCAAACGTATTTCCGCTCTCCAGGCAGGAGGGACTTTTGAGATCAAGAGATCGAGGACAGGCTGAGTGTAGAGGGTGGAGGGAAAGCTGATAACGCTCCAGGAGCAGTGGGCGGGTTTGAGGGAAAGGGCAATCACGGAGGCAGTCTTCCCTGGGGCACGGCACTCTGACCCCATTCTAGCAATCCCATCGGGGTCAACCCCAGCAGAGGTGCGGCAGGAGCTCGGCAAGGGGACTTTTGCCGTACCATCTTGAGTGGTAAGTCTCTTCGCGGTTTTATGGCGATCAAGGTTGGAAATAAGGTCAAAGTTCGCTCTGTCCGGGATCGCGGACAAGAAAACCTCAGCGCTCTGGTGGGCAAAGAGGCTGTGGTGCTGGCACGGCGTGTGGTCGATGGCAGCGGTGTCGGCTACATTCTGGAGTTTCCCGATCGCTCTCGACATTGGTTTTTCGAGAGTGAACTGGAGGTGCTCTAAGCCCCTGTCTGTGTTCTGTTGTCTAGAGGGTCGGTTGGTGGCTTCTCCTCCTCATTTGACTCGCCGTTTGCTGGCCCGCCAGATGGCCGCGCAGGTGGATGGCCTGACCGTGGAAATGGCTGCTGCTGCTCTGGAGGCTATGCTGGACAGCATTAGCCAATGCCTGGCCCAGGGGGGATCCGTGCGGCTGGCTCGCTTTGGCACGTTCTCGCTGCGCCATCGTCCCGCCCGGCAAACCTATCATCCGCGCACCAAGGCCCCTGTTCACATCCCGGCTGCCGATGTGCCTCATTTTGTTCCCAGCCCTGAGCTGGGGCGTCCAGCTGGGGTTCGGGTGTCCAAGTCTGAGTCCGCGGGATCCGTGTAGGGTAGCTGCAGAATGACTGTACTGCTGTGGTTTCGCACCGACTTGCGCCTGCTGGATCACCAGCCGCTGACGCGGGCATGCCAACAGGGATCCCCTTTGATCCCCTTGTATTGCTTGGATCCCCGCCAGTTCGGCGAGACTTCCCTTGGGCTCCGCCCCAGAACCGGCCCTTTCCGCGGTCAGTTTTTGCTGGAGAGTTTGGCGGATTTGCGGCAGCAGTTGCGGTCGCGCGGCTCGGATTTGGTGATCCGCCAGGGACAGCCGGAACACGTGATCCCCACCTTGGCACAGGAGTGGGGAGTCAAGGCGGTCTACGCCCATGAAGAGGTGGGCACCGAGGAGAAGGAGGTGGCGGCAGCGGTTGAGCGGGCTTTGCAGCCTCTGGGGATCCCGTTGCAGGTCGATTGGGGCCACACCCTCTACCACCCTGAAGATCTCCCCTTTTGTCTCTCGCAACTGCCGGAGCTGTTCACCCGCTTTCGAAAGCAAGTCGAGGGGAGCACCCCCATCCGGGATCCCTTGCCCATTCCCTCGATCCCCCCCCTGCCATCGGGTTTGGATCCCGGCCCTCTGCCTACTTTGGCCTCGCTGGGGCTATCCCCACCTGCCGGGGATCCACGGGCTCGCTTCACCTACACCGGCGGGAGCACCGCTGCCCATGCCCGCCTGCAAACCTACTTTTGGGATCGGGATCGGCTGCGCATCTACAAAGAAACCCGCAACGGCATGTTGGATCCCGACGATAGCTCCCGGCTTTCTGCTTGGTTGGCCCTGGGCTGCATCTCCCCTCGCACCGTCTATGCCGAGGTCAAGCGTTACGAGCAGGAGCGGGTGCGCAATGAGTCCACCTACTGGCTGGTGTTTGAGCTGCTGTGGCGGGATTATTTTCGGTTTATCTTGGCCAAGCACGGCGCCAAACTGTTCCGTCCTTCTGGGATCCAAGGGATCCCTATCCCTTGGCAGCAGGATTGGCCGCGCTTTCAGGCTTGGTGTCGGGGTGAGACGGGCTACCCCTTGGTGGATGCCAACATGCGGGAGCTGGCGGCTACCGGATTTATGTCCAACCGGGGACGGCAGAATGTGGCCAGCTTTTTGACCAAGAACCTGGGCATCGACTGGCGCATGGGCGCTGAGTGGTTTGAGTCGTTGCTCATCGACTACGACGTGGCCAGCAACTACGGCAATTGGAACTACACCGCCGGCGTAGGGAACGATGCCCGCGGCTTCCGCTACTTCCACATCCCCAAACAATCTCGCGAGTACGATCCCAAAGGAGACTATCTGCGCCACTGGTTGCCGGAATTGGCCGGGATCCCGGGGGACAAAATCCACGAGCCCTATCGCCTCACTGCTGCCGAGCAGAAGCAATTTGGAGTCCGATTGGGGGTGGACTACCCTCGCCCACTGGTGGATTTGGAGAAGTCTCTCGCGGCCAACCGACGGGTTTACGAAGCTGCCCTGGCCTGCCGATAGGCATTGCCTTGTCTGGGGCTTCTTCCCGAGAGGGGGCTGAGGGGATTTTCTGAGGCGCAGTTCCGGCCCAAGAGTGCTATTCTAGTTAAGCACTATCCTGGCTCAGTAGCTCAGCGGTAGAGCAGGGGACTCATAAGCCCTTGGTCGCGTGTTCAAATCACGCCTGAGCCATCCACGTCAAACTTTTTTCAGAGGCTTCCCGGCCTGGCGGATACCCTAACTGGCTTGCAGCAGGCAGAGGGTTGGCGTAAAGTTATGGGTGGAACCTACTTCGGTTTGGGATCCCTGTCTTCACATCGGTTCTACAAATGGCCGTTCCCGATTATCAGAGCTTGATGTTGCCACTTCTCCAGTTTGCAGCACGTAAAGAAACCGAAATATCAACCAGCGAAGCTGTTGAAGCTCTAGCAAAGGAACTGGGCCTCACAGAGGACGATCTCAGGGAGATGCTGCCGAGCGGTGTACAGCCAACCTTTGTCAATCGCGTCGGCTGGGCTGCAACTTATATGAAAAAGGCAGGGCTGCTGGAAACAACGCGCAGAGGATTCTACCAAATTACTGACCGCGGAAGAGATCTTCTTGAAAAACAGCCCAAAACCATCAATGTAGAGTTACTCAGGCAATATCCTGAATTCCGAGAATTTGAGGGGCCCAAAGACACAAGAAGCAGCAACAAGGCAAGCAAACAAAAAGCTTTATCAGAGACTTCGGCAGCGACACCATTAGAGCAGTTAGAAGCTGCATATGAAAGTCTCCGTGACAAACTGGCTGATGAACTGCTTGCCAAGCTAAAGAAAGTATCGCCCGCCTTCTTCGAAAAGGTTGTTGTGGAGCTGCTGGTTAAAATGGGCTATGGAGGTTCACGAGCAGATGCAGGCAAAGCAATTGGTAGAAGTGGTGACGGTGGAATTGATGGGATCATCAAAGAGGACAAACTCGGTCTTGATGTTGTGTATATTCAGGCAAAGCGTTGGGATAGCAATCCGGTAGGTCGTCCTGATGTCATGCAGTTTGTGGGTGCTTTACAGGCTCAAAGAGCAAACAAGGGTATTTTTATCACTACCTCCAGGTTTACTGAAGACGCTAGCAGCTACGTTTCGCAGATCGGCAGTAAGATTGTTTTGATTGACGGCGAACAACTAACAAATCTAATGATTGAGCACGACGTTGGCGTATCTACAGTTTCATTGTATCCGGTAAAGAAGATTGATAGTGATTATTTTGAAGAGAGCATCTAACATCGGAGTGAGAAAATTGAGCTGCTAGGGCCAGCAGAGTTAACACAAGGAGCAAAGCTAGCAAAGTTCATGTAGTGCCATCGCCTCCTTAAGTATGGGCATAAGTATCGAGGTCTAGCGTCACTGGGAATTCTCCTGTTCGGGGTAAAAGTTGGGATCCATCACCTGATCCAATGTGTAGGGACACTGGGCAGGCAGATCGTCCAGAGATAGAGGCGTTTCTTTAGCCACCAGCAGGACGCTCTTTTGATAAGCTTTATTCATTGCTTCAACCAGATAAGACTTAAGGCTGGGATTATCCGCAATTAACTCCTGCACCTCTTGCCGCTGTTCGATAATTGTGGCTATCCTACTTTTGCTTCGTTGTTGAGGCTGAAACTGCCACTTTAGCAGATGGCCCACCAGGATCCCTAGCCGATTCACCAATTCGCGGCGTTCTTGCCTGCCCAAAGTCTCAATCTCCTCCACCAAGTTGGGAATATCCAATCGATCCCACTGCCCCGATCTCAGCAGTGCGGCTTGCTCTTGCGTCCAGGCATAAAAGTCGCAGTCGTAAAGCGCCATGATCCATTCCTAACAGGACACCGGCCAAAGATAAGTCAATCCTACCGGTTCCAGCCGTTGAGCTTCGACCTCATAAGTTTATCGAGTCCTCAAACTCTGTAGCTACAAAGCCTCGGATCTGTGGCAGCGTTGGATCCCAATGGGGCCTGACCCTGAACAATATGAGGTTTCAACAGGTCTGGAGCGCTTGATCACGGCCCAGGATCCAGGCGATAAGGGGGGGATCCCTGTGGTCAAGATAATACCGGACGGTTTGGGTCAGGTCGATCTCCAAGATGCTGGTGATCATCCTGTGCATGAGCTCCAGATGGATCCGGTCGTCCTAGGTAAGCAGAGCATACCTGCCATGGAGGCTGTTGTTGAGAGCGGCCAAGGCTGTTTGGGTGGCAGTAGCCATTCAAAGGGAGGCTTGAGGCAGGCATCCCACAGCAAGCGGAGTCGGGCCTCGGTGATGTGGAGAGGAGAATATGTTTTTGAAGGGATCCCTTTCAGCTCTCTCCCTCTGTTTTTTTCCGCGAGCGAGTTGAGGTCGCTTTCTTCGCGCCAGCGGATGCCGCAGATCTCTTGGATGATTTCTTCAGAGTAGGGGGCAACGCTGTAGGAGTTACGAAAAATACTTCCGATAGGGCATCCAGTTTTTTGCCTCGCGTAATTTTGCACCCAAGCTTGGTTATGGGGGTTAAGTCCTGCCACCAACTTCTATCCGCCTCTGCAATCCGGGCAGCTGCAATGGTTACATCGACTCCCTTGAGGGGACTGCTGGGTTGCTCGGCTAGGTATCTTAGCGCAGCCAAGATAGTCTCTCTCGATGTATTGGTCAAATTTACCTTCGGAACAATTTCTTTGGCGAGAATCTGGGCCTGCTTAACCTGCTCTGGATCAGGATCGACAACGATACACCATAGCCTTTCCAGTCCCGCTTCTTGAGCAACTGCATAGACAAAATGGTTACCAATGGCCTTGTACTGATAGTCGCCAGCCTCGACCACCAGCAGAGGAACCCAGTTGTGTCCTCCTGTCGCCCTTAGCTGATCTGCGGCTGCGGCAACAAGGAAGGAGGGAGCAGAAAACCCATCGGCGGGCGTAATGCTCTCAAGGGGTAAGTTAACCAACCTACCTAGATCTGAAAACTCACTCATCGATAAAGTACTCACGGGCAAGACTCTGGTAGTATTCTAAAACTCTCCTGTCCTTAAAGACGGCAGGAATTCGAGCAAAGTTTGCAGAGGATATCACTGCATAGTCAGGTATCCTAAAAATGCTTTTGTTTTCATTACCTCTCTTAAAATGCGGCCAGAAATATGGACGTAGATCTACACTTTTCTCCTGGTCGATAAGCTTACCTATCTCTTCGTTAGCTAGTTGAATAGTGTGTTCACTTCCCGAAGAGACGCCGTTGAAAAAGGTAGGCAAAGCAATAGGGCCACCATCCTGTCGTGGCCTAGCAGTTTCTGGAATAAACTTGGTGATTACTCTGACAGCATTACTCAGGGAAGACAGATCGTCGGGGCGGGTAGGTATCAAAATAACATCGGCAGCAAAAACACCACTTTGGCTGAAGTAAAGCCATTGAGTTGGGCAGTCGATTAAGATGTAATCATACTCATTGCGAAGAGGGGCAATGAGATCGCGAAGGCGTCGGGTTCCCTTTGGGATATATGCTACTGCCTGGCTATCAGTCAACGTCTCCAGCTCAGGGTCTCTTGGGATAATGTCGAAGATGGGAAGGGTAGTCTGCTTGCCTTTGAGTCTATATTTGAGTCTATATGTTTGGACAATGGCATGGATGTCTATTTTGGGATCCTTTAAACATTGCGTCAGTGTAATTTTTCCAGGAGTGGCTCCCAAACTTCTTGTCAGATCACCCTGAGAATCAAAGTCAACAACTAAGACCTTTTTTCTCTTGGTTGCTAGTGTTGTGGTTGCTAGTGTTGCCGCAAGGTTAATGATCGTCGTTGTTTTGCCTACGCCCCCTTTATTGTTATACACGCATACAGTCAGAGCGCGCTCATAGTTTTCTATCTTGTCTCGCAAGTTACGCACTATGCTCTCAATGTTATCTGAGCTAATATCAAGGTTTGCTGTAGCGGGGTGAACGACTTTTCCGTGCTTCCTCCAAAGCTGGATGTTATTTGCATTGGTGATAATTCCCCATTTTGCAGATTTGCAGTTCTTGGCAAGCAAGTAACTTTCTATCTGACAAACTGCATCTCTATAGCAAGATCCTTCTCTGAGATTAACTGCTCTAGATTTTGCCTCCAAAAGCAAGTAGGGATTCTTCGGGGATCTCAAGAAAATATCTTCAGGATCTCCGTTCTTTCTTGCTGCGAGATCGACCTGGCCGCAACCTGTCTCGAATTCATCTCTAATTTCCGAGTCGTCAAAGCCAAGCGCCTGCAGGAGAGGAACAGCAAAGTGTTGGACAATAACTCGCTCTACCCTCTCGGTGGGAGATATCCTCTCAAGCTTCTCTCGGAGAGAGCTAGCCGCAGTCATAGGAAAAAATAGGAAAAAATAAGGTGGACAATGCTAACCAAGCTAAAAGCTCGCCCTCAGCATAGCAGTTGCTTGGCTCGTTCTGCTAGTGCTTGGGCTGTCAGGCCGTTGTAGTCCATCAATTCGGCGGGGGTGGCGGTGGTTTCCCCGCGTTTCCAGGCAAAAATGTCGCGCGGGCCAGTGTAGCGCAATGTCAGAGGCTCCAACATCAGGCTGGCCCCGCCTGTTACGCCGATGAGGGCCTCGCCGGCAAACCAAGCGGCAAATTCTTGGTCGGACATGAATTCCCCATCTGGCTGGGCACAGGTGGACCAAGCCACGTCGCCGGGGCGATACAGACGGCGGGGGTTAATCACCGAGACGATTTTGCAGCCGATCCCTTGGGCTTGGAGCTGTTCAGCCGCCTCGAACACGGGCAGGAGAACCATATCCCCCACCACGGCAAAGACCACGGTGCGGGATCCAGGAAGTTCCTGAAGGACGATGCAGCCCTGCTCTACTGCTTGGCGGGCTTGTTCGAGGGTGGTGCGGATGGGCAGGGGGGTTTTGCTGGCGATGATAGGGATCCCTTTGTTGCAGGTGGATAGGGCCCATTCGTAGGCAGCTTGGGCACAGTTGGCATCCGGCGGGAAGAGGGGAAAGATGTTGCCGTTGCGCATCATGGCCGCCAGGTAGGCCTCAATTTCCGGGCGTTGGTGGGTCCAGCCGTTGCGCCCCTGTTCCAAAGCGCCGGCAGTGAAGAGGGCAATGGCCGAGGGGGTGGGCCGGCGTAGCTCTGCCATGGCTTGGGTTACTGTCTGCCAGATGGGTAGGCCGTTGACGGCAAAGGACTCGTAGGAGCACCACAGGGAGCGCCCGCCGAAGAGGGCTAGGCCCGCCGTTAGCCCCGCGCAGGCATCTTCGCTCAGGGGCTCATAGACTTGTCCTTGGGGCTGTTGGTTGTATAAGGGATCCACCGTGGGGTGAATCACCTTGAGACCTTGGTTCACATTGGCAATGCCGGAAGCTTCGTTGCCGTCGGCATTGGCCACCAAAAAGTCGGGATCTTTCTGCCCCACCTGCACCACCAGGGATCCGATGGCCGTGGTGGAAACCTGCTTGTCCCCTAGGGGAAACTCCGTTAGGTTTAGGGATCCCAGAGGTGGAAGGGGCCGAACGAACTCTGTAACCGCCACCTTGGCGGCTGGCCCCCCGGCTGCCCGTTGGCAGTTTTGTCGCACCAGGGCCCAAGCTGCCGGATGTAAGGCCCGCGCCCGCAGAGCCGCCACAATGTCCGGGTGATCCAGAGTGTGGTGGCCGTAGAGGTTGTGGGACTTGGATCCCTTGGCATGTACCCCGGCTCCCTTCAGTTGTTTGAGGATGAAAACGGTCAGTTGTCCGCTCAGGGCTGATTGGATGGCTCGCTCCATTTCGATCAGCACCCTTTGGGCAAAGGCAAGGCGGGCTTCTAGGGAAAACTGAGTGCTGTCGACGTAAGGGCCAGGCTGTTGGGCATCGTCAAAGTCCTTGGCATCCACCAACACCACTTCCTCAAAGCCGTTGCCCCGCCAATACTCGATCATCTGGGCGTTGCTGGCGGTGGAGATCATGCTGTGGTGCTCTTGGCTGTAGCCATTCCAAACCAGTACCGGCAGGAAGTTGGTGCGCTGGGGGAAAGCGGTGTGAAAGTGAATCATGGAGCTCATCACATAGGGCTCTCCCAGGCCGCCATCCCCAATCGTGACCGGGAAGAGGCGATCCGGGTAGAGTAATGCCCCCGCCATGGCAAAGTGCTGCCCCTGCCCCAGCGGCCCAGCCGGCGCCAGCAGTCCGGGAATGTAGCCAGAGAGGTGACCCAACAGCCCTTCCCGTTCTCGAAAACGGGCCCGCAGGTCGGCGACGGTGTGGATGCCCATCTCGGCCAGGGATCCATCCAAAAACATGGCCGCGTAAAAGCCCGGCGCGTGGTGCCCAACTTCGGTGGGGATGTTCTTCTGGCCCAGGTACACCAGAGCTGCATAGGCTTCTGCTTGGCTGGCAAATCCGCCCGGATGGCCTGAGGCTTTGCTGGCGGTCATTTGCAGGGTGAGGTAGCGCAAGGCATCGGCATAGAGCAAGGTTTGGTAGGCGGCCATACGACTGCCGGGATCCCTCAGTTTCCCGGTGCCGGCATCCACTGCAGGGGCCTGACCCAGGCGGTCGAATTCTGGCCAAGGATCCCCGAAGTACTGGATCCCTTCGCAAAAGGCGGGGACTTGGGCAGTTGCCTCCTGAGCCAGTGTCATCGGTTCAGCCTCACGCTTGTTGGGTTATTCACACTCACTGTAAACCCGATAACGCTTTTTGGATGTTCTGAGCAGAACTCGTCCAGCCGATGATGCCCCCTTGCGCCCGGATCATCCCCAGGGTGGCTTGCTTGAACTCTGGGAAGTAGCTGGCGGTGCAATCTTCCACCAGCAGGCACTCATAGCCGCGGTCATTGGCCTCGCGCATTGTGGTTTGCACGCAGACTTCTGTGGTTACCCCGGTGAACAGCAGGTGGGTGATGCCGCGCTTTTGCAAGATTGCTTGCAGCTCGGTGGCGTAGAAAGCCCCCTTGCCGGGTTTGGGAATGACGATCTCTCCCGCAATCGGGGCAAGCTCAGGGATGATGGCGTTGCCCGGCTCTCCCCGAATCAAAATCCGCCCCATAGGGCCTTCGTCCCCAATGGTCAGGGATCCCTTGCCGCGTTTGCGCTTGCTGGGCGGGCAATCGGAGAGATCTGGCTGGTGACCCTCCAGGGTGTGGATGATGGTTAGGCCCTTCTGACGAAAAAAGTCCAGCAGCCCCTTCAGGGTGGGCACAATGGATCCCAGTTGGGTGACATCGTTGCCCAGCATCTCCCCAAAGCCGCCTGGTTCCAGGAAATCTCGCTGCATATCGATGATCACCAGGGCCAACTGAGACAGGCCGGGAACTTCATACTCGTAGGGCAAGGCCGGGATCCGAACCATAGAGACCCACAGTTGGGATCAATGCTGGGGCGGGGATCCTGCCTCGGCCAGGCCGATTTCCCTCAACCGCTGGGCCAAGTATTCTCCGGCAGTCAGGGAAGGAAACCGAGGGATCCCGCCGGTGCGGGCCACACAAGTCGGCAAGGGCGTGAGATCCACCTCTGGCCGCGGATGCACAAAGAAGGGAATGGAAAAGCGGCATTCTTGAGGGTTGTCGGGGTTGGTCACCCGATGGGTGGTGCTGCGCAGCAGGCCATTGGTGAGGTTTTGCAGCATATCCCCAGCATCGACAATGATCTGACCAGGGAGGGCCGAAATGGGCAGCCAAGATCCATCTCGTTGCAGAAGTTCTAGCCCTGGCGCGGTGGCTTCACACAAGAGCGTAATCAAGTTGATGTCTTCATGGGCTGCAGCTCGTAAACTCTGGGGAGGGGCTTCAGCGGGAAGGGGCGGATAGTGAATCACCCGCAAGAGATTGGCTCCTCCTTCCGCCGCTTTGGGCAGGTATTCGGCAGGCTCCCCCAGATACAGAGAGACCGCCTGCAACAGGCCCTGGGCACAGGTTTCCAGTTGGGCGAACAGCTCTACCATCACCCTGCGAAATTGGGGCACCTCCCGAGGCCAGATGTTGGCAGGAAGGTGGGGATCCCCTTCGCGCCCGATGTGCCAAAACTCTTTCAAGTCAGGGTAGGGGTGATTTTTGGCATGTTCTTTGCCGAAGTGGGTGTACCCTCGTTGCCCCAGCAGCGCCGGATCCTCATAGGCTCTCTTGGTTGGCTCTGGCAAAAGAAAAACGGCTTCTGCGGCTTCATAGGCTTCCCGGATCAATTCCGGCGATAGGCCATGGTTAACCAAGGCAAAAAAGCCAATCTGCTGCAGGGCTTCCCCCACCTGGCGGACAAACTGCTCCCGCTCACCTGCCGTTCCTTTCTGAAAGGCGGCAAAATCGACAACCGGCAGAGTCTGGCGTTGGGGAGTGGTTACCACGGCAAAAGTCGTCTCCGGCGAAGAGTCAACGCTATTTCTAGGCAGCGGGCTTGGTGTCCTATGCTATCCTTCCTAAGAAGCCAAGGGGAGAGTTCTGAATCGAAGACGGTCTGTTCGGGGTTCATCTACAATATCTAGAGTCTAAAGCTGCTCAGCTACTTGCCTTCCCACAAGATGCAGGTAGAATCCTGCCGGGCAGCCTCTGTCCCTTTTGTCTGGAGATTGCACCTTGTAGTGGCCTGTGCCCTTTTTGGAAGGCTGTGATAAAGTCGATAGAAGCAAAGCTATGGATTGATTTTGCCTTGAGAGCAGTCTGAGCCCTGGGTAGGCGGAATGGAGCGAGTTGTTCTGTTGTTGCACTGGGTTAACTGGATAAAGCAGGGCAGGCTACTTCTCTCTTTTTTAGCTGATTAAAGTTTTTGTAAAGTTACGGATCCCTGTTGCTTGTCAACCATAACCGCGCCTAGAATTGCCGAGGACTGATGTTTTCGGAGATAGTTTGCAGACACTGTTGATGTTGCTTTCCTTTTGCCTACTCTCAATCTATTGACCTTTCGAGACCGACTGCTCTATGACAGACACTCATCCCTGTGCCCCCTGTATTGTGAATACGGGAACTCTGGTCAATAAGCGAGATATTTACCGACTGCTATCCGATTTGGCCCGTGTTCGCTACTTTGATATCGTCGATGGCTCGGTACGGAAGCAGGGGGAAGGCTGCGTGGTGGATGTTTTTCAGGATCCCACTGCTGCCACACTGGTGGTAAACCGTAGCCTCTACTTAAATGTGAACAGCTTTGACTATGCCTGTCTGCGGGATCCCGCTTCCGAAGAAGAGATTGCCAACCTGGGCAAGGAGCAGCCGGGCGTGGTTATCGACTTGGTTCAGGACGGACGTATTCTGCGCTTGGTTCCCCTGGTGGAGCCGCGTTCGGATCCCGAGGAGCTCTTGGGGGATAACCAGGCGCTGCGGGCGGCGGTGGATGTTTTGGCTGCGGGCTGGGGCATAGAAGAAGAAGGATCTTCTGACTCTTTGGATTGTTAGATTGAGGGCTTCCGACCTGAAGATATAGACCTCCAAACCCACCTCTTCCCGGCCTTGAAGTTGACCGGTGCGGTGTGACGCAAATCATGCTCGGGAGGATGGTTGCAGCCGGTATGATCCAACTGGGCCGTGAGGCTCTTTGCATTTGGGGGTGGTGTGAAGGTTTTTTCGGGGCAGCGACAGCTTCTGGGGAAAGTATGGGGTCTGCGTCTGCTTGGATCCCTGGTGGCTGTGCTTCTGGTACTGGCGCTCAAGGCCTGCGGGGGAAGTGGTGGTTCCTCTTCTGTAGGTGTCATTCCCACTCCCATTCCAACCCTCATTCCCACCTCTACTCCAACTGTTGTTCTCACCCCTACTCCGACTGTCATTCCTGCCCCTTTGCCCTCGCCAACGACTGCGCCTGCTTCCCAGTTCACCATTGACGTTCGCTTTCCCGACAACAGTCTCACTCCTACCCAGCAGTCGATCATCCGCAGTGCTGCTCTGCGCTGGCAACAGCTCATCGTTGGCGACCAGCCGGATCTGCCCCCCACCACTATTCGGGCCGACGAATGCGATCGAGGGTTTCCCAGCACGCCACTCAATTTCCCCATCGACGATCTGTTGGTGGAGGTGCGGGCCAGAAATCTCGGCGACGAGCGAATTTTGGGGGGAGCTGCTCCCTGTTTTGTACGGGCCTCTAATGGTCTGCCTTTTTACTCCGTAGTTCTGTTCAACAGTCAAAATCTATCTGCCCTGGAAGAACGAGGGGATCTGCCCATTACCGCCCTGCACGAGTTGGGCCATGCCTTGGGCTTTTTGCCCAGCGTCTGGGATCCCAAGGGGCTAACGGTGGGCTTGGTGGGACGGGATCAGCCTACGCCCCCTGGCTACGATCCCCGCTTCATCGGCCCCAGGGCGGTCAGCGCCTTCGCCACGCTGGGAGGAAACGCGCCCTCTGTGCCCTTGGAGAACCAGTTTGGGGAGGGATCCCGAGATTCCCATTGGCGGGAGAATGTCTTGGGCCGCGAGCTGATGACCAGCCGCATCGACCGGGGGGTAGCCAACCCCTTAAGCATTCTCACCATCGAAGCAATGGCAGATATCGGCTATGACGTGAACCCGGCAGCGGCGGATGGCTTTGCTTTGGGGCGCGGCAGGGGGGTCTCTCAACCTTTGGAGCTGCAAGAGCTGGAGTTGACCCTACCCCTACAGCGATTTGACGCCGAGGGCAGGCGGGTGGGGGATCCCCAGGCCTAAGAAAAGGAGTATATCTACTCATGGCCAAGAGGCTACCTTTTAACAATAATGAAGGTCGAGTTGTATAACTTCACAACATCGACATAACATCGACAAGTTCTCAACATCGACAAGTTCTCACCTCATCTCTTTGCAATTAGCTATGGGTATCCTCAAGAAGCTTTTCGGCGGCCTGTTCTCCTTCTTCGGCATTCTCTTCGGCGGCTTGGTGGATTTTGTTACCGGGCCTTTTCGTTCTGCACCGGCTTCTCCCAGCTCTGCTCCTGCGGCTACAGCAACTGCTCCTGCCAACAAGCCCAAGGTGGTGGTGGAGAAGCCTTTTGTGCCCAATGAGATCTCGGCTCCGCGTCCTAACCGTCGCCCTGGCCCGGCTTTGGATGTGTTCCGGGCTATGGTTCAGGAGATCCCTTCGGCGCGGGCTTAGTCTGCCCATCTTCGGGAGCAGCTCGTAAGATGGAGGTGACACCGCTGGAGACTGCTCTCTATGTCCGATCTCTCTTTCTCAGAACAAGAACGGCTGAAACAGCTTGAGCGTGAACTGGAGCAGGCGGCTGCAGCCTCTCGGGAGTCGGGAACATCCGTTGCGTCTCGGGGGAAAAGTGCCGTTCGAGCTTGGATTGAGACTTGGGGGCGTCCACTGGTGACGGTCTTCGCCATTCTGGGCTGTATTCTTCTGGTTGGGCTGTTCTTCCGGGTTTTCGGCACTGTTCTCAGGTGGGCGGTGGTGGCGGGGTTGGGCTACCTGCTCTACGCCTGGGTGGTGGCACCGCGGCTGGGCCTTCCCACCGGAGCTAAGTCGAAGCCAGAGGACGGCGGTAGCGGTGCGGAGCACCATCTCGACAGCTTTTGATGGGCAGGGATCCCTGGCGAGCCTATGTTTACTTGGCGGCGGCCATCTTGGGCTGGGCTACGGCTGCCAGCGCTTTTAAGTTTGGGTTGCGGTACCTGTCGCCGACGGTCTTGCTGATTTTTTCGGCATTGAGCTCTTGCTTGATCCTGGGGATCGTTTTGGTGGTTACAGGGCGGGCAGGGTTCCTCGGCAAGCAGAGGGGATCCCAAATCCGCCTGTCGGCCCTTCAGGGGCTGCTCAACCCCTTCGGCTACTATGGGGTGTTGTTCCAGGCTTATGACCGTCTGTCGGCTCAGGCGGCGATGGCTCTGAATTACACTTGGCCGCTGGTGCTGGCTCTTCTGGCGGTGCCGCTGCTGGGAGAGCGCTTCCGTTGGCGGCTGGTGTTGGCCTTGGGGGTGAGCCTGCTGGGGGTGGTGCTGGTGGCTACGGGGGGATCCTGGGGCACCTTGCAGGCGGGGGATCCCTGGGGGGTCCTGCTGGCGGTGGGCAGCTCTGGAATCTGGGCGCTCTACTGGCTGCTCAATGTGCGGGATGGGCGAGATGCGGTGCTGAAGCTGTTTATGGGGTTTCTCTTCGGCAGCCTCTATGGCCTGCTACTGCTGCCGTTTCAGGAGGTCTCTTGGACAGTTGCGGGGCTGGGTTGGGCGGCTTACATTGGTCTGGCGGAGATGGGCCTGACTTTTGTATTTTGGCTGCGGGCTCTGGAGTTGGCGGGCCATCGGGGATCCCTGGCCAACTGGGTGTATGTGACGCCTTTTTTGTCGTTGGGGTTGATTGCGGTGCTGTTGGGCGAGAGGATTGCGCTGGGATCTGTGGTGGGCCTGGGCTTGATCTTGGCGAGTAACCTGTGGGGATCCCATAGGGAAAAGCCCCCCGCGGATCCTGTTCTGTCTTGAGGTGGTCGCGATGAATCCCGTTCCTCTGTATGTGGCGGCAACAGCGCACGGGTTTGGGCACGTTACCCGTCTGGTGGCAGTGGTGAATGCTTTGCTGCGGCGGGATCCCCATGTTCTGCCCATCTTTGTTACGCCGGCTCCCCGCTGGCTCCTGGAGCGTTACGTGGAGGGGAAGTTTCTCCATCGGCCGCGGGCGTTGGATGTGGGGGTGGTGCAGCCGGATGGGCTGCAAGCGGATCTGCCGGCTACGTTGGCTGCCCTCAAGGCGTTTAAAGCCAGCGCTGCGGAGCTTGTTCGAGAAGAAGCGGATTTCATTCGAGCCCAGGGGGTGCCTTTGGTGTTGGCGGATGTGCCGCCCATTGCTGCGGCGATTGCCCAGGCTGCTGGGATCCCCTGCTGGATGGCCAGTAATTTTGGCTGGGATTTCATCTACCAAGAATACGGCCCGGAGTTTCAACCGTTTGTGGCCTGGATCCAGGAGCTCTACGGGCAGTGCGACCTTCTATTTCGCCTGCCTTTTAGCGAGAGCATGGTCGCGTCAGCGGTGCGGAGCACTAGCGCTTTTCCGCGTCAGCAGGAGGTGGGGCTGACGGGATCGGATCCCCGCTACCCACCAGAAGAGGTCGCCGCCCAGTTGGGGTTACACCCGGATCAACCCAGGGCTTTGTTCACCTTTGGCGGGCTGGGGGTGCAGGGGTTTCCTTACGAGCGGCTCCAAGATTTTCCCGACTGGCAGTTTCTCACCTTTGATCCGGAAGCTCCCCCCTTGCCCAACTTGCGGGTTTTGGATGGGCGGGTGTGGCGACCGGTGGATGTGATGCCCCTCTGCCGCTGGGTGGTGTCCAAGCCGGGCTATGGCACTTTGGCGGAGGCCCTGCGCAGCCGCACACCTATGGCCTGTGTTACCCGCTCTGGGTTTGCTGAGTCACCGTTGCTGGTTGAGGGTTTGCGGCGCTATGGCTGGCATCGCATTCTCTCGCCAGAGGAGTTTTTTCAAGGATCCTGGGACTTTTTGCGGGATCCCGCCCACCCACCCCAGAGGCCGGATGGATTGGATCTGCAGGGGAATGAAACCCTGGCTGCTGCCTTAGAGGCATTCCTGCGGGGGAGGGATCGCGGGTAGGATAGGGGGCAGCTTTCTGCAGCGGATCCCTTCACGGTAGCGGTGTGGAGCCCTATGGCCAGCAGCTCGACAGAATCTCTGCGGCAACTGTACGAAGAACTGCCCTACCCCAATGTTTCCATTGAGGCCTCGGGCCGCAACGCCATTGACGGGTTGTACCGCCTAAGTTTGACCACCGCCCAATACGCCCGCACCCGCGCCATTGTGCCCAGCGAAGGCGCTCTCATTTTGAATGCCGGCTGCGGCTCTGGCTGGGAAACGTTGATCCTGGCGGAGGCCAATCCAGGGGCGCGGCTGGTGGTGTGCGACCTGTCGGCAGAATCGGTACGGGTGACGGAGCGACGCTTGCGCTACCACGGCTTCGGGGAGGTGGAGCTCCATGTTCTCAACCTATTGGACATCGAACAGTTGGGGCTGGAATTTGATTTCATCAGCCTCAACGATGTGCTCTATCTGCTGGACGATCCGGTGGCGGGGCTAAAAGCCCTCAAGCGGGTTCTCAAACCTGACGGGATCCTGCGGGCCAACCTGCACCACGCCTACCAGCGGGAGGTGATCTTTCGCCTACAAGAGGCGTTTCGGCTGCTGGGGCTGTTTGATCTACCCACTCCTGAGGCCTGTCAGCGGGTACGGGAATTCATGGCCAGTTTGGCCTCAGACGAACTGCGAGCTGCCTTGCGCTGGAACCCTGAGATCTACAAAGACAACACCAACATCCGGGCCAACTACCTCTTGCCGGGGGACAAAGGCTTCTTGGTTCCCGACTTGATGCGCATGCTCGCAGACGCCGATCTGGGCCTTGTCTGCTTGGTGGACTATGCCGACTGGGATCCGGCGCTTTTGTTCAAAGAGAGGGCCATGCCCCCCTGGCTGCAAGCCGAGCTGGACAAACTCTCGCCTGCCGACCAGAATCACTTTTATGAGCTGATCTACCCCAACCATCGCCTCATTGACTTTTGGGCAGAACACCCTGGCTCTTCCTTGGTCTTGCCCTGGAGCGACGCCGATTGGCTGGGGGGCAGAGTGCAGCTCAACCCCATCCTGGCCGACAACGTCGAATTTCGCCAAAACTTTGCCAAAGCTCACGAGAAAAAGCTGGAGTTTGCTATGAATTGGCCGGGATCCAGCTATGGGCGTCTGACCATCTCAGCCCCTCAGATGGCTTGGCTGGGATCCCTGTTGCAGGGGCCAACGGCAGTGAAAGCCTTGATTGAGCAAGCGGCCCAGGTCAACAAGTTAGAGCTGGAAGCGGCCCGGGAGGAAGTGCTCACCTACCTGGCAGGGCTGGAGTCGTTTTTGTTTGTGATGTTGGATCCTGCACCCGTTCCAGGAGAAGGAGTTTTTCCAATCGCTTGAGATCCCCGAGCCTTTCTCCCAAGGGTAGAGGGAAGCCAATGGGCCGGTTCACGGCAACTTGGAACGACTATTGAGGGATTGAGGCTCTGCCGGGCTGCAAGAACGGTCTTGGGCAGATGTCAGATGGGGAGGGATCCCTCTCTAGCGATCCACCAGGCGCAGCTCGAAGGTGAGGATGTTGGCGGCCAAAATCTCCAAAGCCCCGCCCTCAATGAGGTCGCGAGTGAGGGCAGCCCCGGAGCCACTTTGTTGGATCAATTCGCGGCTGCGGCGCACCGTCTCCTGTCGCTGGGGGTCGTCCACAACCACCTGCCGCTGATTGGACAGGCTGAGGCGATAGAAATTGGGCAGATCCCCCCGGGTGGCATCAATGGCCAGATTGGTCTCTTCAGGGGCTACGCGGAAGGGGGCACGGGCGGTGAGCAGAGCCACCTGGATATCTTGGTCTCGCCCATCAAGGCCCTGCAGCTCGGATATATCGATCTGGAAGTTGAGGGTATCGCGGTCGCGGGTGAGGCGATTGACCCGTACCTGGTTAAAGCCGACGGCAAACTCTCGTTCCGGCTCTCCAAACCGCTGGATGGTGGCTTGCAAGACCGACTCTTCGTTGAGGGGGGTAACCCGAATGAGGTAATCCCAGTCCCGCACAAAGGTGTACTCGTTGAGCCCCACACGGACGTTGGGATCCACCAAGTTGGCGGTAGGGCCAGGGCTGCCGGCCCGGCTGAGAGCTACCATGTACCAGTAGTTGGGGCTGATGGGCAAACCCAGGGTCATGCGTACTTCCAGCACTGGCCGCGCCCAAGCGGCAACAGCTGTGAGAGCCGTTATGGCCATGGCTCCCAAGCAACTCCACAGCCAGCGCTGAGGAGGAAAATTAAGCTGCGGCGGGCAAGAGCAAGTGATGGCTGGGGTTCTCATTCAAGCCTCTTCAACTCTCCGGCAGGTGGCGGCAGCCTGAACTCCTTTCCTGCTCACTCTGGAACAGTCTAGCCAGGAATGGCGTGCCCTCAACAGGGGATCCCAAGGGTCGGCGGCGGAGCGCCAGCAGAAGTTTTCGTTAAGCAGTGATGATTCGGTGTGGAGGATGGCTATGCGCATTGCTCAGATTGCCCCTTTGCATGAGAGTGTGCCCCCCAAGCTCTACGGCGGCACCGAGCGAGTTGTGTCTTGGCTCACCGAAGAGCTGGTGCGGCGGGGGCATGAGGTGACGTTGTTTGCCAGCGGCGACTCCCAAACCCAGGCTCGCCTCATCCCCTTTCGGGAGCGGGCTTTGCGTTTGGATCCCACGGCCATCGACACAGTGGCTCCTCATGTTTTGATGGTCGAGAAAGCCTTTCAGATGGCCGACGAGTTTGACATTATCCACGGCCACATCGACTACTATCCCTATGCCCTGGCCCGTCGCCACCCGCAGGTTTCTTTTTTGGCCACCCTACACGGGCGACTGGACATTCCGGAGCTGCAGCCCCTCTACACCGAGTTTCAGGACATTCCGGTGGTCTCCATCTCCAACGCCCAGCGGCTGCCGCTGCCCCAGGCCCGCTGGGTGGGGACGGTCTACCACGGCTTGCCCCTGGATCTCCACCGTTTCTATCCAGAAAAGGGGGACTACCTGGCCTTTTTGGGCCGGGTCTCCCCGGAAAAAGGGCTGGACACGGCTATTGAAATTGCGGCGCGGGCAGGGATGCCGCTGAAGGCTGCTATCAAGATCGATGCGGTGGATCGCCAGTACTACGAGTTAGAAATTAAGCCTTTGGCCAGTCGCCACCCCAATGTGGAGATCATAGGGGAAATCACCGACCAAGAGAAAAGCGAGTTTTTGGGCAAGGCCTATGCGGTGCTGTTTCCCATCCGCTGGCCGGAGCCCTTTGGGCTGGTGATGATTGAAGCGATGGCCTGTGGCACGCCGGTAATTGCCACCCGTTTTGGCTCAGTACCCGAGGTAATGGCCGACAGGCGCTCCGGCTTTATTGTCGACTCGGTGGAGGAAGCAGTGGAGGCTGTGGAGAAGGTGGGATCCCTGAGCCGAGCCGGGGTGCGGCAGGTGTTTGAGGAGCGGTTCAGCGTGGAAAGAATGGTGTCGGACTACGAGGCTCTCTACCGCCAACTGGTAAACGAGCGGCAGGAGATGTCGCGAAGAAGGCAGCTTAATAAGGCTTAGATGGGCCAAGTAGCAGCTAGGGCTGCTGGGCTGCATCGGGGGGCCCCTGCTTCTTCGCCTTCTTTGAGTGGACCGATAGCAGTAAGCTGTTCGCGTAGGAGACCGGCTGGATAGGGATCGAGAAGACCGAGATGGCAGAAGACATCATCCAAATTCAAGATCAGTACTACATCCGGGCCAGCGCCTCTTGGGTGGAGGCACGCTCTCATGTTCTCAAGCATGACAACTGCTTTGCCATCTTTGACCGGCGAGGGAACATGCGCCCCCTCGGCATCCGGGATCATGGCCTCTTCCGGGACGACACCCGCTTTTTGTCCCGCTGGGTGTTGGACTTGCAGGGAAAGCAGTTCCTGCTGCTCAGCTCAGAGGTGCGGGAAGACAAAGATATTTTGGCGGTGGATCTGACCAACCCGGAGTTCACCACCTCAGAGGGGCAGTTTATCGGTCAAGATACTCTGCATGTTTTACGGACTACTTTTTTGTGGAACAACGTTGCCTACGAGCGCATTCGCATTCACAACTACGGCTCGGCCTCGTTTCGCGTGCCGATTACCCTGCGCTTTGAGGCAGACTTTGCCGATATTTTTGAGATCCGGGGCATCCGACGGGCCCAGCGGGGTCAAGTGCTGCCGGCCCAGGTGACCCCCGAGAGGGTGGTTCTTCGCTACCGCGGCTTAGATGGAGTGGAGCGGCAAACCCAGTTGCAATTTTTGCCGGCGCCGGAGCTAGTGTCGGAGAAGCTGGCGCAGTGGTGGGTGCCTTTGGCCCCGCAGGAGGAACGGGATTTGGAGCTGAGGGTGATCTGCAGCTACGGCGGGGAGGAGATTGCCCCTTTGACCTACCAGGAGGCTCTGCAGGCGGAGCGGGAGCAAAGGGCTTCCTTGCGGGCGCAAGCCCACCGGATCGACACCGGCAATGCTCAGTTTAACGATTGGCTCAACGCCTCACGGGATGATCTGCTGATGATGCTCACCCGCACTCCCTACGGGCTTTATCCCTATGCGGGGGTGCCTTGGTTTACCACGGTCTTCGGGCGCGACGCCCTGATCACCGCCCTGGCCACTCTCTGGTGGTTTCCAGACTTGGCGCGGGGGGTGCTGCTGTATCTGGCGGCCCACCAGGCCCAGGAGGTGGATCCCAGCCGCGATGCCGAGCCTGGCAAGATCCTGCATGAGCAGCGCTCCAGCGAGATGGCCAAGACGCGCGAGATCCCCTTTGGCAATTATTTCGGCAGCATTGACTCCACCCCTTTGTTTGTGGTGCTAGCAGGGCGCTACGTGCGCCGCAGCGGCGATCTAGAGCTGTTGCGGCAGCTCTGGCCAAACATCGAAGCAGCCCTGCACTGGATGGACACTTACGGGGATGCGGACGGGGACGGCTTTTTGGAGTATGCCGGCAAGGCGCGGCGGGGCCTGCGCAACCAGGGCTGGAAAGATTCTGAAGATGCCATCTTCTACCCGGACGGATCCCTGGCAGAACCCCCCTTGGCCCTGTGCGAGGTGCAGGGCTATGCCTACGAAGCTAAGCAGTTGGCAGCAGAGATGGCCGAGCTGCTGGGGCGGCAAGAGCAAGCAGCCCAGTTGCGACAACAAGCGGAAAAGCTGCAGCAGCAGTTTTGGGATCACTTCTGGTGCGAAGAGTTGGGGGGCTATGCCCTGGCTTTGGATGGCCAGAAGCAACCCTGCCGGGTGCGCAGCTCCAACATGGGCCACTGTCTGTTTTCGGGGATCGCCCATCCCGAGCACGCCGCCCGCATTGCCCGGCAACTGCTGGAGCCAGCTTTCTTCAGCGGCTGGGGGATCCGCACGGTGCCGGAGGGAGAGGGCCGCTACAACCCCATGTCCTACCACAACGGCTCCATCTGGCCCCACGACAACGCCTTGATTGCAGCAGGCTTATCTCGCTATGGCTTCAAGGGCGAAGCGGTGCGGGTTTTGACAGCGCTGTTCGATGCCAGCCAGTTTCTGGAGCTGAAGCGGCTGCCGGAGCTGTTTTGTGGCTTTCGGCGGCGACAGCGGGAGGGCCCCACCCTTTATCCGGTGGCCTGTCTGCCCCAGTCTTGGGCGGCGGCCAGTGTGTTTTTGCTGCTGCAGGCTTGTCTGGGGCTGGAGATCGACGGGCTGGCTCAACGGGTACATTTAACCAAGCCCACTCTGCCCCTGTGGCTGCCCCATGTCATTCTTGAGAATGTGCAGGTGGGCCAGGGATCCCTGGACATCGGCCTCTATTTACAAGCGGGGGGAGTGGGGATCAACATTCTCAGGAGTGCGGGGGACGTGGAGTTGACGGTGAAATAGTTGCAAAATTCAGGACATCCGCAACCCAACCTACAACTAAGTTTCACCTGCCAAATGTGGCGATAGGGACACAACTCAACAGTTCAGACAGCCTCTCCCTATCTCACATCATCAGATGCATCATCAGACACGTCATCAGAAGTTCTACTCTTGAATGTAGAGCTGATCCAAATTCCACAATGGCCCCAGAATGGGTCGGGGATCCACCCCTTGAATGCGGTTGCGCAGGGCTGAGAGAACCAGGGGGTTGAAAGTGCCAATTTGGGGCAGCTGTTCCTGGATGATGATTTGAAACCGGTCGTAGAGGGCCTTGCGCTTTTCAAAGTCTAGCTCCCGCACCCCTTCGATAAAGATGCGGTCGATCTCCCGTTCCCAATCGCTGACCTCAACCCCTTCTGCCGGGTTGCCGGGCAAATCTCCCAGATTAAAGAGGTGCAAACGGCCGTCGCTGCGCCAGATGTTGGAGCCGTTGTTGGGCTCGGTGCCGCCGCCACCAAAGCCCAGCAGCAGGGTTTCCCAGTCGCGGCTATCGGTGCGCTGCACCAGGGTGTTGAAGGCGATGGGGGTAAAATCAACGGTGATGCCGATCCGCTCCAGATCAGCTTTGATCAACGCGCCGGTGGCCTCCCGCTGATTGTTGCCGGCGTTGGTGAGCAAGGTGAAACGGACACGGTTGCCCTCGGAATCCCGCAGGTGGCCCTCAGCATCGTAGGTGTATCCGGCATCGAGGAGCAGTTGCCGCGCTTTTTCAGGGTTGTAGTCGTAGGTGGGCAAGCCCTCTTCAGGGCTGAGGTAGAAAGGGCTGGCGGGGGAGAAGACCGAGTGCTGGATCTGGCCCAACCCTTGCAGGACGCTATCGACGTAAAACTGCCGGTTCATGGCGTGGGCCACCGCCTGGCGGAAGTTCAAATCGTTAAACCAGCGGCTTTTGACGGGATCCACAAAAGGCCGCCCGGTCTGGGGGTTACGGGCGCGGCTGAGGTTGAAGGCAAAGAAATAGTTGTTCAATGTCTGGCCGAGATTGTAGATGGTGAACTGATCCCGTTCTTCTTCCCGCTTCAAGAGCTGAAAATCTCTCCCCCGCACCGAAAACACGTCGGTCTCGCCGGAGCGAAACTGCAGCAGCGCGGTGTCCTCTGAGTCCACAATGCGCAGGATTACCCGTTCAATGCGCGGGATCCCTTCCCCCTTCCAGTAGTAGGGATTGGGCCGGTACACCAGCCGCTGGCCGGGGGTGTATTCCTGCAAGATATAGGGGCCGGCCCCCACCAACTCCTGCACCGGCGTGTCGATACCCCAGGTTTGCAAGAAAAGGGGGTTGCCCTGGCTGTCCACCTGCTCGACGGTGGGCTCGAGGATGTGCTTGGGCAAAATAGGGGATCCCGCCTGCAGCAGAAAGGGAGCGAAGGGCTCCGGCAAAACGAACTCAATCCGCCGCTCGTCCAGCGCCCGCACCTGAGGCAATGCTCCGGCTTCTCCAATTCGCTTCACATCCCGCGCAGAAGTCGGGATCCGCTCGTTGAAGATGATGCGGTTAAAGGTAAAGTCCACATCTGCTGCTGTCAGAGGCTCTCCATCCGACCAGCGCAGCCCCTCCCGCAAGGTAAAGACATACCGCAAGCCGTCCTCAGACACTTCCCAGCCTTCCGCCAGCTCCGGTTTGGGCAAGAGGGTATCCTCATCCAAGGTGACCAAGCCCGCCTCCAGGTAGGCGATGGCGTCGCGGCTGGAGCTTTCGGCGGCCAAATAGGTGTTGAAGGTTTTGGGATCTGAAGTCACCGTGGCAACCAGATGGGGGGGGCGGGTGGGCGTGGCACAAGCGCTGAGCCAGAGCAGAAGGATCCCCAAGAGTAGAGGGACAAAAAGGCTTCTCTTGAGCTGGTCTGTTGAGGTGCTGTTTTGGCCCACCATTTCCTTTGCCAAGTCGTTGTTCCAAGCAAGTTTGGGACGGCTCGCCCGCATCCCGCGCCCTGTGGCCCAAGCGCTCCGCGCTGCTGAGGCCCTCACCCCCAGCCCTTCTCCTAGAGGAGTAGCCCCCCTCCCGGCCCCTTTCCCAGGGGGAAAGTTGGGGATCCAGGTAATGGGTGGTTTGACTGCGACTTGGGCAGATTCTGCGTTTTTGAGGGAGCGATTGCTTGCCAGTTTGGCAGCTCAGGCAGTGGGGTGACCAGGTTCTTTTCAGATTCTGATGGGAAGGTCAGAGGAAGCTTGTCCTCTCTGTTCCAGCAACAGGGCTACTGCGAAGGCAGCAATGGCCTCTCCCTGACCTATGGGGCCCAGTTTTTCGTTAGTAGTAGCCTTGACCCCCACTTGCTTGGGGGAGATCTGCATCGCCTCTGCCAGGCGGGCCTGCATGGCGGGGATGTGAGGTTTGAGCTTGGGCTGCTCCGCCACCACCACACTGTCTACATTGGCAACGCACCAGCCCTCTTGGCCCACCAGCTGCACCACTTGCTGTAGTAAAAGGATGCTATCTGCCCCTTTCCAACGCTCTTCTTCAGGGGGGAAGTAGTAGCCAATATCCCGCAGAGCGGCAGCCCCCAGGAGAGCATCCATGATGGCGTGGGTGAGGACATCGGCGTCGCTATGGCCCAATAGCCCCTTTTCGTAAGGGATCCGGATCCCGCCCAGGATCAGGGGGCGCCCCTCGACGAGGCGGTGGATGTCGTAGCCCTGGCCAATGCGCACTTTTCCGGCTCCCTTGGGAAAACCATCGAGACCCTTGTCGACCATCGCCCCCTCCGAGGAGCTAGGGGGATGGGAGTCGAGTAACCGACAAGCAGCTTTTGAGAACGCCTCCTTCTATTCTGCCGGCTCCAGAGGGGAATAGCAGATGGGACAAGACGAACCACTGTAGCAGTCGAAGCAGATGAGGTGAGACTTCCCGTAGGGATTGGCGCAGCGCTTGGCCCACTGATAATCGCTGTAGCTAAGATCTTTTCCGCAAACGTCACATCTGGCCATCCCGCTTTCTTCTCCTCAAGCTTCCGAATTAA
This sequence comes from Thermostichus sp. OS-CIW-31, assembly GCF_054060305.1. NCBI lineage: Bacteria > Bacillati > Cyanobacteriota > Cyanophyceae > Thermostichales > Thermostichaceae > Thermostichus > Thermostichus sp. OS-CIW-31. Next base: position 158,291 of record NZ_JBSSDA010000003.1, on the reverse strand, counting down.
AACACCACACTAGAGAGATGATCCTAATCGATCCCTGAGCCCCAGCTTGAGAGAAACTATCCCCCAGCCCTGTCCAGAAGGGGATCCTGCCGCCCACAGGGGATCCCGTCTTCGAGAGGCGTCCAGCCCGGCTGCCAAAGATCCCGGTTCTTCAGGGTGGCCGCGTTGACCCAGAGGCGCACCTGGGGATCGCAGACGGCTCTGAGCTCGGCAAACACCAGCCCTCCTTCCCCTTGTTGGCGAGCGGTGACCTGAAAATGTCGCCAACCCAGAACAGGCTGAACGGAAGTCCATTTGGAGCCGAGGAGGTGCGGGAAAGGCTGTTTCCGACGGGGTTTGTTGCGAGCCACGGGACGGAGGGTGCGAGCGGGTAAGGGATGAAAGGGACCCAGCTTTCCGGCCATTCCTGAGGACGGCAGCGGGGATCGAGGGGAGCGGCAAAGCCAGCCGAGATCCTGAGTTTCCCTCAGATCCGCCTGTGATCGGTATGTGTGATCGGTATGATCGAGGGGATCCCTTTCCACTCCAGCCTATCCAACCATGGAGCAGCACCGGCAACGGCTTCAGTTCTCTTTCTGGCAGGCAGTCTTGAAGGGGGGCCTTCTGTTTCTGATCCTGGCTGGCCTAATCTTGGGAACAGGCCTGCCCTTGGGAGCGGCAACCGGCCCCACTTTGTCCGGCAAACTTACGGGGCCAGAGTGGCGACAAGCAGACCCGGAGGCCAAGCAGGACTTTTGTCGCAAAGCCTTTCAAGCGTTTCGCGCCTCTCCTTCCCAAAGCTATATCATCAGCTCCAATGTGCAGGCTTTGACCCCAGAAGGTTTGTGTCGGCGCTTGGATCAGTTTTATCAGTATGCCGTCAACGACGAGATCCCCATCAACCAGGCGGCCAATATTGCCCCGTTGCTGTTTTCAGACTTACCCCTGGAGCAGCCTTGATCCCTGTGGAGCGCTTGGTCTGCTGGGGACAAAGGCGGCGGGCGAGGATCTGGGCCCAGCTCTCAACAGTTTGGCCGGATCTAGACAGGCGTAGCCAGAGGTTCCGGGGGTGCAGGGAAAGGGAGCTGTTGGAGTTGGGGTTGGTGGGGGCGGATCCCCATCGCTTGGCGCATCAAGGCAGGCTTGAGCAGCGGCAAAACCTCCAGTCCCCACAGGCCCAGGCGACGCAAGACCAGCAACGGCCAGCTTCGGTTGGAAAAGAGGCGATTGGCAGCATCGGTTGCAAAAAGAACCAGCGCGTTTTCTGGGCGGCGACAGCGCTCGTAGGCTTGTAGCAAAGCCGGATCGCCGGGATCCCGGCCCGCCATTTTGGCTTCGATCAACAGGGCAGCCAAGGCCGCCACATCCCGCATGCCCAGATTCGCTCCCTGCCCCCCCAGCGGATGGGTGGTATGGGCAGCATCCCCCACCAAAGCCAGCCGGGATCCGATATAGGTTTGGGCATGGGCCCGCTGCGGCTGATAACAAGCTCTGGGAGAGGCGGCCAGCAAGGCTCCCAACTGGGATCCAAACCAAGGCCGGATGGCCTGCAGAAACTCAGCCTCAGATAAGCCCATCAGCCGATCTCGATCCGCTTGGCGAACTGTCCAGACGACGCAACTGCGATGGGGATCGGGGGTGGGCAAAATGGCGAAGGGACCGCTGACCTGAAAGCGCTCGTAGGCCACCTGCTGGTGAGGATGCTCATGGGTGAGGGTGGAAACGATGCACACCTGCCCATAGCCCCAGCGGGATAACGGGATCCCAGCCTGTTCCCGCAGCCGCGAACGGGCCCCATCTGCAACCACCAGCAGAGCAGCCCGCAGGGTTTGCCGGGATCCCTCCTGAGCCAGCAGCTCTACCCGCAGGTGATCTGCTGCAGGTGAGAAACTTTGCACCTGGGCGGGGCTGAAAAGGGTTACCGAAGGGCACTCGCGAATGCGCTGCAACAGAGCTTTTTGGGTGATTTGATTTTCCACGACGTAGCCCAGGGCCGGCGCTTGGAGCGTTTCGCGGCACAACTGAGCCATCCAGGGGCTTTCCCCATCAGAGACCTGAATGCGGTGAATGGGAGAAACTCCCCAGGCTTCCATGAGGGGCCATACCCCAATCCGCTGCAGAATACGAGCTGTCCCCAGAGCCAAAGCGCTGGCTCGGCCATCCGCCCCCACCCCCTGCGAGAGATCCCGCCCCTCGATCAGCCCAACACGGATTCCGGCCTGACCCAAAGCGGCTGCCAAGGTGGATCCCACCATCCCAGCTCCGGCAATCACCACTTCAAAATCCAGTCGCCTCGGCGGGACGGTGTCCTCGGCTGTTGTCGGGGCAACGGCGAGCGGGGCAGTGGAAGTGGGCAAAAGGCTCATGGGCACTCACGGCAAGTAGGCTTAACTTCCATTCTAGGGTTCCTGCACCCGGCAGGCCGCTAAGGACAAGCGGCAAGTGGGGTCAAAGCGCCACGAGGGATCCCTTTTGATCTCAGCCCCTTTGTTTGCTGCTGCAGGGTGGAATCCCTGTGGGTAGCTCTCTGCTGATTGTTGCCCAGGGGGAGCGGGCCGGAAGGTGCGCACCAGAGTGACGTTGTTGGACGAAGGGGTGGGTGCTGGGATCCCATGGGCCGCAGGGGGCTGGGAAAGGCATCCCTGAGCCATAGCCGATAATAGGACTGTCCTCTTGCTATCCCGCTTTCTATGCCCAGCTCCATCATTTCCCCGGAAAACCTGCTGGATCTTTGTGAACAGGGTGTACACAAGGCATTGGCTGCTGGAGCCGACCAGGCAGAAGTGTTTGCCAACTCAGGCCGGGAAACGGAAGTCACGTTTGAAAAAAACGACCTGAACCTGGCCCGCAGCAGCAGCGAGACCCTGTTCGGCGTTCGGGTTTTCTGTGGCGGCAGGCTGGGCTTTGCCACCTCCAACCGCCCGGAAGAGTTAGCTGAGACGGCGGCTGAGGCTGTGACCATGGCCAAGGCTTCGCCGGCGGATCCCCTCAACGGGCTGCCGGAGCCCCAACCTTTGCCCCAGGTGCCCTTTGCCCTCGACCCAGGCCTGCTGGAACTGGATGCCGCCGAGCTGACCCAGTTGGGATCCCAATTGCTGGAGTGGGTGCGCTCCAAAGACCCTCGCATCACCATCGACAGCGGCTCCCTCAGCGTGGAGGAAGAGACCCTGGCCATCGCCTCTTCCACCGGCATCCGCGCCAACCATCACAGCGTGGAAGCGGGGGGATCCCTGTTTGGCATGGCCATCGACGGGGACGAGGTGGGCAGCTTTGCCTACGACGGCGACAGTGTGCAGAAGCGGGCCGATCTGGTGCCGGCGCTGGAGCGGGCTTTTGATCGCTTTGTCCAGAAATGCGTGGGCGCGCTGGGGGCTGGCGAGGGGGAGAGCTTCCGCGGCCCCATTGTCCTGCCGCCAGATGTGGTGGAGGAGTTTCTAGGGGATCTCCTCTTTGTGCTGGGGGCGGATGCGGTGCGCAAAGGCAAAAGCCCCTTGGCGCAAAAAATGGGATCCCGGATCGCCAGCCCGTTGCTCACCGTGGTTTCTGAAGGCCTGGGCCTGCCCGGCTACCCCATTGAGCCCTTCGACCGCGAAGGGATCCCGCGCCAAATCACCCCCTTAGTTCACGAAGGGATCCTCTGCAACTTCATGTACAACAGCTACGAGTCCCGCGCTGCTGGCGTTCCCTCCAACGGCCATGCCACAGGGGGAGCAGGCAGCCTGCCGGGAGTAGGGCCGGCTTGCCTGAGGGTGGCCCCAGGGACAACCCCCCTGTCCGAGCTCTACGCGATGGATCGGGGAGTTATCGTCACCCGCCTCTCCGGCAGCAGCAACCCCATTACCGGTGACTTTTCTGGGGTGGTGAAAGGGGGCTTCTTGGTCAAAGGCGGCGAGAAACGCCCCATCCTGGAGACCACCATTGCCGGCAATCTCTACGATTGTTTGCGCAATATCTCCGCCATCTCACAAGAGGTGACCGTTTTCAACGGCAGCACGGCTTTTCCTGCTCTGCGCATTGAAGATGTATCCATCACGGCGGGCTAAGTAAAGCTAGGGGTGTCGAGATCCCGGCAACAGCGATTAACCTCATTCCCAAAAGCTGCGGAGTTGTTCCCATGGGCCAGGAGATCACCTGCCTCCGTTTTGGTACTGCAGACTTTGCTCAGTTTGCAGCTCGGCTCCAGCAAGAGACGAAGTTGCTCGAGCGCTGGTTGGCCGGTGCGCCGGGGCTGGATCCGGCTTGTCAGCCCTTTGCCCAGGGATCCCCGGTGGGCGGGTTTGAGCTGGAGGCATGGCTGGTGACCCCTCAGGGGGATCCGGCCCCGATCAACTCAGCCTACCTGGAAGCGGTGAACGATCCACTGGTGGTGCCGGAACTGGCCCAGTTTAACGTGGAGATCAACAGCCGGCCCCAAGTTTTGACCGGCTTGGCTCTGCGGCAGTTTCAGCAAGAGCTGGGCCAAACGTGGGATCGCTGCTGCCAGGTGGCCGAACACTTGCAGGTGGGGCTGATGATGATCGGCATTTTGCCTACGGTGCAGCAACGGCAATTGACCTTGGAGATGATCTCCCCCCGCAAGCGTTACCTGGCCCTCAATGAGCAAATCCTGAACTTGCACCGGCGCGAGCAATCCCAAGCGATCCCTTCCCTGGGGCTAGATATCGAAGGACCGGCTGGGCGGTTGCGGGTTACCCACCCGGACATCATGCTGGAGGCGGCGACCACCTCCTTTCAAATCCATCTGCAGGTATCCCCCCAACAGGCGGCCCGTTACTTCAACGCTTCCCTGCTCGTGTCAGCCCCCTTGGTGGCGCTGGCGGCCAATTCCCCCTACCTGTTCGGGCACGATCTGTGGGCAGAAACCCGCATCCCTTTGTTTGAGCAAGCTTTGGATGGGCCACCCCCGCCCTCCCCCACCCACTGCCCCCGCGTCACCTTCGGGCAAGGCTATGTACAGGGATCCCTGATGGAGCTGTTCTGGGAAAACCTGCATCGCTACCCGGTGGTGCTGCCGCAAACGTTGGCCGCCTCTCCCTGGGAGCTGGCCCATCTGCGCCTCCACAACGGCACCATCTGGCGCTGGAACCGACCCCTCATCGGCTTGGATCCGGTTCCCCACTTGCGCATCGAACAGCGGGTGGCAGCGGCAGGCCCAACCCTACCCGATATGATCGCCAATGCGGCCTTCTACTTTGGTCTGGTGCAAGCCTTGGGATCCCAGCCCGTTTCCCCCGAGCAGGAGCTAAGCTTTGCCCAGTGCCGCGCCAATTTCTACACGGCGGCCCGCTGGGGTCTGGAGGCCCCCATCACTTGGCTCAAGGGTTGGCAGGGATCCCTGCGCCAATTGCTGCTGGAAGAGCTGATCCCCCAAGCAGAGGCGGGTTTGGTTCAACTGGATCTGGCCCCCTCCGATATTCAGGAGTACCTGGGCATTCTCCGCGCCCGGGTGGAGTCGGGGCAGAATGGGGCCACCTGGCAGCGCCGCTATGTGGCTCGGCATGGTAAAGATATGCAACAATTGACCTGTGCCTACTGGGAACGGCAGCGGCAAGGCCAACCGGTACACACCTGGGATCTCAGCTAGGGCTCTCTCCACAGCCGGTTGTACCAGCGGTGGGCCACCGCGGCGGCAGGACGGATCCCTGGCCCGCATCTCGAGTGGGCAAACTCTCTCTCAGATGGCCTTGTTGCGACCCGAGCTACCGCAGCGAAACGGTTCATTCGCGACCAAGGACTTCGCTGGACTTCTGCTCCCTCCTACCCCAGGGAGAGAGGCCAGAAGCCAGAAGTTTGAGTCGAGCCTCTTAGCCCAAACAGTATGCTCACCGTTCTCGATCATCTACCGGATCAACTGCTGGATCTAGAGGCCCATCAGCTTTACGACCGATTGGGTGGGCCAACCCTCATCCATCTGCCGGGACGACGGGATCCCGCCCTGTTTGTGTCCGTCCTGCTGCACGGCAACGAAACCACCGGCTGGCAGGCGGTGCGACAGCTTCTCCGCCACTACGCCCAGCGGGAATTGCCCCGTTCTCTTTCCCTTTTCATTGGCAACGTGCAGGCTGCCCGCCACCGGCAACGGCGGCTAGATGGCCAACCGGACTACAACCGCATTTGGGGCCCCGGCTCCACCCCCGAGCACGCCATGGCCCAGGCCGTCCTGCAGCAAATGCAGCGGCGGGGCGTTTTTGCCAGCGTCGATATCCACAACAACACGGGCACCAACCCCCACTACGCTTGTGTCAATCACCTGGATGCCCCTACCCTGCACCTGGCCACCTTGTTTGGGCGCACCGTCCTCTATTTCACCAAGCCAGAAGGGGTACAGAGCATGGCCTTCGGGCGCTTCTGCCCGGCGGTGACCCTGGAATGCGGCAAGCCGGATCAACCCCACGGCACCCAGCATGCCTACGAATTCTTGGAAGCCTGCCTTCACCTGTCGGCGATCCCGCAGCGCCCTGTCTTCCGCCAAGATATCGACCTGTTCCACAGCGTCGCCATTGTCAAAATCCCGGATCAGGTGAGCTTCAGCTTTGGGGAAGAGGATGGCAACCAAGAGGGATCCCCCTCCCACATCCGCTTCCCGCCGGATTTGGATCTCCTCAATTTTCGGGAGCTTCCCCCCCACACCCCCATTGGCTGGACGAACAACGGCTTCCACCTGGAGGTGCAAGACGAGCAGGGCCAAAATGTGGCGGATCGCTTTTTCTATGCCTGCAACGGAGAAATTCGCACCAGCGTGCCCATCATGCCGGGCATGCTCACCCTCAACAGCCGCATCATCCGCCAAGACTGCCTCTGCTACCTGATGGAGCGCTACCCCCTGGCCGGCTGAGCCGGGCTGCCAATTTCCCCGAGGGGATCCCCAAACCAGAACGGGTGGTGCTCCCCACCCCTGCAATAACAGACTCCCCGCTGGCCGCTGTACCCGTCCGCCGAGGGATGGTGGGTACGCTAACGTGGGACAGAGCGACCCCGCAAGCCCTATCCTGAAAACTGCCAACGGCACGCTGAGCCCACGGGATCCCTATGTTGCGCCTGCTGCGGATCGAGAACTTTGCCCTGATCGAGCAATTGGAGATCCCTTTTCGAGCGGGGCTGAACGTGCTCACCGGAGAAACCGGGGCCGGCAAATCCATCATCCTCGATGCGCTGGATGCAGCTCTAGGAGGTACAGCTCGGGCTCTGCGAACTGGCAGCGAACGAGGTCTGGTGGAAGCGATCTTCAGTCCTAATCCTGAACTGCAAGCCTGGCTAGAACAAGAGCACATCGACCCCCTAGAGGAGGGCCTGGTTTGTAGTCGCGAGCTGGTGTTGCGCAACGGCAAGCTCACCAGCCGCCTGCGGGTGAATGGGGTGCTGGTGAACAAAGCCCAGATGCTCAACCTGCGGGCCAAATTGGTAGAGATCACTGCCCAGGGGCAAACCGTTCAAATTCAATCTCCCCAAACCCAGCGCCGTTGGCTGGACGACTTTGGCGGCGAAGAGTTGTTGCGAACACGGGCGGAGGTGGCTGCCCTTTACCAAACCTGGAACCATCTGAAAACAGAGGTGGAATCCCGCCAGCAAAGCCAACAACTGCGCCTGCAACGGCTAGACCTACTGGAGTTTCAAGCGCAAGAGCTGGCCGCCCTGCGCCTGGAGGATCCCGACGAAATGGCCAAGCTGGAGCGGGAACGGGAGCGCCTGGCCCACCGCGTGGAACTGCAACAGCAAAGCTACGCAGCTCACCAATTGCTCTATCAAAACGACAGCGGCTCACCGGCCATCGCCGATCTGTTGGGCCAGGTAGAACGGTTGCTCCAGACCATGACCCAGCGGGATCCCGACCTAGCCCCTCTGGCGGAAATGGTCAGCAGCGCCCTCATTCAGGTGGAGGAGGTGGGGCGAGAGCTAATTCGCTACGGCGAGACGCTGGAGGCAGATCCCAGTCGGCTGAACAAAATTGAACGGCGCTTGGCACAACTGAGACAAGCCTGCCGCAAATACGGCCCGACCTTGGCCGAGGTGATGGCCCATGCGGAGCGGGTGCAGGCGCAGTTGGCCCAACTGCGAGGAGACAACACCGACCTAGAGGAATTGCAGGTGCGGCTGGACAAAGCTGCCCAAGACCTGGAGCGCCATTGCCAGGTGCTCTCTCAACTGCGGCAACAAGCGGCCTGTCAACTGGAAAAGGCCCTCATAGAAGAGCTCAGCCCGCTGGGGATGAGCGCAGTGCAATTCCGGGTGCAGATCCAACCCGGCCCCCCGACAGCAGAGGGGGTGGATCAGGTGAGTTTTTGGATTAGCCCCAACCCGGGTGAGCCTCTTCAACCTTTGGCCAGCATTGCCTCGGGCGGCGAGATGAGCCGTTTTCTGCTGGCCTTGAAAGCCGTATTCAGCCGCATCGATCCGGTGGCCACCATGGTTTTCGACGAAGTCGATACCGGCGTGTCCGGCAAAGTGGCACAAGCCATCGCCACCAAGCTGCACAGCATTGCCCGAGATCACCAGATCCTCTGCGTCACCCACCAACCCCTGATCGCTGCCTTGGCGGATCACCACCTGCGGGTTCACAAGGTGGTGCACCAAAAACGAACTTCTGTGCGGGTGGAGCTTTTGGGAGAACGGGAACGCCGCGAAGAACTGGCCCAACTCACTGCCGGTCACTCTGCCCAAGAAGCGATGACGTTTGTGGAGGCTCTTCTCAACCAAGCAGCTCAACTGCGCAAGCAGCAAATGGCCAGTCCCGCTTGACTCTCCTTCTGGGAAAGGGGAGGGGAGTGAGGGCCTCAACCACCCAAGAACAGCTCCAGCACCTCAGGATTGTTCAACAAGTTGGGGCCGGTATCCTCAAAGCGGTTCTCTCCGGTGGACAAAACATAGCCCCAGTCCGCCATCTTCAGGGCCTGCTTGGCATTCTGCTCCACCATGAGGATGCTGATGCCGAGACGGTTGATCTCTTGCAGGAGGGCGAAGGTCTGTTCTATATACAGCGGCGACAGGCCAGCGGTCGGCTCATCCAGCAACAGCAACTGCGGCTCCACCATCAACGCTCGCCCTATGGCCAGCATCTGCCGTTGTCCACCCGATAGGGATCCCGCCGCTTGGCGTCGTTTCTCTTTCAGGGGCGGAAACAGCTCATAAACCCGCTCCAGTTGGGCGGCAGGGTTGTCGCGTCGGATGAAGGCCCCCATCTCCAGGTTCTCTTGCACGGTGAGGGAAGGGAAGACATTGTTGGTCTGGGGCACAAAGCCGATTCCCCGTCGCACCAGTTGCTCAGTGGGCAGGTGGGTGATGTCGGATCCCTGAAACAGCACTCGGCCTGAGCGGATGGTGGCCAAGCCAAATAAGGATTTCAGCACTGTCGATTTGCCGGCTCCATTGGGGCCGATGATCACCACAATTTGCCCGGGGTTCACCTTCAGGTGGATCCCCTTGAGGATGTCCACCCCCCGGTAGCCGCTGTAGAGATCCTGGATGTCCAGCAAAGGGGTCATGAGAGGGATCCCTCCGAAGGCAGAGGGGAGGGCTGGGGTGGGTTTAGGGAGTCGGCCAGTGCCACAGATCCCAAATAGGCCTCCCGCACGGCTGGGTTTTGTTTGATCTCCTCCATGGATCCCTGGGTGAGAACCTTGCCGGCAGCCATGACCACCACATGGTCGCAGAGACGGGTCACCAGATCCAGGTCATGCTCGATGATGCAGAAGGTGCAGCCGCGCTCGCGGTTGAGATACTCGATAAAACGCATCAAATCCGCCAGCAGAGTGCGGTTGACGCCAGCCCCCGGCTCGTCCAGCAGGATCACCCGTGCATCGGTCATCAAGGTACGTCCCAGTTCCAAGAGTTTTTTTTGCCCCCCGGAAAGGGTGACGGCCAGTTGATCCCGCAGATGGATCAGGTTCAGCCGTTCCAGAACCTCTTCGGCCCGAGCTTGCAGGTTGCGTTCTTGTCGTTGCACCCGCCGCCAACCGAACCAAGTGGCGAACAGGTTTTCCCCTATCTGGTTGGGGGGAACCACCATCAAGTTCTCCAAGACGGTCATGCGGCCAAACTCCCGCGGGATCTGAAAGGTGCGCACCAGCCCTCGACGGAACAGATGGTGAGGGGGCAGGCCGGTGATGTCTTCCCCATCTAGCCAGATGCGCCCGCTGCTGGGCCGAATAAACCCGGCGATGATGTTAAAGAGCGTGGTCTTCCCTGCCCCATTCGGGCCGATCAAGCCCGTAATCCGACCGGTTTCGATGCGGAAGGAACAGTGATCCACCGCGCTAATGCCGCCAAACCGCTTGGAGATGTCGTCGATAACAATCACGCCGCTGCCTTGGGAAAACCCCGCCGACCGATGAGTTCAGTATTTCTCAAAATATAATGAGCCCAATGGCCGAGTTTGCCCATTATCCTTCCTGGATTCCTACAGGGGCAACTGCCTTTGGAGGCCGCAGCCAGCCCTACAGCAGCCAAGGAACGGGCGAGATCCTGAGTCTGGCCCGCCTGTTTCCCGGAGCCATCTTTTCTTGAGGGAGTGGGGAACGCTTTGAGGTGAGCCAACGTCTGACTGCTACGGTTCAACACTTGCTTGACTTTTGGGATCTGAGTTCTACTTTCTCTTCCCTCATAGGAGGTTGTTGGTTATGTCTCCCATGAACAAACTCACCCGACGGGCCTTTGCGGCGGCGGCTGCCCTGACGGCTGCTGCTCTTGCCACCACTCTGCTGCCCAGCACGGCTCAGCAGGCAACTCAAGGGCCGGTCAAAATTGGGGCTTTAATGTCTCTCACCGGGGATCTGCAGGCCTTCGGGGAAAACTGCCTCAAAGGGATCAAGCTGGCGATTGACCAAATCAACGCCGCCGGTGGCATTTTGGGATCCCCTGCCCAAGTGGTCGAAGCGGATGACCAGACGTCGGCCCAGCCGGCTATCGACGCAGCTCAACGGTTGGTCACCGTGGAGAAGGTGGCCGGCATTATCGGCGCCTTGGGCAGCGGCATCACCATTCCGGTGGCCACGACGGTTTCTGTTCCCAATCGGATCCCGCAAATTTCCCCCGCTTCCACCGCCCCCACCATCACCACCCTGGAGGACAACGATTTTCTATTTCGCACGGTTCCTTCCGACGCCTATCAAGGGGTAGCCCTGGCCCAGATCACCCGTGAAGAGAAGCTGGAGCGCCTGGCCATCATCTACATCAATAACGACTATGGCCAGGGCCTGGCCGACAGCTTTAAGACGGCTTTTGAAAAGCGGGGCGGCACCATCACCAAGTCGGTTCCCTACGAGCCCGGCAAGGCTTCCTACCGCAGTGAGCTGACCCAACTGAAGGAAGGGGATCCCCAGGCGTTGGTGCTGATCGGCTACCCCGAAAACGGTGTGGTCATTTTGCGGCAAGCTTTGGAAGAAGGACTGTTTGACCGCTTTGTCTTCACCGATGGCATGCGCTCTCCCGATGTGGCAGCCCAGGTGGGAGCCGAAAAGCTAGAGGGATCCATCGGCGTTTCGCCCCAGGCCCTCACCGATAGCAAGGCTTACCAAATCTTTGCCGAAGCCTACAAAGCCGCCTACGGGGAGCTGCCCCCCACCCCCTACATCGACACCGCCTACGATGCCGCTTTTGTCCTGGCTCTGGCCATTCAGAAAGCCGGCAGCACCGATGGCACTGCTGTTCGGGATGCTTTGCGGGAAGTGGCCAATCCCCCCGGCACCGAGATCCTGCCCGGAGAGTGGGCCAAGGCTGTGGAGCTGATCGGCAAAGGGGAAGACATCTTCTACACCGGCGCCTCTGGATCCATCAACTTCGATGAGAATGGGGAAGTTGCCGGAACCTTTGCCCACTGGACTTTCCAAGGGGGGAAGGTGGTCGATCTGAAGGTGTTTGAGCCGGAGAGCTGATTTTCCCCTGCGGCTCCTGAGCGGGGGCCGGTTTCTCCTTCCGAGCTCAATTGAGACGATCAAGATAAGCAAGATTAAGTAAGACATAAGTAAGACGGGCCTGCACAGAGTACTCTCTGCAGGCCTTTTTGTGGGTTTGGGCCGCGCGGCTGTACGTCCCCAGCAGGGATCCCTCCCCATCACGTAGCTTTTTTTGCGGCAACTCAGCGGAGGGCAAAGCAGGCTAAAGTGTCGGCATCCTGGCGTCTTGTGGAGAATCCTCGATGTTGTCCACCCAACTCCTCCTCCCCGGAGTGGCAGCTCTGCTCGGCTTCGGGTTTGCTCCAGCCGTCCTGGCTCAGACTTCCCACACCCAGCAGATGGCGATCCTGAACGGCAACGCCACCACCCTGCAAAGCAACGTCCTGCAAAACACCGTCCTGATCCTGCCCAACGTTCCCCCACAACAGTACGCCGACAGTTGGGGCTGGAGGAGCAGCCGCTCTTTGCCTCCCACTCCTGCTCCCATCACCGTCGTCATCCTCAACTCCCAAGTCAACCTAGCTGCCGAGGAAGTCGAGCCGAGGTCTTGCGGCCAGCGCTGTAGGGGATCCCTGCGCCTGCCTTGAGCGGGGGAGGCTGCTTTTTGCACTCCAGACTGCCCAAGTCCGCAATCCGGTTCGCGGCCACGCTCGGATCTGGGTGGATGGGGATTGATATAATCCAGGGCAATTGTCCGCTGCCGGGCGGCAGAGGGTTTTAACGCAAGCTTGGCCCGGCTCTGCAATCTTGCTTTTTGGTGTGCGAGGGATCCCCATGAATCGTTCCAGGCAACTTCGCCCTTGGCTAACTTCAGCGCTCACCCGCGGGATGGTGCTCTGCACCGCTTTTGCGTTTGCTGAAGCGTCCCGTAGCGCTCTGCTGATGGGATCCCCGGCTTGGGCGCAATCGGTTCCTCAGCCCGGCACCCTCGACCTGCGCACCGGTGGCGACACCCCCGCCCAGCCCTCCCCCACCCCACCCCCCACTGCCAGCGAGCCAGAAGTGTTGGTAGCGGAGGTAGTGGTTGAGGGCACTGAAGATCCGGAGCTGATCAACCGGGTTTACAGCGTCATCCGCACCCGCGCCGGCGAGGTTTCCACCCGATCCCAGTTGCGGGAAGACATCAATGCCGTGTTTGCCACCGGATTGTTTGCCGATGTGCGGGCAGTGCCTTCCGATACGCCTTTGGGGGTGCGGGTCACCTTTGAGGTCAAGCCCAACCCAATCCTGAAAGCCGTGCGCACGGAAGGGGCGAAAGTTCTGGATCCGGAAGTGCTGCGGGCCGCCTTTGCCGACCAGGAAGGGCGGGTGCTCAACTTCGGCGAGCTGCAACTGGCTGTGGCCGAGATCGAGCAGTGGTACGCCGATAAGGGTTACGTGCTGGCCAAAGTGACGGATGTGCGCTCCTCTGAAGACGGCACCATCACCCTGGAAATCGCCGAAGGGGTGATCGAGGACATTCGCGTTCAGGGCAACACCAAAACCCGCGACTTCATCATCACCCGCGAGCTGAAGTCCAAGCCGGGGGATGTGTTTAACCGCAACCAAATCCAGGAAGACCTGCAGGCGGTTTTTAATCTCAACCTGTTTCAAGATGTGAATGTGGGGCTCAACCCCGGCCAGGATCCCGACAAGGTGGTGGTGGTGGTGAACGTGGAAGAACGTCGCACCGGCACTTTGGGAGGCACCATCGGCGTCAGCTCCGCCACAGGGGTCTTCGCCGGCCTCAACGTCTCCGAACAAAACTTGGGCGGCAACAACCAAAGTGCCAGCTTCAACGTGCAGGTGGGCACCAACGAAACCCTCTTCGATTTGAACTTCACCGACCCGCGGATTGCCACGCTGGAGATCCCCACCTCCTACAACGTCAACATCTCCAACCAGCAAAGTTCTAGCTTTGTCTTCAATGAGGGATTCACCCTGCCCAACGGGGATCCCGTGCGCATCAACCGTCTTGGTGGCGGGGTGACTTTCTCTCGCCCGATTGGGGGCAATTGGCGGGCCAGCTTGGGCACCCGCATCCAATTTGTAGAAGCTCGCAACAGCAACGGGGAGCAGCAGCGCTTCGATGTGCTGGGCAACCCGATTACCTTCAGCGAGAGCGGCCAAGACAGCTACACCACCCTGCGCCTCGGCCTCATCAACGACGCCCGCGACAACCCCAACAGCCCCAGCCAGGGATCGGTCTTTCGCATCTCCACAGAACAGTCGGTACGTCTGTTTCAAAATGGCTTGAATGCCAACCGCCTCGAGGCCGGCTACAGCCAGTTCATTCCCGTCAACCTGTTTGAAACCCGCAGCGAGCGACCGCAGGTATTGGCCTTTGATGTGCGAGCAGGCACGACCATCGGCGACTTGGCTCCCTACGATGCTTTTGCCATTGGTGGCGGCAACTCGGTGCGGGGCTTTTTCGAGGGGGGTATCGGTTCCGGTCGCAGCTTTGCTACGGCAACCGCCGAGTTGCGTTTCCCCCTTTTTGACCCGGTGGGAGCCGTGGTTTTCGCCGACTACGGCACTGATCTGGGCAGTGGAGCTGCCGTGGCCGGCAATCCTGCCCTGGTGCGCAACAAGCCGGGCAGTGGTTTGGGGCTGGGGGTCGGCATTCGCATCCAATCTCCCTTGGGGCCGTTGCGCATCGACTACGCCATCGGGCAAGGTGGCGCTGGCCAAGGCCAACTGCACTTCGGCATTGGCGAGAAGTTCTGACTTGGCCGTGGATCGGCTGCCGGCTTGCTATGGTGGGAGCAGGTGCTCGTCAGTGGAAGCAACCCATGAAACAGCAACTTGGCCTACCTTTCCCCAAGGGATCCCTGGTGTTCTTGCTGTGTTTGAGCCTGGCCCTAGCCGGGTGTGGGCCACTGGCGCGTCTGGGCATCGGCACAACCCCCATCGCCCAGATCGAACAAAATCCCTCCCGCTACACCAATGTGTATATCCGCGGTCGCGTGGTCAACCAGATAGGAGTGTTCGGCCAGGGCGTGTATGAGATCCAAGACAACAGCGGCTCCCTCTGGGTCATCACCGACAAGGGCCTACCGGCCATGAACAGCACTGTAACCGTGCGCGGCAAGGCCCAAGAGGGGATTGTGGTGGGGGGACGCAGCTTCGGGGTCTCGTTGGTGGAAGCCGAGCGCTTCTAGCCTGCCCCCAAAGCCAACATGGAAACGCGGCCTGCCAAGGTTTTGGCAATCTGCTTCAAGGCCCGGGCTGAAGCCGACTCAGGTTGGCCGATGACAATAGGCGTACCCATATCTCCCCCTTGGCGCAGGGCAATCTCCAACGGGATCCGCCCCAGCAGCGGGACACCAAGCTCGCGGGCCGTGGTCTCTCCCCCTTCCGAGCCGAAAATATCGTACTGGCGATCCGGCAGGTCGGGCGGGATGAAGTAGCTCATGTTCTCCACAATACCCAGGATGGGCACCCCCAACTGCCGAAACATGTTCAAGCCCTTGCGACTGTCCAGCAGGGCCACCGATTGTGGCGTGGTGACGATCACAGCTCCTGCCAGCGGCACTGCCTGCACTAGGGTCAATTGGGCATCGCCGGTGCCGGGGGGCATATCTACAATCAAGTAGTCCAACTCTCCCCACTGCACCTGATAGAGAAATTGCCGGATCACCCCGTTTAACATTGGCCCCCGCCAGATCACCGGCTGATCCCGTCCCACCAAGAGGCCCATCGACACCATCTTGACGCCGTAATTTTCCAAGGGGAAGATGTCTTCGCCGCCATCTTCCCGTTTTTGCACAACCAGAGACCGATCCTGCAGGCCCAGCATCAGCGGCACATTGGGACCGTAAATATCGGCATCCAGCAGCCCCACCCGGGCTCCACTTTGGGCCAGCGCCACGGCCACATTTACCGACACCGAAGTTTTGCCCACTCCCCCCTTGCCGCTGGAAATGGCGATGATGTTGCGCACACCGGGGATGGGCTGGCGATTCGGCAGGGAAGGGGAACGGGGGGTTTCTGCCGTTACCGTAACATCAATCGCTTCGATGGGGGCCAGCTGGCGGATGGCAGCTTTGCACTCCTCCACAATGAATTCCCGCAAAGGGCAGGCCGGCGTGGTCAGCACCAGGGTAAAGGCCACTCGCCCAGGCTCGACGCGAATATCCCGGATCATGTTCAGTTCCACCAGGCTGCGGCGCAGCTCCGGATCTTGAACAGGGCGCAACGCTTCAAGGATGGCAGCAGCATCAAGGGTGGAGGTGGTCATGGAATCGGAAGGCTCAGCGGGTCAGTCCATATTTCACTCTAATCGGTTTTTCTCGGGTTCTTGCCGGCAGGGAAGGACAGCTCCAAAACGGGCTGCCACGCTAGTCCTGGGCAAGCAGGCTGGCCGAGGCTGATTCTGGTTGGAAGACAACGCTGTTGGCCGACGGGGGAGGGCAATTGTGCAAGCGCTGAGTGGGAGTTGGCTTGTGGTTGGGGCTAACGTTCTGGGCTCAGTTGATCCCTCTGCTGGAAAAGAGGGGATCCCGCCGCCTCTCAATCGGGGACGAGCGCCGGGCCATGCCAACTCTCTTTTCTGACTCGGTCTGGGATCCCTTCTGCCGTTACTTTTCTCGGTCACCCTACCTGCCTTGTGCGGTGAGTCCTCTGGGCCCCTGCCGCTGCCCCCACCACGCTGCGCGTCCAAAAGATGCTGCCTGGGCGTTCTGTCCACAACAAGAATAAACTGTGGTCTGTTCTCGTGCCGGTATCTCAGGAAATTCAAGGAATTGGTTGTGAAGCCAGGCAAAAGTATGGAAATCCGTCCTGCCACCGCCTTAGATGTACCCGTTTTGTTTGACCTCATCTGCGCCTTGGCCGAGTACGAGAAGCTGAGCCACCTGGTAACGGGATCCGCTGATCTGTTGCGCCACTATTTGTTTGGCCCAGAGGCTTTGGCCTCGGCGTTGTTGGCAGAAGTGGAGGGGCAAGCGGTGGGATTTGCCCTCTACTTCCGCAATTTTTCCACGTTCCTGACCCGACCAGGGATTTACCTTGAGGATCTGTTCGTGTTGCCGGAGTTTCGCGGCAGAGGCATTGGCAAAGCGCTCTTGGCGCGGGTGGCTCAGGAGGCGGTGGCCAAAGGATATGGGCGGCTGGAGTGGATGGTTTTGGATTGGAATCAGCCGGCGATAGAGTTCTATCGACGCATGGGTGCCCAGCAACATCCCGAATGGATTCTCAACCGCGTGGTGGGTGCTGATTTGGAAGCTTTGGCTCGGCTGGCTGAGGATCCCTGTCGATCTTGAGCAAGCTCCCCTCTGTTACAGACCCTAGCATTCGTGACATCCTCCCGGCGCTCGTCCTACGGACAGAGCGCGGGCTTCCCTTGGCGTCAGCGGGATGGAGTCTTTACCTCGCGGTTGGGTATTCCTACCCCACGCCACTTGTCTAGGTCTACGACCCCCGACAGAACAACTGGACAGGTGGTTTCCCTTCCCCAGCATTCCTGGGTACTAGGCTTTGTTGACGCTGGGGGGAACAGCGGCACTTCTGGGGGGTAGGCGGCGTCGGCTAGGCTGTGGACTGTACGAGGGATTTGCCGTTGAATTCACGGCTGGCTTTCAAGTTCTGTTGCGATTCAACTAGAGACCTGCGATGGCAAAATCCGTCTCCCCTGACTCATTGCCGGCAGCTCCCTGGCACGCTCTGCCCGAAGAGGATGTTGCCCGCCAAATCGTTGCAGTGGATCTGCCTCTGGCGGCGCTTCTGGAACGGGGTCTGTCTCAAGCTGAGGTGATCCAGCGGCAGAAGCAATATGGCCCCAACGAGCTAAAGGCCAAGGCGGCTACCCCGGCCTGGGTGAAGTTTCTGCAGCAGTTCAACCAATCCTTGCTCTACATCTTGATGGTTGCCGGGGCGGTCAAGGCGTTTTTGGGATCCTGGCGCAATGCCATCGTGATCTGGGCGGTGGTGGTGATCAACGCTCTCATCGGCTACATCCAAGAGTCCAAAGCGGAGGAAGCGATCGCCGCCCTGGCCCAGTCGGTGGTGACGGAGGTTACTGTCATCCGGGAGGGGCAAAAACTGCGGGTGCCCTCGCGGGAGCTGGTGCCGGGGGATGTGGTGCTCTTGAGCTCGGGAGATAAGGTGCCCGCCGACCTGCGCTTGCTGAGCGTGCGCAACTTGCAGGTGGATGAATCGGCCCTGACCGGAGAGTCGGTGCCGGTGGAAAAACGGCTGGGATCCCTGGCGGAAGACACACCCCTAGCCGACCGCCAGAACATGGCCTATGCCGGCAGCTTTGTTACCTTCGGCCAAGGAGCAGGGGTGGTGGTGGCCATTGGCAACCAGACTCAAACAGGCCGTATCTCGGAGTTGGTCGAAAAGGGGGGATCCCTGCAAACTCCCCTAACACGCAAGTTCGAGGAATTCAGCCTCATGCTGCTCAGGATCATCCTCAGCTTGGCCGGGCTCACCTTTTTGGTGGGATTGGCTCAGGGACAGGGGGCGGCCAGTGTCTTTGAGGCGGCAGTGGCGCTGGCGGTGAGTGCTATCCCCGAAGGCTTGCCGACGGTAGTCACTGTAACCTTGGCGATTGGGGTTTCCCGCATGGCAAAACGCCACGCCATTATCCGCAAGCTGCCGGCGGTGGAGACCCTGGGCAGCGCTACGGTAATTTGCTCTGACAAAACCGGCACCCTCACGGAAAACCAGATGACGGTGCAGGCCATCTACGCCGGATCCCAGCTCTACCGAGTCACAGGCAGTGGCTACAGTCCTCAGGGACAAATCCTGGCCCAGGAGGGGGATGCTCCGGTGGAAGTGGATCGGCTGCCGGTGTTACAGGCTTGTCTCTTGGCCGGTTGCCTCTGCAACGACACCCGTCTCAAACTCAAAGACAACGGCCAGTGGGAGGTGGTAGGGGATCCCACCGAGGCGGCTCTGCTTGTGGCAGCCCAGAAGGGGGGTCTGGATCTGGAAGAACTGCAGCGCCGCCGCCCTCGCCTGGACAGCATCCCCTTTGAATCCGAGTTTCAGTACATGGCCACCCTGCACCGGCTGGGGCCAGAAGAGCATTGCCTCTATGTCAAGGGATCCGTAGAGGCTCTCTTGTCCCGCTGCCATAGCCAGATGGGATCCCAGGGGGAGATCCAGCCTCTGGAAGAGGAGCGGATTCGCCAGCAGGTGGAGGCGTTGGCACGACAAGGGCTGCGAGTTCTGGCCTTTGCCCAGAAACCTGTCTCCAGCAGCCAGACTCGTGTGGATCACCCCGATCTGGAAGGGGATCTGGTTTTCTTGGGATTGCAAGGAATGATCGACCCGCCGCGGCCGGAGGCCATTGCGGCAGTGCATTCCTGCCAAACGGCTGGGATCCAGGTGAAGATGATCACCGGCGACCACGTGCTCACGGCTCAAGCCATTGCCGAGCAGATGGGCCTGGGGGGTGGAAAACCTGTGCAAGCCTACAGCGGTCGAGATCTGGAGCGGCTCAGCCCCGAGAAGTTTGTTACAGCCGCCAATGAGGGATCCGTCTTCGCACGGGTGGTGCCAGAGCAAAAGCTGCGCCTGGTGGAAGCTCTGCAAGCGCGGGGGCAGATCGTGGCCATGACCGGCGATGGCGTCAACGACGCTCCGGCCCTAAAGCAAGCAGATGTGGGGATTGCCATGGGGCGAGGCGGCACCGAAGTGGCCAAAGCTGCTGCCGACATGATCCTGACCGATGACAACTTCGCCTCCATTGAGGCAGCCGTTGAGGAGGGGCGCACGGTTTACAACAACCTGCTCAAAGCCATTGCCTTCATCCTGCCGGTGAACGGGGGGGAATCGATGACGATTCTCCTCAGCGTGCTGCTCAACCGCGAGCTCCCCATTCTGGCCATTCAAGTGCTGTGGCTAAACATGATCAACTCCATCACCATGACGGTGCCTCTTGCCTTTGAGCCGAGCACAGGCCGAGAGATGACTCGCCCACCGCGGGATCCGAACGCCAACTTGCTCTCTCCTAGGCTGCTGCAGCGCATCCTGCTGGTGTCCGTGTTCAACTGGATCTTGATCTTCGGGGTTTTTGAATACATCGAACAAACCACCGGCAACCTTAACCTGGCCCGCACCATGGCCATCCAAGCGTTGGTGATCGGGCGCATCTTCTACTTGCTCAGCCTCAGCCAGGCCATTCCTACCCTGTTGGGCCGTGGACGTGCCAGCCAATTGGAGCGCCATGAGCGCCTCATGGATACAGCAGCCATTGCCATCGGCATTGGGGCGGCCATCCTGCTGCAGATCCTCTTCAGCCAGTGGAGCCTGTTCAACATTATCTTCGACACAGCACCCCTGTCTTGGGAGCAATGGGGCTTTTGTTTGCTGGTGAGCTTGCCACTCATCGTTGTCTCAGCGGTGGCCAATCGAGTGGATCCTGAATAAATAACTTGCTTTGGGCAACTCGCGCTCACTGGTCTCCTATCTAAAGAAATGTCGAAGAGGGGATCCCTCAGCCATTACTCAGATGTAGCCGGCCTCTGCCAAGAGATAAAAATGCCTGCTGGCCTAGGTCTGATGGCATCCAGCTTCACACCCGCTCTGGCTATCTTTTCGACCCATTTCCGCAAGGCAATGGCAATCGCCGTGCCCGTCTCTATGGCGGTTTTTGGGAAGATCGAGCCCGTTTTCTGGCGGAAGTTGCAGAAGACGTGATCAGAGTTCGGGGCACCTGACGAGTGAGGATGAGGTTGTCTCCAAGCAATGCCTATCCCCTGCGCGCCTTCGGCCATGGGGTGAAGTCTCAATTGCTTTCCCCTCTCAAAGGCGGTCAATTGCATCTGCGCCACGGCACCACCCCTATTCCAACGGCAATCTTTTGTCAGCTCCATCCACAAAAGCCCCAGCACTCTTCAGGGCTTGAGTTCTTTTTGCCCCCATCACCTTTTGGCAAGGGCAGGAACACCTCTTGAGGGAGACGAGGTTTTTCCTTCGGAGCTGCTGGCTCAAGGAACAGGAGAAAAACCTGTCTTCAAAAAAGCCTCCGACTTTCGGTTGCAGGAGTACATCACAAGGGTATGATCTTAAGAGAAGGATGTAGGACATTAAAAAATGTCAGATATACCACCACAACCTTTAACCGGGAAGGCTCTGCTCCAGAAGGTCGAAGCTTTGGGGCATCTTCCGCGCCGAGAAACGGCAAAGCGATGTGGCTATGTAACCATGACCAAGACCAACAAGCCTCGCGTCAACTTGAATGAGTTCTATGACGCGGTGCTGGCAGCAAAAGGTCTGAGCCTCAGCCCAAGTTCCAGCCGGGACAAGCGCGGTCGTGAGCCAACCTTTCGGGTCAGCGTTCACAAAAATGGGCAGTTGATCATTGGGTCGGCCTACACCGAAAAAATGAATCTCAAACCCGGGGATGAGTTCGAGATTCAGCTGGGTTACAAGCACATTCACCTCAAGCAAGTGCTAAACGGCCAGGTGGTGGAGGAGTCAACCCCAAGTAAAGAAGCTTCCCCCAAAGCGACTCGCGGTCGCCGGAAAAAAACTGCTGGGGCTTGAGCCGCTGCCGGGCCGGGAGTGAGGAGAAGGGATCCAGTTGACGAACTGTCACTGTGTGGCTTTCTTCTTGCCTTGCCCTCTTTAAGATGGGATCCAAAGCCTAGGTTCACCCTCTTTCTGACCCTAGATAAGGATCCCTATGCAACAGAAGGTTCAGCCACCCCTCAAGTTTTTGCCACCGCGATTGACGCCTTGGGTCGTTCGTTTTGCTCAAGCAGGCTTGCCCTTTTGGTTGCGATGGACCAAAGGGATCCCTCGCGTTGAAGTAGAGGGGGGAGAGCGTTTGGCTCAGCTTTATCAGCAGTTTGAGGCGGGCAAGATTCGCCTGCTGGTGGCGTTTCGACACCCGACCCTGGATGATCCCCCCTGCTTGATGTACTTGTTTGCCCATCTTCTGCCGCAGGTGGCCCAACGCCAGGGGATCCGCTTTCGGGGCCGGCCCCACGTTTTGTTTGTCTACGACCGCGGCCTACCTCTGTGGCTGGGATCCGTTGCCCGTTGGGGCTTGCCGCGCTTGGGCGGGATCCCGATTTTGCGAGGCCGTCTGGATCGGGCAGGGCTAAAAAGTTCTCGTGAGCAGTTTGTATCGGGCCAATATCCGCTGGCGGTAGCTCCAGAAGGGACGATCAACGGCATGAGCAGTCTTCTCAACCCGTTGGAGCCGGGGGTAGCCCAGATGAGCTTTTGGGCGGTGGAGGATCTGCACAAGGCGGGACGGCCAGAGCAGGTGCTGATCCTGCCGGTGGGCCTTCGCTATTCTTACCTGAGGGATCCCAGTGCCGCTCTGAATAGATTGCTCAGCCGCATGGAGGCCGATTGCAAGCTGCCACCCCCGCGCTCAACCCATGCCAGTCAGGCCTTTTTGCTGGCCCGTATTCTTCGCTTGGGAGAACACCTGCTGCAAGTCGTGCAGACCTTCTATGAGCGCTTCTATGCCCCTGCCCTTCCTGCTGCAGATAGAGCCCAAGTTAAAGAGGGGGATCTGTTGGCGCGTCTTCAAAGCTTGTCAGATCTGGCCCTGCGGGTGGCCGAGCAGCATTTTGGTCTGGAGCCCCAGGGAGACTTAATCGAGCGGCGGCACCGCATCGAACAGGCGGGCTGGGCCTGGATCTACCGCGAAGATATTGCCGATATTGCTGGTCTCTCGGCTCTGGAGAGGGGGCTGGCCAATCGAGTGGCTGCTGAGGCCAGTTTTCACCTCTGGCACATGCGCTTGGCGGAAACCTTGATGGTGTTTGCGGTGCGCCCCATGCCCGAGCAGCCCAGTCTAAGTCTAGACGAGTTGGCGGAAACCGCCCTGCGCCTCTGGAGTCTGCTGGCTTGGATCAAAGGAGAAAATCCCGTCGGAACTGCTCCCCCCCGCTTGGGACCCCGCCTGGCCCGTTTCAGCATTGGGGATCCCCTCTCGGTTTCCGAACGCTGGCCCGCCTACCAGGCCAACCGCCGACAAGCCGTACAAGCCCTCACCCAAGATTTACAAGCAGAAATGGAGCGGCTTATCAAAGGGATCCCGTGCTCCCCTGCGGTCCTCCCTGCTGTCTGACATGCCTAGTCGGCTCAGGGGCAAAAAGTGTAACAATTCCTGAGACATCTTGTGAGATATTTCGTGAAAGTAAGACGAACTTTTGCATTATCTGACAAGCAGGTGAAGGAAAGGGGAAGTTTCTGGCTCTTGGGGTAGAAAGGGGGCAGAAAGGAAGTGAGGCTCGTTGGCTTGGTCTATGTCTGATGAGCTGCTCCGCGCCATTCGCAGACGCGACCTGGAGGCCGCCACTTCAGCCGTGCAGCATTTGCGTTCTCGCCATTTAAGTGAAGCTGTAATCACCTCGATGGTGATGGTGGCCGTGGAGCGGTTGGCATGGGATGAAGGCGACCGGGCCGCCGCCAGTTGGTTACTGCGTCGCTGCTCCAGACGACGGCGCTGAAGGGATCCCTGCCCACATTGATTGTCTCGGGCCGTTGCTCTACGAGCTGTTTCAAGAACGCTGGGCCGAGATCCAACTCGGTCATGGGGTGGAAGGAGGAGTGCTGGAGCTGGCTTTTGAAAAGCCGACGGCTTTGTGCATGCTCTACGACGGCTACCTGACAGTGGCCACCGAAACTTGGCACCTGCATTTGTGCCTGGAGGAGCACCAAGGCGGCCCCTACCGCAAGACCCCACCCGAGCTGCGCCGCAAAAGATGGGTTAGCCGCGCCGCTCTCTACCGCCGTCTCAATCCCCAGAACCAGCCCCGCAGGTGGGGGATCCAGACTGTCTGTCGCTCCAGCCGTTGCTATCCTTCCCGCAACTATCAACCGGTTGTGGAAGCTCTGGAATCTGCCCGCCGAGAAGTCAACCTGGATGTACCGGTCATAACCTCAGGTTGTCTAGAAGTTTGCCAACAGCGACCGGTGGTTTTTTACTCTGGCGACCGCACCTGGTACAAGCGGGTTACTCCGCCAGTAGCGGGACAACTTGTCCACGAGCACCTGCTTAGGAATTGTCCCCTAAAAGCCCATCTTTTCCCAGGAGATTAGCCTATGGTCAGCCTACAGCCGCTTGTTCAAGCCCTTCCCGAAGCTCCTCGCCGAATCCCAGCCTCTATTTGGCTACAGGCTACCCAAGACTTGGCCCAGCCTATTCACCACCCTTGGCTGCCTGAGCAATATCGCCTATACCTGTACGCTGCCCTTTGTTGCTATCGGCATCATTGCAGGCACCAGGTTAACTCGCCAAAGGGCGGTCATCAGCGCTTTGATGATTTGGCTGGCTAACCAAATCTTTGGCTACACCTGGCACAGCTATCCCCGCACCACACCACACGCCCCAACCCTCTAGTTTCCTGCGGTGGAGCACAGCATGCAGACCTGCCGGGACAGCAGAGCAGACCTGTTGCAGGAACTCAGTTTCGGTGAAGGCATCTGTGTACTCGATGGCGAGCACCGGCTTGCCGGCTTTCGTGAAAGGCTGCCAAAGATCGCACCACCCCTCTGCAAAGCAGGACTCACTCACGGCAAAGTCGAAATAGGGCTCTAGAGCAGCCGCTTGTTCAGGATCGTTTTTCAAGCTGACCGCCAAACCGCGACGATGGGCTTCCTGGGCCAGCCAGCGATTGAACTGGAGTTGGTGAGCCGGTGCGAGGGCAAAGCCGGTGGGGTTCAGGTAGCCGTCCACGTTGTCCGGGTCTACACCGTCAAATCCCTTCTGCACCGCCAGATCAAGCCTCGCGCTCAGGATTGGTGCCAGGATGTCAAGGGCGCGAATGTCCACCCAGCGTTCTCTGTCCCAGCCTTCGTAGGCTGCGCCCAGTACGCTTTCCGGGTACAACGCAGCGTCTGGTCGCCAATCTTCCCAACTCCCGGCTGAAAAATAGGCAACAACGCGGGCACCCGACCGCTGGAGCAGAGCAACAGTCTCCGGGGGCGTGTCAAATAGATCCAAGACATAGACCTCTACCCCCGGCTGGGGCGCTGTAACCGGCTGGCTCAACTGGTAGAGCCACACCGCTTCCTTCTGGGGATGCCAGCGGCTAGTCAGGCCACAGCCAGCCGCCAATGCAATCAACAGGGGCAATAGATCGCGATTCATTCCTGTATCCACCGGCAGCTTGCTAAGAAAACGGTGGCCTGCTCCCTCTCCCCTTTATTCTAGGACATCCCACCCATACCCAAACTTTTAGTCCTAGCAAGCGAGAAGAATTTGGTACCCCAGTCATCTCATCTCAATCCTAAATGACTACAAAGTTTGCCTTGACCTTAACTTTATGCATATGCATTTCTGATCCCTTCTAGGGTAAACTCCTGGCAGAAAACCCGGAACGGATCCGGAGACCTGGGAGACAACCATGCCTTTTTACGTGGGTTTGCGGCGCCATGCCCTGCAAGGTTTTATTTTCTCTACGCTAACAGCTCTACTTGTCCAGGCGGGGCCAGCTCGGGCCGATCTGCCAGGGACAGCGGATCCCCCAGGGCTTAAGCGCTTCGCAGGATCCAGCATTGTGTTTCAATCGCAGGCCGACTACGACCGCTTTAAGTTGGCCCTTGAAAAAATCGTCTTCAGTGGCGCGATGGGAGCTGTGCAGCCCTATCGGTCTCAAACTGTCGAGGGGCGTCGTATCACGACCTATTACCGACTGCCGGAGCGGGTTGTCCCTCTCGAGGCACTGCTCAACTACGAAACCGAACTGAAAGAGTCTGGCTTTGAGATCCTCTTCTCCGGCTTGGGGGAGGAGATTGAGACCCTTGGCTACAACAACCAGATTGCTCACGAGATCCTCAATATGAAGGGCACCTACAGCACGCCGGAAGAACGGGCCCAGTGGCCGTTTCAGAACGCCAGAGAAAACACTGCTGCCTATTTGGCTGCACGTGGCAAGTCCCCCGAAGGCGATGAGCGATTCGTGAGCGCCTACTTTGTGGTCAATACCGATGACTGGGAGATCACCCGCGGCAGTGGACCGATCCCGACCGGGATTACTCTGGGGCGAGTGGATGTCGTCGATGTCAAGCCCCGCCAGCAACGCCTGGAGCTGGTTGAAAGCATCACAAGCGGCGAGATCAATCAAGCCATCAGCCGCGATGGCCGGATCGCCCTCTACGGCATTCTCTTTGCCTATGACTCGGATCAGATTGAAGCGGCTGCCGAGCCCACCCTTGCCGAGATCGCCAAGCTGATGCGCGAGCGCACCGACCTCAGCATCCTCGTGGTCGGTCATACCGATGCAACCGGTAGCTTCGACTACAACCTAGGTCTCTCGCGGCGCCGGGCCGAGGCGGTTGTCAACCGGTTGGTTCAGCTGGGTATCGAGCAACGTCGACTCTATCCGGTTGGTGTGGGGTTCTCTGCTCCTGTGGCCAGCAACACCACTGAGGAAGGCCGGGCGAAGAATCGCCGCGTGGAGTTGGTGGATCTGGCGGGTGGCAGAATCCCCTAGGGGAGAGTTTCTGAGTTTTGGCTCAGGGCAAGCATCGCCGAAACTCTGGACACTGCGGCTGCGGCGAACTAGTTTAGAGGCAACTCTTTACTTCTAAGCTATTTCAAGGGGTGGGATCCATGCTTAGGCCCAGTCTTCTGTTCTCCGGCTCGGCTTTGTTGGGTTTGCTGTCCTTGCCGTTTTTGATCGGCGAAGGTGGCTGGTTGACCTCATCTCGTAAGAGCCAGAGTCCTGTCACTGAGGTTTCTCTACAAGCTTGGGAGCACTCCCTGCCCTCATCCCAGGCCTTGTTTGAAGATGAAGCAGGTTCTGGATCTTGGCTCATGCGGCAAGCCCAGCTGCAAGAACGGGTACAGCAGCTTGAGCAGCGCTCTCTAGCTCACCAGCAGCAGGCTCATCAGTTGCTGGTACAGCAGGCAGCTCCCCAGCCCGCCGGGGGTGTTGGCCGTTCCAGCTCAAGCCCTGCCCTGTCGGCACGGCCTCGGCGTCAGGATCCTACCCTTTCTCCATTCTCTGCTCAGGCGGATGTTCCCAATGAGCTGGCGCTGCTAACCCAATTCATCCAGCAGGAGCCGGGAAATGCGCAGCTTTATCTGCAACGGGCGCAATACTTCTGGCGGGAGTCTCAAGAAGATCCTGCTGCTTTACCGCAGCCTGAGCATGCTTCTGCCATTGCTCGCTTGATGCGCTCTGCTCTGCGGGATCTGGATATTGCCATTGCTTTGGATCCCTACCTGGCTGAAGCCTATTTGCTCAAGGCCAAAATCCAACATGAGCGTTTGCAAGAACCTGAGCAGGCTCTGGCAACCTTGTCTCCTCTGGATCGGATTGCCTATCACAACCCGCAACTGCACTTGATCCGCTCTCGCATCTGGGCCGAACAAGGCCATCTGGAATCGGCGTTTGATGTGTCGCATCTGGCGATTGAGCTGGCCAAGCAAAATCAAAGTGCTGCCGATCTTTTCGAGGCCTATGTCCATCGCGGCCTGATGTGGGCCAGCATCTGCGACTTCAATTTGGCCGTTCAGGATTTCAGCCGGGCTATCGAGGTGCAGCCCCAGCGGGCTGAAGGTTACTACCACCGCGGTATGGCGCGCGCTTACCAGGGAGAGGATAGGGCTGGTGCCGCTTCCGATTTGGGTAGCGCTTTGATGTTGTGGCAGGTTTCGGGCGGGGGATCCCCGGGGCTGCTGGAATATGTAGAAGCGGTGCGGAGGGAACTGTTGCGGTAGCTGCAATTCTGGCTGGGTTTTTGCTGCGGATCTTTGGTCTGGCCGACTGGGCAGGGAAGTTCTGGGTCTAGGGTCTTTGCCCAGGAGCATTTGGCAAGTCCAGCTAGGGCAAGCCAGGATGGTAGAGCCGTCTGTTACCTAGCCCCCTGAAGAGAACCCAGCCAGATGATGAGCCGAAGACAATTGACCATCTCCGTATCCTCTGTAGCCCTGGTGGTGGCCACAGGGATGCTGTTGTTGCTGCTGTGGCAACTGCGCAGCTTGGTGCTGACCGTGATGATCGCGGTGGTGGTGGCGGCGGCGCTGGCTCCCCTGGTGGATCTGGCCGAGCGATTACGCATCCCCCGCTGGCTGGGGGTTGTGCTGGTGTATTTGAGCTTAATTGCCGGGATTGCCGGCTTGGCTCTGCTCATTGGCCCAACGGTGGTAACTCAGACCCAGCGGTTGCTAGCGAGGTTGCCCTTCTATCTGGAGCGACTACAACTGCTGGTGGACACCTGGATTGCCGATCTGGCGGGGGTGGATCCGGCGGCGCTGGACTACTTAAACCAGTTGCTCGATCCTCAGTCGTTGATGAGCTGGGCAGTTCGCTCGGGACAACGGGTGCTGGTGCAGTCTTTCGACTTCACCCGCGGTTTGCTGGGTGGT
This sequence comes from Thermostichus sp. OS-CIW-31, assembly GCF_054060305.1. NCBI lineage: Bacteria > Bacillati > Cyanobacteriota > Cyanophyceae > Thermostichales > Thermostichaceae > Thermostichus > Thermostichus sp. OS-CIW-31. The sequence continues at coordinate 130,154 of NZ_JBSSDA010000003.1, read as the reverse complement.
CTGCTAACCACGGTGCTGACCCTCTTCATTTCCGGCTACATGCTGGTGAGCGGCTCTGACTTGGTGCGGGGCTTGGTGGAGTTGTTTCCCTATCCCTGGAATGAGCGGCTTGCTGAGCAGGTACACCCGATGGCTCAGCGCATGGGGGGCTACATCCAGGGGCGGGTGCTGGTCTCTGCCATTTTGGGTGTGATGATCACCGTCTCGCTTCGCTTTCTGGGCCTGTCGGAGTTTGCTCTGGCGCTGGGGGTGATCGCTGGGTTTACCAACCTTATCCCCTTCATTGGGCCGGTACTGGGATCCCTGCCCGCTTTGGTGGTGGCGATTGTGCAGGGGGGCTGGACTTTTTTGTGGGTGCTGATCCTATATGTTGCCGTTCAAAACCTGGAAACCTATGTGTTGGATCCTCTGTTGGTGGGATCCTCGGTGCGGGTGAAGCCCTTGTATCAGTTGCTGGCGGTGCTGGGGGGCACCCAGTTGTTGGGTATTGTTGGGGCGGTGATCGCCCCCCCGTGGGTGGCCGGTATGGCGGTGCTGTTGGAGAACCTTTATCTGAAGCCCAAGCAGGAGGCAGAGGTTCGAGCCAGGCTGTATGCTCGGGCCACCGAGGCTGCTGGTTCTTTGGCTTTGCCGGGGATGGATCCTGCCGACGCGAGCAGCCCAGAGCCATCTTTTTCCTCTCGTCCGAATGGCTCTTCAAATGAGCCGGAAGAGTTGCCACAGGAAGAAAGTCTCTCGCCTGCGGATCCCGTAGCCGGAAGAAGTCCTTATTAGCAAGCTTCTCATCTGATTCGCCTCTGTTGCTCTCGGAGAAGGGCTGCTGTGGTTTTGGGTAGGGTGCACATCTCAGCGGTGACGGGCATCGAGGATGAACAGAGCACTGCCTACGACGAACAGGAGGCTGGCTCCTATTCCCAGCAGGGTTTGGACAACCTTGAGATTGAGAAAGGCTGGAGCTGCGGGATCCCACGGAGGGGGGTCGCTACCCAAGGTCATCACCTCGCTCGCCGCAAACAGGCTGCTCCCCAGCAAAAACAACCAACTGGCCAACTCGTAGCGGTGGTTGCCTCTCATGTCTTCTCCGACTGCAAGTGTTCGTAGGCTTGAGCAGCGGCGGCCATTTCCGCAGCCTTTTTTGAGCGACCTTCACCGCGACCCCAGCACCGTCCTTGCCCCCAGACTTCCATGGTGAAATGGGGGGGATGCTCCTGGGCGGCCACCAGGCGGTATTCGGGCAGGCTACCCCAAAGGCGTTGGGTCAGTTCTTGCAAGGCTGCTTTGGGGTTGCGCCGAGTGGGGTCTTGGAACCACTGCTCCACTCGCCGGTGTAGATAGGGATCCAGCCAGGGATGCAGCCTGGGCAGCGTGTAAATACCCCAACTGAGATAAAAGGCTCCCAGGAGAGCCTCGAAAGCATCCGCCAGCCGCCGACCCCGCCCGGCCAAGTCGTTTTGCGAGCTGGATCCCACCTCCAGGTAGCGATCCAAGCCGTGCAGATCCGCCAGTTCTGCCAGGTGAGCATCGCTGGTCAGGTCAGAGCGAATCGCGGTCAGCTCTCCCACCGACAGATGGGGATAGGACTGAAACAAGAATTCCGTAACCAAAATCCGCAGGACAGAATCCCCCAACAACTCCAGCCGATCGTTGTTCCGCTGGCCATCCAGAGAAGGGTGAATCAAGGCCTGATCCAGCAGATCCCAGCGCAGTTGTTCCAGCAAAGCCGGATCCCTGAATCCAAGACGAGCCAGCAAATGCTCCAAGGCACGACGGCGGGACGGGATCAACTCAACCATACCATCAGGATACTGACGTTGCCTCAGCGGTCAGAGCTGCACAGCTTAGGCCCATTTTGACCTGGGCCATCCCACCCAGGCCGGGATCCTCGCTCGGGCGAGAAGTTAGCTATGCAACAAAAGTAGTATAGGCTTTTCGAGGGAGGATCCCTGCATGCCCATTCGCGCCCATTCCCCCATTCCCACGACCCAGATGGAAGTGACCAGCATTCGGCTGGAACGTGAGCTGAAGCAGCGACTGAAGGCGTTGGCCGGAAATCAGGGTTACCAGGCCCTCATACGGGAAATTCTTTGGAGTTATGTCCTGCGTCACTCTCAAGGGGCTACCACCCTCAGTCCTGAGGATATTCGGGCCAGCTTCCCGGCCACGGCCCACCAAGCCCAATGCTGCGCTCTCACCGGACGGGCCATTCAACCGCAAGAGCCCATGCTGCTGGGGTGGACCACCGATGGGAAGTTTGTCGCCCTCAGCTCCTCCTGCTTTTAAGTTTTGGAGTCTCTCTCCAGTTGGCGAAAGGCTCCACCCGGCACGAATGCCACCCCTTTAGACGCCACGAAGTTCTCGATATTTTCTGGCCCGTTCCTCGGCTGGATCGGGGGCTTGAGCTTTGGCAACTGCCTCCTCCAGTTGGGCCATCACCGTCTCTGCCGGTTCAGCGGAGCGGACGACATAAAACATTAGGTTAATGGCTTCGTTGGCCGTCAGTTTGAGGGTTTCTTTTCCTTTGGGCACCAGCGCGATCTTGCCATCTGTGGTTGTGATGGCTGTGTGGGATCCCTTAGCCAGAATCTCCCCAGCTTTTTCCAGAGTGACAAGCATATCCGTAGCTCACGGCAGCAGGACATCTACTATCCTATCGAATGTCTTGGGGCAAACGTTCCAGAAGGGTCTAAGCCATTTGGCGGATTGGGTGGGTTCATCATGGGTTGCCATGCTCTGCCAGCCAAGCATACAAGTGGGGAAACAACTTTTGATTGGCCCCTGGGAAGGGAAATTCCGACAGTTCCGCCGGGCTGACCCAGCGCACCTCGCTACATTGCAGGGCTTGGGCTTCTCCGCCCAGGTAGCGGCAGATAAAAGCAACAAGAGTAACGGTGAAATGGGTATAGGCATGTTCGACGGTGGCTAGCGGCGCGACCACCTCGATATCGATGCCGATTTCTTCTTTTACCTCCCGTACTACACACTCGGCAGCCGTTTCTCCCGGCTCGATTTTGCCTCCGGGAAACTCCCACAGCCCACTGAGCATCGAGCTTTCCAGTCGTCGATCGATAAGGATTTCTTTTCCCCGCAGAACAATGGCAACCGCGATTTGCTTATGAGGACGAGAGGCACGGGGTGCAGACATAGGCAATTGTTGGTGTTGACCTCGATTGTAGGCGCTGCAATCCGCTTGCCAAGGGCACCGGCCACAGTGAGGCTTTTTGGGACGACAGACGGTAGCTCCCAAATCCATCAGGGCTTGGTTAAAAGCCCGTGGCTGCACAGGATCCAACAATTGCTGGGAAAGCTGCCACAACAGGGGCAGACACTGGGACGGAGGCTGCTGCAAAGCCACCAAGCGAGCCAGCACCCGCTTGACGTTGCCATCCAAAATGGGCAAAGGCTGATCAAAGGCAGCGCTGAGAATGCCGCCAGCCGTGGTGCGCCCGATCCCCGGCAGAGCCAACACCTGCTCCAGATCCCTGGGGAACTCGCCGTTCCGTTCCCGCACCAGGATTTGGGCAGCTTTGTGCAAGTTCAGGGCCCGCCGATAGTAGCCCAGGCCCTCCCACAGTTTCAGCACCTGCTGCTGGGGGGCTGCCGCCAATGCTGGGATCCCAGGCAGGGTCTGCATCCAGCGCTGAAAGTAGGGGATAACTGTTGCCACCTGGGTTTGCTGTAACATCACTTCCGAAACCCAAATGGCGTAAGGATCCCGGGTGCGGCGCCAGGGCAGATCCCGCCCGTGTTCACGGTACCAACGCTGAAGAGACTGCCGCAAGCGTTGCAAGAAAGCCTCGTCCCACTCCCCTCCTTTGCTCGGAAGGCTGGCAATGTAGGAAAAACTGACCTCGGCTTCTGATATGGGCTGAGACTCAAGCTGCGTAAGCAAAGTGCAAAGCCCACCAGATCAGGGCCGAAACCACACCGGCCACAATTCCTGCCGAGATCAAAACGACAATTGGGCTATCCGCCCCCTTGAACTTCATAATGCCGCGATTGTAGTCAGCCATCCTTGCCTCCTACCAGCTCTGGCGTTGGGGTTGTCAGGGATGTTGATCGGGATCCAGATCTGCCAGCTCTATTCACAGGGAAAGCTGTGGCGAAGATGTCCCAGTAGAGGTGCTCCGCACCGCCGGCGCAAACATGCCTGGGGAGAAGCACCGTCCTCGGTCATGCATGATACAACCTTAGCATGGAACAGACTTTGACCCTGGTGATTTGGACTGTTTGGAATAACCAGAAGCTAGGCAACCCGCAGGACTAACCGGTCTGCTTCCCACTGTCGAAATAGGTTGAGAAGGTGGTCGGCTCTCTCTTCATGGGCAGCCAGGATCTCAGCGCCAGAACGGGCTTGATTGGCCAAGGGCAGCAGCAGCTCCACCACTTGGTAGCGGGTAGAGGCCATCATCTTGCCAGGGATCCGGGCGATAGGCCAGAAAATATCCATCTTCTGGGTCAGGATCTGGGCCGGATCCAGCTTGCCCAACAGATCTGAAAAGGGGATTTTTTGATCCCAGTAGCGCACGCTGCCATAGCGGACGAACAAGGGGTTGAGTTGCCAGCGGGAGCTCTTAAAAAATTCGACTGTAAAGGGATCCCAGTGGTCCACCTTTTTCCCTTGATGGCAACACCAGAAGAGATTTTGCGTGTGATACAGAGGCTCCAGATACTCCATGACCCGCAGTTGGTCGATGCGAGCAAGGGCCTCGTAGCGGCGATGGAACTCCGGGTGGGTGGCGGCAATCAACGGCCTGGCATTCCAATAGTCCAAGTAGGGGGCTACATCGATAAACTCCAGCCCGGCTTGGGCAAGCAAGTCGGGAATCTCGCCGATGTCGAAAGGAATATCATTGGCATGGAAGAAATTATCGACAATGTTTTCATCTTGTCCATAGTATTCTTGGTGAGCCTTGGCGTGCTTGGCCAAAAGGGAATTGGGGCTGGCTCCCTTCAGCAGTTGCCGCACAAATTCGATCTTTTCTGGGGTTGCAGGTGGGGTGATGCCCAACAACTCCAAGGCTCGCCGAATGCGGTACAGATGCCAACGGCCTGAACGGTTGTAGAGCATCAGCGCCATCACCCCATCGGGAGCCAACCGCGATGCCAGATTGCTCAAAGCCTTCACCGGATCTGCAGTGTGGTGAATCACGCCGTAGGAGCTGATCATGTCGAAGCTGCCTTCGGGCCAAGTAGAGGGATCCAGCAGATCCCCGTACTGCACAGAGCAGTTGCGTAGGCCGTGGTGCTTAATTCGCTTCTGGGCAATCTCTAGGGCCGGGCGGCTGATGTCGATCCCGACCACCGACCCATAGCCGGGGTTGCTGGCGGCAATGCCATGCACTTCCCAGCCGGTGCCACACCCGGCCACCAAAAACCTGGCTCCTGCGGGCTCTTGCAGCCTACGGGTGCGGGCGTACTGCGCCAAGGTGTAGCTGCCCAGACTGGAGAAGCCCTCAAAGGGTCGGTCGTAAGGAATAGGAGGGTAGGGGAACGTCTCGTACTGGGCCTGCACCGCCCGGGTAATCTCGGCTTCGCTCACCAAAAGCACTTCCTCCCACGCGTTCCCCCCCATCCTACGGTTTTCTTGACGCTTTGAGCCGGGAGATCTTGCTGGGTTGCCCGTCTGAGAACCTGGCCCTTCACAGCCTGGTTGTAAACCCCGCCGGAGGCAGAGCGGGCGGGACGGAGTCCTCACAAAACCGAGTGAGGCAGGCGACCCTCTGCCGAGCCGTTGGCTAAGGCCCTGCCAGAGCGTGAGTTGCCCGCTTGTAGGCTTCCTCCAGCGTCTCTGCCAAGGTGGGGTGAACGTGCACCAAGCCGGCCAGTTCTCGCACCGTGGCCCGGCGAGCAATGGCCTGAGCTGCCTCGTGAATCAAATCCGCCGCATGGGGCCCGAAGATATGGGATCCCAGCAGTAGGCCGGTGCTCTTGTCAAAGACCAGCTTGACCATGCCCTCTGTCTCTCCCGAAGCAATGGCCTTGGAGTTGCCGCCAAAGTAGGTGCGCACCGTGCCCACGCTGTAGCCTTCCTCCTTGGCCTGAGGTTCGGTCAGCCCCACAAAACCCATTTCCGGGTGGGTGAACACCGCGGCCGGGATGCTGAGGTAGTCCATGTAGGCAGTACGGCCACAGATGTTTTCCACGGCCACTCTCCCCTGAGCTGCCGCCGCGTGAGCCAACATCATTTTGCCTGTCACATCCCCAATGGCCCAGAGGTGAGGCAAATCGGTGGCCATGCGGCTATCGACGGGGATGAACCCCCGTTTGCCGGTGTCGATGCCCAGCTCGGCCAAGCCCAGCCCCTCTGAGACCGGGATCCGACCGGCAGCCACCAAGCAGCCATCCACCTGCAGCGTCTCGCCGTTGGAGAGGTGAATGGTCACCGGCTGGCCGGGGATCACCTGCCGAGCCAGCACGCCCACAAAGGTTTGAATGGAGCGGGGCTTGATCAGCACTCGCTGGGCCAGGCGGGCAATGTCTGGGTCGAAAGCCGGCATCAGGGTCTCCAGGGCTTCGATGAGGATGACCTGGGATCCCAAGGCAGTGTAGATGTCGGCAAACTCCTGGCCAATGTAGCCGCTGCCGATAATCGCTAGGCGCTCCGGGATCCACTCCAGCCGCACCGCCTCGTCGCTGGTGAACACCGTCCGGCCATCCACCTCGATGCCAGGGGGCACAAAGGGGCGGGAGCCCGTCGCAAGAATAACATCCTGTGCCGTGTAGGTATAGGATCCCTTCTCTTCCTGGACTTCCACCTGCTGGGGTGCCACCAACTTGCCCCGCCCTCTCAGGATTGTTACCCCCAGCTTCTCCAGCGAGCGAGTCATGTCGGCGCGGATCTTCTCCACCACTTGGGCAGCATGGGCGGCAATCGCTCCCCGGTCAGCCTGGACGGATCCCACTTGGATGCCCAGCTCAGAGCTGTGTTGCAGTTCCCGCAGGCGTCCGGAGGCGGCCAGCAGAGCCTTGGAGGGGATGCAGCCGCGGTTGATGCAGGTGCCGCCCATTTCTGCACCTTCGACGATGGCGGTCTTCAGGCCGGATTCGACAGCATGTAAAGCAGCGCCGTGACCGCCGACGCCGGCACCGATGATGATTACGTCAAAATCGAAGCTCATGGCGAGATTGGATAACCAGTGCCTCATTTTCTCACCTTGTTGGCCTTCCCAGAAACCTGGCTAGGGGCACCCAAGCCATGCAGTAGCATAGAGTCGCTTGTAGGCGGGTGGGGGTACACATGACACTCCAAGCTTTGATCTTCGATGTGGACGGCACGCTGGCGGACACGGAGCGGGATGGTCATCGCGTGGCCTTTAACGCTGCCTTTGCCGAGGCAGGGCTGGACTGGCACTGGTCGGTGGAGCTCTACGGCCAACTCCTGGCCATTACGGGGGGCAAAGAGCGCATTCGCCATTTCGTTGCAACCTGCCAGCCGCCGCTACCCCCTGGTGAAGATTTAAATGCCCTCATTGCCCGGCTGCACCAGGCCAAAACCCGCCACTACACTGCCCTATTGGCCCAAGGGGGGATCCCACTCCGCCCAGGGGTGAAGCGCCTCCTGCAGGAGGCCAGAGCTGCTGGGATCCGCTTGGCCATTGCCACCACCACCACGCCGGAAAACGTGACGGCCCTTTTGGAGCACGCGCTGCCGGAGAGCCTGAGCTGGTTTGAAGTGATCGCTGCCGGCGATATTGTCCCCGCCAAAAAGCCCGCCCCCGACATCTACTTCTACACCCTGGAACAGATGGGGCTGCCCCCCCAGGCCTGCCTGGCCTTTGAAGACTCGGAGAATGGGCTGCGCTCGGCCCAGCAGGCCGGTATTCCCACTGTGGTGACGGTAAACGACTATACCCGGGATCAGGATTTTTCCGGGGCAGCTTTGGTGTTGGATCACCTGGGGGAGCCTGAGGATCCGTTTCGGGTGTTGGCGGGAACGGTGGGATCCCACCGCTACTTCACCCTGGAGTTGGCCCGACAGATCCATGCTCAAGTTGCCCGGTCTGGAGTGGGAAGCTCATGATGGCGTCAGATCTCCAAGACCTGCGGCAGCGCCTAGAGGCTCATCTGCAGCAAGTGGCCCAGCCCCGGGATCCCGACTGGTCGCCCTTGGGCCATCAGCAGGTGGAGCGCTACATCCAAGAGCAGCTTTCTAAGTGGGGATCCCTGGAGTCCTTCCCCTTTGAGGCCGGTGGCCGCCTGCACCGCAACTGGATCTTGAAATTGCCGGGATCCCGTTCTGGTCGCCCGCCCATTCTTATTGGGGCCCACTTTGACGCTGCCCCGGCAACCCCTGGAGCAGACGACAACGCCAGCGGCATAGCGGTGTTGCTGGAATTGGCCCGCCATTTTGCCGCCAACCCTGCCCCTTCCCCCCTGTGGCTGGTGGCTTTTGACCTGGAGGAGCGGGGGATGGTGGGCAGTGGGGCTTACGCCCAGTTTCTTCAACGTCAGAGGCAATCCCTACGGCTGATGCTGTCTTTGGAAATGCTGGGCTACCGGGATCCCACCCCCGGATCCCAACGCTACCCCGCTGGCCTTGAGAAGCTCTACCCCAACCGGGGAGATTACATCGGTCTCATCGGCAACTGGCCCACCTGGGGGGATCTGCTCAAGCTGCAGCGTGATTTTCAAAAAGTGGGGATCCCTTGCTGTTGGTTGTTGGCCGGGCAGCGGGGCCTAATCCTGCCTGCCGCTCGCCTGAGCGATCACTCCCCCTTTTGGGATGCGGGCTACGCCGCCGTTATAGTTACCGACACCGCTTTCTTGCGCAACCCCCACTACCACAAGCTGAGCGATACCTTGGAAACCCTAGATCCAGATTTCCTGACGGGGGTCTGCCAGGGCTTGATGGCCGGGATCCGCTCGCTGTAGCTCTTCCAAACACCACAGTCGTTCAACAACAAGTAGCGTGCGTTAAGTCCTAACTCCCCTCTCTCTGGAAGGAGGCTGGGGGTAAGGGTAGAGTTGGCATCTTTAGTACGGAGATTTCTCCAGGGGGTTCGCGATTCTGCGACCGAGTCCTTTGCTGAAGAGGGGAGACAATAGACGAGAGTAGTAAGACGAGAGTAGTAGCAGGGAAAAGGTTAAAAAACCTGCCTTGGCACTGTAAAACTCAGCAGGAGATTGCGTATGAGCGCTTTTGCCCAAGCTCCCAAAAAGTGTGTTTCCGCCGCCTTCAAAGAAGAGGGCAAGCTGCAAGAGTGTATCCAGCGGCTTTTGAACCGTGGCATTCCCAACGATCGCATCTCCATTATTGGCCGCAACTTTCAAACCGAAGCCAAAATTACCGGGTTTATCACCCGCAAAGAGGTGGTTCTGGACGGTCTGACCAATGGGGCCATCTATGGATCCCTGTTCGGATCCCTGCTGGGGCTGCTCACTGGCGTGGGGGTGCTGTTCATTCCCTTTTTGGGGGCAGTGGTGGCCGCTGGGCCTCTGGGAGCCGCTTTGTTGGGGGCAACGGGCGGCGCTTTGTACGGAGCACTGGGAGCGGGCCTGGGATCCGCCCTGATTGCCTTGGGTATGCCGCAGGAGAAAGCCGCCATCTACCAAACCCGGGTACAGGCGGGCGAGTTCTTGTTGGTGGTGCAAGTACCGGAAGAGAAGTCGGGCGAAATTTACTGGCTGCTGCAGAGTGCTGGCGGAGAGGAAGTTTCCATTGCCGACTTGAACTTGCCCGGTGAGCCAGAGGGAGACTTAACCCCAGAGAGCATCTCGCCGGAAATCCGCGCTGACCTCTCGGAAGAAGCGCAGCAAACCTTTGTGGAAGCCTACAACCAAGCCAAACAAGAGAGCAATAACTCCACCCATGCACTCCTCAAAGCTTGGGAAAAGGTCAAGCAAATTTTCACACGAGATGAGAAAGGGATCTTCTCCAAACGCAAGCCCTAGCCCAAAAAGTTTCCGAAGTAGCGAGAGCACAGTAAAGCGCCATCTCGCCGCTCTGCCTGTACGTGTTCTGGGTCTGCTCCAATTTTTTAGCTGCAACCTTATATCCTGAGAATAGCCCGAAAAACTCTAACCTAACCTTGCAGGGGTGAGCCTATGGCTGCGAGTGACTTCAAGGATTACTACAAGATCCTGGGCGTCAGCAGAGATGCCTCTGCCGAGGAAATCAAGCGCGTCTATCGCAAGTTGGCCCGCCAGTATCACCCCGACGTGAACCCCGGCAACAAGGCGGCAGAGGAACGCTTTAAGGAGATCAACGAAGCCTACGAGGTGCTCTCTGATCCAGAGAAGCGGCGGCGCTACGACCAGTTTGGGCAGTACTGGCAGCGGGTGGGTACTGGTTCTGCTGCTGGAATGCCGGGCATGGAGGGCTTCGCCCAATACGCCAGCTTCGAGGAGTTTATCAACGAGCTGCTGGGCCGTATGGGCTCCCGCCGCAGCGGGTTCCAGGGCTTCGCCGGCGGCTTTGGGCCGTTTGTTTCGGTGGATTTGCCGGGGCAGGATGTGGAGGGCACTCTGGGTCTCAGCTGGGCAGAAGCTTTCCACGGCACCCAGAAACGGCTGAACCTAGATGGAGAAACGCTAACCATCCGCATTCCCCCCGGTGCCAAGCCGGGCAGTCGCATCCGCGTCAAGGGCAAAGGCCAGGTCAGCCCCTTTGGAGGGCCAAGAGGGGATCTCTACCTCACCCTGGAGCTGCCCCCCCACCCCTTCTTCCGCTTTGACGGAGACAACCTGCTCTGCGAGCTGCCCATTACTCCTGACGAGGCGGCTTTGGGAGGGACGGCGGAAGTTCCCACCCCTACGGGTCGCGTGCAACTGAGGATCCCTGCCGGGGTAGACAGCGGCCAAACCCTGCGGCTGCGGGGCCAAGGCTGGCGGGATCCCCAAGGCCAGCGGAGCGACCTGCTGGTGCGGCTGAAGGTGGTGGCGCCCAAATCCCTTTCCCAGACCGAGCGGGATCTCTACGAAAAGCTGCGGCAAAGCCGTAGCTGGGATCCCCGCGCCCACTTGCAGGAGGTGAGTCTATGAGTTTGGCCATTGTGCGGGTAGAAGAACGGCTCTATACCTTCGAGCAGGCCACGGAACTGCTGGGGATCCCTCCCCACCTGCTGGAATGGCTGCTGGCTCAGGGCTTAGTGGAGGCCGAGAGCAGCTACCTGACCCCCCAACAGCTCAGGCGGTTGTTGCAAATGAGCCGCCTACACCGAGACTTGGGGCTTAACTGGACGGGGGCAGCGATGGTCTTGGACATGGCTCAGGAAATTGCCCGGCTCAGGGGGCAACTGCGCCATTACCGCGGATTTTGAGGCTGCCCAGCTAACCCATCAAGGAGATAACTCGATGAACCCTATGGAACAGATCATCCGACGTAGCCAAGTGGTGGGCCTGCTGGCCCTCGATGGCAGCACTGCTACCGCATTGGGTACCGTAGAAGAAATCTGGGTTGACCCAACAGGGCGGGTATGCTACTTCACCAGCCAGCAGGGGTACACCCCCCTGGAGCAGATTTCTCTCATCGGGCCAGACGCGCTGCTGACCTACTCTACCGTTTTTGCTACCCCCCTAACCCCCATCAGCTCTCTTTACCGCCGCACAGTGCGCATTGGGAATCGAGAGGTCGGCTGGATTGAGGATTTTCTCTTCGACTGGGAGACTGGAGCGATTGCCGCTTATATTCTGGGTGGCAGCATTGCCGAGCCTTGGGGGGGGCGGGCTGTTCTCCTGCCTGAGGATGTGGAAGCCATTGATGTGGACGCGGTGGTGGTCAAGGAGGATGCTCCGCAGCGGCTGAAATCGGAAGCGGAAGGCTTAAAGAACTTTTGGAGCGAAAAATCTCGGCAGGTGAAACAGCTTATCCAGCGCATGGGGGATCGCCTCAAGGCGTTGGTTGGCCCACAGGATCCGCCGGAGGTGGTGCGCGTTAAGGTGAAGCAGGTGCGGGACGAGCTGGCCAAAGGGGGCAAGTTCGATCTCTCCCTACTGGACGAGGCGGCAGAGTTTCTGCAACACAAGTGGGAAACCTGGCAACATCGCCTCAGCCGCGCCGCTCAGCGCATGCAGGCTGCCCTTCAGGCTGCTTGGGAGAAGCTGACCGAATAGCAAAGAATGACTCTGCAACCTCTGGCCTGCGGTCGCCTCAGATGCTGCACATTTGCTTCCCAACTGCTTCCCAACTCCCCTCTTCCTCTGGGAAAGGGGCTGGGGGGCAACAGCATGAGGTGCTTGGGGAGTCCGTCCCACTGCTCGACCGGAACTGTTGCAAGCCAGTCCTCGACCAAACCCAGCTGACGGACGGCGGCTTTTTCGGCTACGATCTAAGATCGCTGTCAATGCTCGGATCAGGTTTCAAGACCCCCGCAGGGCACCTGTACGGCAGGGAGAAAGATGACTTACGCAATTGTGGAAACCGGCGGTAAGCAGCTTTGGGTGGAGCCGGGGCGTTTTTACGAAGTTGATCGCCTGGCGGAAGTGGAGGAGAACAGCCCCTTCGATTTGTCTCGTGTGCTGTTGATCAACCACGAGGGACAAATCACGTTGGGGCATCCCTACGTTTCGGAGGCGGTCGTCAGGGCACGGGTTTTGCAGCATCGGCGCGGCGATAAAATCATCGTCTACAAGATGAGGCCAAAGAAAAAGACCCGCAAAAAGAGAGGCCATCGGCAACCGCTGACCCGTCTGCTGATCGAGTCTATTGAACTCAATGGGGTGCCCCTAGCCACGGCACCATCCCGTACGGAAGCGGCTCCAGAGTCTAACCCAGAGGCAGCCCCTTCGGCAGCGGCGACAGGGATCCCTGCGGATGAGGAATAAACTCTGAACTCAGGTGTCCTGAATCCCGATTTTTTTATCTCGTTTCTGTTGATCACGCAGTTGCATAGGAGGCGTTATGGCTCATAAGAAGGGAACGGGCAGCACTCGCAACGGTCGAGATTCCAATGCCAAGCGGCTGGGGGTGAAGCGCTATGGGGGCGAGCTGGTGCATCCCGGCCACATTCTGGTCAGGCAGCGGGGCACCAAGTTTCACCCAGGGGTGAACGTGCGCATCGGCGGCGACGACACCTTGTATTCTGTGGTCACCGGCATTGTGACTTTTGAGCGCTATGGCAAGTGGCGGCAAAAGGTGAGTGTCTACCCAGCTGAGGTGGCTGCCCAGTAGGGAAAGGCCCAGCTTTGAAACTGCCTGGGAGAGCATGACTCTAGTCAATAATAAGCTCAACTATACTGAAAATAATGTATAATATGTTCAGTACGGATTACTACCAGTTGATCTTTCTGTTTACTTTCGAGTCTGCCAACATGGTAGCCAAAGCAAAGCAGAAAATTGGTAGTAAGACGACACGGAAACTGCGCTTTGGGTATTCTACTCAAAGCTTTGCGGGATACCGCCATTCTGTTTGGAAACAAACAGAATGCTATCGCTGCATAGTTGAACAGTGATGTTCAGCAGTGCTCAGCGTAAATGTATCAGTTTCTTCCGCAAGAGAAGATTCTCGCTTCTGTCGACCAAGCTGCTTGCCGGGCTGAAAACTGTCTGCTCCAGAGCAGACAGGGCTTTGCTGTTGCTGATTCCTGAACTTTTTTCGTTCTTGAGGATTGGGGCCAGCCGGAAGAGAAGAGGAGCTAGGGATCCCTGACCCTTCAAGGGCGAAAATGGCAAAAGCGTGGAAGGCAGAAAGCTGATGCGGGTGTATCTGTTTCGCTGGGCAGGGTTGCTTCACCTCATTGCCGGGGTGATGTACCTCTACTGGCGACTGACAGCCGGGTTGATGGATTTGGGATCCCTTTTGTTTTGGGGGGCAGAGCTGTATGTTTGGCTGGCGGCGGTGGGCTTTACCCTCAGCCGCTATCCCCAAGTGCCGAGAGAGACGATCCCATCCCCGGAGGTTCTGCGGCGGTCGTTTTTCCAATTGCCGCGGGTGGATGTGCTGGTGATGCGCCAGTGGGATTCCGTAGAGGCAACCCGGCAGACGGTGCTTTCGGCTCTGCACCTCGACTACCCTTGGGAGCGGTTGTTTGTCCACATTGTGGATCGGGTAGAGGATGAGGAGATGGCCAAGGCGGCGCGGGCCATTCCCTGCGAATACTGGGCCTGCCCTAGCCCCACAGCCGACCCCCTGGCTTACGCGATGGGATCCCCTCATATCCAAGGGGAGTATCTCCTCCTAGTACAGCCGGGCCATTTTCTCGAGCGGGACTTCCTGTGGCAGACCTTGCCCCACTTTTACGACTCGCCGGAGCGGGCTCCAATTGTCAACCGAACTGGCTTTGTGCAGGCAATGCTGCGCACCCTAGGCCAGCCCAGAGCCGTTCACCCCCTGCAACAGCTTTTGGCGGTGGGATCCCAGGGCTACCAGGCGGCACCCCTGTTGGGTTCTGGCTGTCTCATCCGGCGCAAGGCTTTGGAAGGGATCCCGCGGATCGACATTCGTCGCCCTGTGCAGTTGGGGTGTCAGATGCACTGCCGCGGCTGGCAGTCTCAATTGGTTCGCCAAACCCAGGTTACGGGTGTTTTGTTGCCCTTGCGCAACCGCCGCGTTGCTTTGCTGGCTTTGTTTTCGGCCTTGAGGGAAAATCCCTTCTGGGGCAAGCCGACCACGCAGCAGCAGCGCTTTCAATACCTGTGGCTGGCCCTCTGGGCTGCCGGTGGGATGGCGGAGCTGGTCTACTTGGCGGTGCCGATGGTCTTTCTCTGCACGGGGTGGATGCCGGTGCCGGCCTTTGACCGGGTCTTCTTCGCGTGGTTTTTGCCTTATGCTCTCCTGGGGCGCATCAGTTGGCTCTTGGCCTTTCCCCCCCATCTGTGGGGGGCAGCTTGGCAGTCGGAACGGCAGACGGGCAGCCAGTTTTTTCAGTCCATCCAGGCGCTGGTGCAAAGTCTGCAGGGAGTGCCCCCCTATCCCGAGCAGCCTTCCCAGCTCTCCTTAGGACCTCAGGCTCTGGCTATTGTGCTGACTTTTCTGGCTATGGGGGTGGGATCCCTGCGTTCTGCCGGCAGTTGGGATCCCTCTTGGCCTGAGCTGCTGTTTGGCTTGGTCTGGGCCTTCTACAACCTGATGATCCTGACGGTGCGCCCCGACGATCACGATTTTGCCGGCTTTGCTTTTCCCAGCAGCAGCGCCGCTGCGGCGACAGAAGAGAGCGCCGACCCATAGGCTGCCAAGCCAAGACAAGTTCATCGCAAAACCAAATCCCCACATCCATTCAGCTGCTGCATGGATGAAATGGCAGGCTGCCGCGGCAGATGGTGGGCAAACGCTATGCTGTGAGAAGTGTAGGATAAGTGGATCGGCACAGGTTGTCTCCAACTCTCCGGGGAGGTGTACCGGTGGAGAGGGGGGATCCCTGGCCAAGTCGCCCCTCCTGTTTGCAGGATTGAACGCGGTCTTCTAGGTTCAGAACGACACACCTGTGGAGTCAGAGAGACCCCCCCTTCGACTGCTCCCCCTGGGTACGGATCCCTGGCAGCAGGGCTGTGCCTATTGGCTGGAGATGGGATCCCACCGTTTGCTTCTCGATTGCGGGTTGCCCGCTCCTGCCCTCTTTAAGGCTCTGCCAGGGATCCCGGATGCGGTAATCTGCAGCCATGCTCACTTTGACCATGTGCAAGGGCTACCTGCTTTTCATCGTCGTTACCCTCAGGTACCTCTCTACGCCACGCCGGTGACTGCTCATTTGGCCGCTGGTCTGTGGGAGTGTGGCGTTTGGCCAGGCTACGACCGGGACATTCGCTTTCCCCCCTTTCGGGCGCTGCCTTTGGGCCGGGCGCGAGAGATTTTGCCCCATCTGATGCTCACTTTCTTTGCGGCTGGGCATCTGCCGGGAGCGGCGGCAACCCTGCTGCAAAATACCCAAACCACTCCGGCCCAAGCCTGCGTGTACACGGGCGACTGTTCCCTGGCCTCAACTCGCTTTGCCCCCGGCTTGGATCTCGCCGCTTTGCGTCACTGGCAGCCGGACGTGTTGCTCATCGAGGCTTCGCTGGGATCCACCCGCCATCCACCCCGTCGTCACCTGGAAAATCGCCTGGTGGAGCGGTTGCTCAGCGCCTTGGAAGCGGGGCAAACGGTGCTGTTTCCCCTGCCGGTGCTGGGGTTGGGGCAGGAGCTGATCTTTCTCCTCAAAGCCCACCACCGCTTTACCCAAGCCCCCCAAGAGCTCAAGATATGGGTGGCGCCGGGGCTGGCGGCAGGCTGCAATCTCTACGAGCGCTTGCTCACCTACCTGCCGGAGCCGGTGCGCAATTTCGCCACCTACCAGCCCTTGTTCTGGGAAGACCGCCTGCAGCCGCGGGTTCAGCCCCTTACCGAAGCGGATCCTCTGCCCCAAGGCTTGCTGCTGTGCGACGCCGATGCCGGGCCTGAGGCTTGGGATCCAATTTGGTCGAGGTTGTTGGCCCAACCGCAGCGCTCCTGTCTGCTGGTGCGGCTGCCAGAGGTGGAACTGGCTACCCCGTTTGAGCGTTGGCCGGCGCCGCTGCGCTCCCGCATTGCCGTTGAATGGATAACCTGGCACAGCCACAACGATGTCGGGCATCTCACCCAGATCATCCACACCTTTCGCCCCCAGCATTTGGTCTTGGTTCACGCCGACCCCCAGCAGGCTCAGGATCTGGCGGATCTGCCGGAGCTGTGCAATCGCTACCATGTCCACTGCCCTCAGCCTGGGCATTGGCTGGAGTTGCCCGATGGGCACCTACAAACCCCAGTTAGGCTCGCGGAGCTGAAGGCCGGTTCCCCCGCCGAGATCAGGGATCCCGCTGTGCGCTACGAGGGGGAGGTGGAAGAAGTTTGGCAGGAGCAGGGGCCGCCGCGGACTTTGGCGGGGGTACAGGTGCGTCTGCCGCCCCAGATCACCCAGGATCCCCGTTGGCTGGCCTGGGCCGATACCGGCCTGGTGGAAGCCCGCTGGCAGGGATCCGAACTGGTGCTGCGCGGCCTTTCTCCACGGGAGCTGATCCGCCCGGCAGAGGCTGCCCCTTCTCCAGCAGGGATCGTGCCGCGTCCAAAACAGCCTTCTGTATCCAGTCATCACGGTGGCAAAAAGTGCCAAAATTGTCGCTTTGCCCGCCAGATCTTGACTTCCCAGGCCCAAGCCTTTCGCTGCGATCAGGAACGCTCTCCCCTCTACCGCCTCAGGGTGGATCCCCAGGGGAGCTGCCCCTACCATCAGCCGCAGGAGATCCGCTCTTCCGGTTAGCCGTCAAGCCAGGGAAGCCCAAAGGCTAGAATGGGGCAAGTCGCGGTGCCAACCATGCTTGAGCAAGATTCCTGGGCAAATCATCGCCGTGGGCCGGTCGGATCCCTGGAGCGCCCAGCCGAGGCCTTGGCTGCGGCCAGCCCGCCCGTAGTGCAGATGGTTGGGGTGAACAAAGTCTATCCACTGCCGGAGGGCAGTTTTCAGGCCCTCTACGATATCGACTTGGCGATCCAGCCGGGAGAGTATTGCGCCATTATGGGGCCCTCTGGATCCGGCAAATCCACCCTGATGAACCTCATCGGCTGCTTGGATCGGCCCAGCTCAGGGCGCTACTGGCTGGATGGGGTGGAAGTTTCCACCCTGACCGATCGCGATTTGGCCCACATTCGCAACCAAAAAATCGGCTTTGTCTTCCAGCAGTTCCATCTCCTGCCCGTCCTGACAGCGCTGGAGAACGTCATGCTGCCCTTGGCCTATGCTGGGATCCCGGAGCCGGAGCAACGCCGGCGGGCCAAGCAAGCCCTAGAACAAGTGGGCTTGGGGAGCAAACTGCAGCAGCGTCCGGCCCAACTCTCCGGCGGCCAGCAGCAGCGGGTGGCGATTGCTCGTGCCATTGTCAACCGACCCCAACTGTTGCTGGCTGATGAGCCGACTGGGGCTCTGGATAGCCATACCGGCCAGGAAGTGCTGAACCTTTTTGCGGAGCTCCACCGGCAGGGCATCACCCTGGTCGTGGTCACCCATGACCTTGAAGTAGCCCAGGCCGCCCAGCGCATTATCCGGGTTGGAGATGGCCGTTTGCTGGATTGAGAGGGATCCGCCTGGGGGTAGTTGGGTTCAGGAGAGTTCCCAGTTGCGGTGAACTGGCGTGCCGGATGGATCCCTGGCCTCACTTTGGGTGAAGGTCGAAGGGAATGTCTTAAACGGGCATGGGATAACCCTATCTAGGATGGCCCAGCTTGGGCTACTCTAAACGCAACTGAGGGCTTGGGAAGAGGATCCATCGATGAAACTGATCGAAGATATCATCCGGTTTTTGGAAACCCGCCTGGAAGAATTTCTCAGGGCCCACCCTGAGATCGAGCTGCAAGCCCTCGATGAGCAGTTGCGCCAGCAGGAATCGGATACCCTGCAGCTGTTGCAGGAAAGCCGCGTCCAAGAGGAGGCTCTCCAAAAAAGCATTCTCAACTTGGCTGAGGAGATCAAAACCTGGCACTTTCGCATTGAGAAGGCGCAGCGGGCCAATCGTCCCGATCTGGCCGAAGGAGCGCGACGCCGGGAGGCTGAGCTGTTGGAGAGGGGCAGCCAGCTATGGGGTCAAATGAAAGCCCAAAAGGAGAAAATCCAACAAATGGAAGCGCTGCTGCCGCAAATTCGCCAGCGCCGCCAAGAAGTGAAGGCTAAGCTGCAGGAGGTAAGAGCCGCGCAAGCCAAAGGCATCGACAACCCGGACCGGAATTTCAGCCCTTGGGGAAAACCTTTCGAGACTTGGGATGAATTGGAAGAGCAATTTCGTCAGCTAGAGGTGGAAAACGAATTGAATGACACGAAGAGGAAGGTGCAGGAACAGCAGCGGCGGTAACAGCCTGACCCAAAATCTTGTTAGTTTGCTAATGTTGAATCCAGTCGCAACAGCCAAAATCGAGCTGGGCGGAACTTGTGATTTAAGCCCTTGGTCTCAAGAGCCATAGCCACATCATTTCCAGAACTTTCTCTGGCACCGACCGGGAAGAAAAGTCTCTCCTCTCTCCCAAGAGTGATACGCTATTGGGCATGAATGAGTTGTATCTGAATCACCCCACATTTGGTCTGCTCTACAGCCTGTGTCAGGTCGACGAAAATCAGGCTCTCTTCACCACGCTCTACGCCCAAAGGCTCTTTTTTCGGGTTTACTTCAGGCCGCCGGATAACAGCGGGGATCCTGCTGCCATGGAGGAGTTGGTCTTCGATCCGATTAGCCGTAATGAGGCTCGCCAGCTCATCGAAGAGCAAATGCGCCTGCTGCGCCGTGCTGCCCGCCAAGATGAGCTAGAACAATTGCAGTTGATCTACAAGCAAACCTTTTCCTGAAAGAGGGTTTTCTGAAGGTCTTGCAGGGCTCAGGACGAGGGTTTTGTTCCTCAGATAAGATAGCCACCTAAAACTGAGACAGAAAGCGCAGGTCGCTGGTATAAAACAGGCGGATATCCTGAATGCCGTGGAGGAGCATGGCCATCCGCTCAATGCCGATCCCTGCCGCAAATCCGGTGTAGCGCTCCGGGTCGTAGCCCACCGCTTGAAATACATTGGGATCCACCATGCCGCAGCCGAAGATTTCCAGCCATTTCGAGCCAAAGCGCACGTCCATCTCAGCAGAAGGCTCGGTAAAGGGAAAATAGCTGGGCCGAAAGCGGGTTTCTCGCTTGCCCAATAGGCGGGTGATGAAAGTGTTGAGGGTGCCCTTCAGGTCGGAAAAGGTGAGGTTCTCGCCCACCGCCAAAATTTCCATCTGGTGAAACACAGCGGAGTGGGTGGCATCCACGGTATCGCGGCGCATCACCCGACCGGCATGCACAATGCGCAGCGGCGGCTGGTGTTGCTCCATGTAGCGCACCTGCACCGAGGAGGTTTGGGTACGCATCAGGTAGCCATTGGCCAGGTAGAGGGTATCCTGCATATCCCGCGCCGGATGGTCGGCAGGGGTGTTGAGGGCCTCGAAGTTGTAGTACTCCGTCTCGAGCTCAGGCCCATGCACCACGGTGTAGCCCATTCCCACAAAGATATCGAGCATGCGGTCGATGGTGGCCTGCAGCGGATGGATCCGCCCCAGAGGCCGACGGGGCCCGGGCATAGTGACATCCAGGCGCTCTGCTTCTAGGCGGGCCAGCAGTTGAGCTTCACCAAGGGCCTGTTTGCGCTGCTCCAGACTGGATTGGAGGGCCTCCTTAAAGGTGTTTGCCAAAGCGCCAATGGCAGGCCGTTCTTCTGGGGGCAGCTTCCCCATTCCCCCCAAGATTTTGGAGAGCTTACCTTTCTTGCCCAGGTAGTCGATGCGGATCTGTTCCAGAGCCTCCAGACCGTCAGCTTGTTCCACTTGGGCGAGGGCCTCGCTTTGCAGGGTGAGAAGCTGTTGGCGAAGCGTGTCTTTTTCGTCTTGCATGGGGCCGATTCCAAGGGCAGAAGGGATCCCTGGGGTTGTGAGGAGTCCCTACAAAGGTATCACAGGAGGGAGCTCGGTCGCGCCTTTGCATCCGATGGGGTTGGTCGGCAGCAGGGGGAACCCTTTTGAGGAACTAGCTCTGAGGCGCCGAATCTGGCAACAGACACCCCAGAGCGTCACACCCTGCCGGTCCCTCTGCTGCCAAGGTAAAGTTGCGGTCGTAGCGGGCCAGGGCCGCGAAGAAGTTATCTGTCCGCCGTCTCTTTTTGACCTCGGCCACCAGTCGTTCGTAGGTGGGCTTGTCGATTTTCTCAAAAGGCAGGCGGGGGAAGGGGGCATCGAAGCGGGCCAGCAGCGCTGCGCTGATGTAGCCCTCGTCGTCGCGGATGGCTTCGTAGATACGGGATCCCAGAGCTTCCACCTCGTCCTCCCGCAGCTCGATGGTGGCGGAGGTGTTGTGGGTGGTGTAGTACTTCTGAACCTGCATATAGAAGTCAAACTGGGCCAGGGCCGAGAATTGCTCGATCTCGATCTGGCCAGCACCGGGCAGGTTGGCCCATTCTACTTCCACAGGCAGTTCCACCAGCCATTCGGTACAGCGGGGATCAAAGGGGTCGTTGAGCAAGTTCCCGTTTTCATCTTTGTCCGCCTGAGCAGGTACCACCGAGTAGCCATAGTCCAGACAGGCCAGCGCCACCGGGTCATTTTTGGCAAAGGTGATGCGGCGGATGTAGCGTTGGGCTTTGGGCGGGTGCCAGCCGGGAGAGGCGTTGGTGAGCAGCGACTTGGTGCCGGCGGGCTGAACCGTGGTGCAGCGGTTGGGGCGGCGCAGGCTGTGGCGGTCGCAGTAGTCCCAGACCACGCGGTGGACGATCTCCTTCCAGCGGCTGAGGTATTCCCGCTCCTGCTGCTTGAATTCCTTCCCGATGGGGGTATCGGGTCTCCCTTCCTGCCACCAGCGCAGCCATTCAACCCCAAAGGCTTTGACGCAAAAGTCGAACAGGCCTGTGAACGAGACGCCGACGATGGGATCCCATTCCCGCGAGCGCTGGAAGCGAGGTTCCACAAAGTGGTGGTGGAGTAGGGCTGCCACCGTGAGAGCTCCCGCTGTAAAGGCGTCTTCCTGCTCCTGCCGGTTGTGGGGATCCAAACGGTTGAGGTGGATCTCGGCCAAGTTGCAATGGAATGTGTGGCCAATAATCTCGCCACAGTTGTGGACAACAAACCCATTGGCATCAAAGCACGCTGGGCCGGGGACAGTACAGTCATACACCGGCTCTACCCCGTCTGCCTCAAGGGCAGCAACCGTCACAGCAAACCGCTCTCGGTTGAGCTGGCGCTTGTAGCCATTCAGCAGTGCCTCTAGCTTTTGGGCTTTGTGCGGTTCCCGAAAGCCGACCCATTCCTGGAACAGATGCAAGTTGTCGTTG
Source organism: Thermostichus sp. OS-CIW-31 (assembly GCF_054060305.1). Taxonomy (NCBI): domain Bacteria; kingdom Bacillati; phylum Cyanobacteriota; class Cyanophyceae; order Thermostichales; family Thermostichaceae; genus Thermostichus; species Thermostichus sp. OS-CIW-31. The sequence goes on along the minus strand of NZ_JBSSDA010000003.1, from coordinate 108,437 downwards.
GCAATAACCAATTCGTGCTGGGCTTTGCAAGCGTATGGTGCAGGTTGGCGAGCACTGTTCGGCAGCAGGCGATATCCAGCAGGACGGCGATTCTCATACAAAACTGCAATGATGCCCAGCCGCGCCAGCATGCGCTGAACCGCTTTGAGGGTACCCAGATGGCTTTGAGAGAGCCGCACGCTAACCCCTTTCTCCTGATTACCTTGCACGCTGCCATCCGCATCAAAGAGCCCGCACAAGAAGCCTCGATGAAACTGGAAGCTGGTGGCTTCGAGCGCCTCTGTCATCTGCTTTTGTCCGGGCCTCATGCCGAACTGGGCCGCCAGTTTTGCCAACCCCCTGGAGCCGATAACCCGCAACCCAAGCTGCGCATAGTGATATGCCTCTGGCTGGCGGGGCTCGTAACCCACTGCCGTTTGCAAAAGCTGAATCGCATACTGGCTCATTTCGGCTTGGGTATCTTGCCAATAGCGTAATAAAGCCGTGTCGTTCCACGGGGTTGCCGTAAGGCTACCGTCACCCAGCAAATTCCCCAAAAGCCAGCCTTCTTCCCAGGTACCCGCCCCATCCCACGGGGTGAGATCGCGATGGTTGTGCAGCAGGATGCGGTCGCCCGGTTGTAGGCTTTCTGCCGGTACCCACTCGGTGTATTGTGCCTTTTGGGTTTGAGCGGTGACTTTGAGAACCCGATGGTTGCCTGTCAGCCGCAGAGAGAACCCTTCCTTGGTCAAAAGCTTCAGCACAGGCTTGGTACCGGAGTAGAAGAACCCCTCCGGTGTGGTACTGAATAGTTCTCCATTGACATAGGTGCTGTGCTGCTTCCCAATCAGGTCTCTCACCTGGCGCGGCCCATCGCCCGTGTGCACCCAGGTATCGGCTGTCACGCAGGGATTCAGCCCATAGCGCCACAGGCGATCCTGAAGTTCCTCTTCCCCTAGGGAGGGATCCCGTCCCTTTAGCCATTCTCGGGCCGTTCCTGCCTCATAGGCTTTGAGAAAGTCGGGTTTTAGGTCGGGTGGGATAAGGTCGCAATTGGCCCGTGCTACGGCTTCCCCGGCCCACTGGATGGCCCCCTCGCCTGAGTAAAACTGCTTCCGCACGGCCTCAATACATTCTTCCCGCGTCGGCTTGCGGTGAAACACCCGCGTGTGGTTGGCCATGCGCAGGGCATCTCGCTCGGGATCAATTCTCCAGTTGCCGTTTTCGTCCTGCTGCCAGAGGTTGTCTTTGGCGGTGGATCCCAGCTGGTCGTCGGCAGCAAACTGACGAATGCCAGCGCTACGACGAATGTTTCCCGCCACCACCACCACCGCCGCCTCGTCGATGAGCAAACAGCACTCCACCGAGTTCAGTTGCCGACCTACCGCCCTGTTGAGGATGGCGGCACAGCGCTCGTACAAGCCGGGCAGCTTAATGGGGTTGGCTACGCCCCCAAATCCCTTCAGCCTCTCGCCGGCAGGGCGGATATCGCTCAGATCTACCGTCACGTCCACCTGACCGCCAAAGCCGGGATCCGACGCCAGCTCCAGCAGCGCTTGGTAGGACTCCACCCAGCCGCGGCGGCTGTCCCCTACCTGGATGTGCACCTGGGATCCCTGCCGTTGGATGCGGGTGTGCTCCTGCCGCTCTTCGGGAGGGGTGGTGCCGATGGATCCCTTGACGTGAACCTGAAGGCGGTTGAGGATGGGAGGCAAGCGGTTGATGAATTGGGGTTCCAGCACCGCTCCCGTGCCGCAGCCCATCATGGCCAGATCCATCATCAGGCCAAAGGCCCGCCAGTCCACCACCGCCAAACTGGTGCAGTTGTAGGCACCGGAGAAGTTTTCCGGCTTCTGGATCCAGTCGGTGCCCATCACCCACAAGGCTCGACCGGAGATCAACGCCTTCAACTGCCGCTGCAGACGTTCTACCAACTGCCGCTCCTGAGGGGTGAAGCGCCCCAACCGGGCAATATCGGCCAAGGTGCGATCGCAAACCTCGCTCCAAGTCTCGCGGCTGCCATCTGGGCGGCGACGGCTGTAGGTGCGGTAGAACACCGGGCTGGCCGCCGGGGCTGTGGCCGGAAACTCGCCCAGAGGCAGGGATCCCGTCGTTTCAGCGGGATCAAGTCCCTGCACTTCTTCGCTCTGTTCGCCTGAGTGGGACGAAGTCCACACCATAGCCACACCCCTCCTGCAAAGCTCCCCTGCTAAAGCTCGGTCGTTCCAACTTTTGAGTGCTGGTTGGCCCCGCCGACCCAATGCCCAACCACGTTATCACAATCTTCGGGGGTCTGGTGTTGTAGGTAGTGTTGTGCTCTGAGAAGATCTTTAAGAGCCTCTAGGGATAGGGCAGGCCTGCTGTCTGCCGGGGGAGCCGCAAGGGAACGGAAGGCCCGGCAGAAGGGCTACAGTGGAGGAGAGGGATCCCAAGTTAAGGGGCTGCTTGTCGTCTTCAACGGCACCTTGCTGGGCCTTCTCCCAAGTGAGAGCTGTGTAAGGAGTTGTATCGTCATGACCAGTCGCCTGCGCATCGGTAGCTTGTGGGGGATCCCCTTTTTCATCGACTACACCTGGTTCCCGGCAGCTCTGTTGCTGGTGCTCTCCTATGGAGTGGTGACGGCGGTGGGGTTGTTTCTTTCTCTGCTGGCCCATGAGTTGGCCCACAGCTTGGTGGCCCGCGCCTATGGAGTACGGGTCAACTCCATCACCCTGTTTATTTTTGGGGGTATGGCGGCGATTGAGCGGGAAGTTCCCCGCCCCCTTGGCGCTTTCTGCGTGGCGGTGGCAGGCCCTCTCCTCAGCTTGGGCCTGTTCATCCTCTTCAGCGTGGCCCGGGCTTGGGCTGTGCCGGAGTCGATGCTGGCCTCAACCCTCACCAGCTTGGCAGTCATCAACCTGACGATCGCCCTGTTTAACCTGCTGCCGGGCCTGCCTCTGGATGGAGGGCAAATGCTCAAGGCAGCCATCTGGGGTTGGACGGGGGATCGGCAACAGGGCATGATTTGGGCAGCTCGGGCCGGGCAGTTTGTCGGCTTTGGCCTGCTGGGGCTGGGGTTGTTGGCGGTGTTTGCCGGCAGCCTGAACGGCTTGTGGATGGGGTTAATCGGGCTGTTTATTTTGAACACCGCCCGCCGCTACAGCCAGTACGCGCAGCTGCAGCAGGTGCTGGCCCGCCTGAAAGCTGCGGATGTCATGACCCGTCATTTTCGGGTTTTGGACGCAAACATGAGCCTGCGGGAGTTTGTGGATCGCTATCTGGTGCCTTCTTCTCTCAAGCCGGAAGCCCCAACTCAACCGGCAGACGTCTATTTTGCTGAGGAAGATGGCCGCTACCGCGGGCTGGTCAGGCCGGAATTGCTCAACGACATCGAGCGCAGCCAGTGGGATCGCCTCACCCTAAAAGCCATTCTCAAGCCGATGGAGCAACTGCAGGGGGTACGAGAAGAGACCCCCATTCCTCAGGTGATTCAGATGATGCGCCAGGCGGAACCGCGCCGCATTTTGGTCTTCACGCCCACCGGAGCCATTGCCGGCTTGATCGATCGCGGAGATGTGGTGGCCATGGCTGCCCGGCAGTTGGGAGTGACGCTGCCCCAGGAAGTGGTGCAACGGGTGCGCGACAGCCAAGAGTGGCCCCCTGGATTTCAGGTGGAGGACAATCTAGCCAGCGAGGGATCCCCCAGTTTGTCTTGGCAGGGATCCCCGGATCTGCACAATGAGCCTTAGGGGATTAAGAGGGCAGGGAGCGGCCCCAGGTACCTCGGTTTTCCCTCTCCCCCAAGAAGGGCGCAGTGTTTGGGATTGGCGAGCCGGGGAGAGAAGGCTAAGAAAAGTAGTCTCAGATACTACTTCTGGGAGACCCTCTCCCTCTACAATTAAGACTGTTCTCCATCAGTTAAGAATTTTGAATCGCGCTCCTCGTCTCTTGCCCGCCTACACCCACCGACTGAGCAACGGGTTAGGCGTTGTCCTTCATCCCATCCCAATTGTCGATTCTGTCACTGTTGATGTTTGGGTACGGACGGGCGGACGCCATGAGCCGCCGGAGTGCCTCGGCATCTCCCATTTTCTGGAACACATGGTGTTCAAGGGCAGCGAGCGGCTGGCCCCTGGTGAGCTGGATCGGGCCGTCGAAGGACGGGGGGGAATCACCAATGCGGCCACCGGCCAAGACTACACCCATTACTACATTACGGTGGCTGCTGCTGACCTAGCGGATACCCTGCCCTACCTGGCAGAGGTGGTTTTGCGGGCCGGGATCCCAGATGAAGAGTTTGAGCGGGAGCGGCAGGTGGTTCTGGAGGAAATTCGCCGCGCTGCCGACAACCCCGACTACACGGCCTACCAGCTTCTGATGGAGACCGCCTACGGGGAGCACCCTTATGGACGACCGGTGTTGGGCACACCGGAGAGCTTGATGCAACTGACCCCTGAGCTGATGCGGGCCTACCACCGCGCTTGGTATCGGCCTGAATCCATGACGGTGGTGGTGACGGGCGGCATCGATCCCGAGCAGGCGTTGGCTTTGGTGGAGGAGCAGTTTGGCGGCCCTGCTGCTGGGCCAGCACCGGCCAGCCCCCCCATTCCGCCCCAGCCTCGTCCCCAAGGGATCCTGCGCCGGGAGAGCGACCATGCCCGCTTGGAGCAAGCCCGTCTGAAGTTGGCCTGGCCTACTGTCGGCGTTGACGATTGGCAACAAGCCTGTGGCCTGGAGATGTTGGCCTCTCTGCTGGGAGATGGCCGTACTGCGCGTCTGGTGCATCTGCTGCGGGAACAGCGGGGCTGGGTGAGAGCCATTGGCTGTTCTTCGTTGGTGCTGAAGGAGGGGGGACTTTTTTGCATCAGCGCTCAGCTGGAGCCGGAAGATGTGGCCCGGGTGGAGGCGACGATCCTGCACGAGATCGAAAAGCTGCAGCAGGATGGCATCGGCCAAGCAGAGTTGGATCGCACCCGGCGTATGCTCACCCATGAGTTCCTGTTCTCCGCCGAGTCTCCCAGTCAACTGGCGGGCATCTATGGCTACTACGAGACGCTGGGCGGGGTGCAGCGCATTCAAGAGTACCTGGAGCTGTTGCAATCCTTTACCCCGGCTCAGATCCGGGAATTGGCCCAGCGGTACTTGTCTCTGGAGGCTTATGTGGTCACCGTTCTCAAGCCGACTGCCCCAGAACCAGCGACGACCTCAGAGCTGCAACTGGCTTGTCGTTGAGCGCCGCCTCGACGTTCTGGACTCTTGACTTTTGGATTTTTTGGACGGGATCCCTTGCCTGCATGAACTCTGCTTTGCTTGCCACTCAACGTGGCCGTTTACAGCGCGTCCTTTTGGCCAATGGCATCACCCTGTTGCTGGGCCAGAACCCAACGGTGGAGATCTTGGCTGCCCACTGTTTTTTCCGCGGCGGCAGCCGGACAGAGCGACCGCAACAGGCAGGGGTGAGCCACTTGATGGCGGCTGTCCTCACCAAGGGTACGCATCGGCGCAACTCCCAGGCCATTGCCGCTGCGGTGGAATCGTTGGGAGCCTCGCTATCTGTGGACAGCTCTGCCGACTATTTCGAGGTGAGTCTGCGCTGTGTCTCTGCCGACTTCCCAGAGCTGCTGGAATTGCTGGCGGAGATGCTGCGGGATCCCAGTTTTCCTGAAGACGAGGTGGCACGAGAGCAGGCGTTGATGCTGCAGGCCATTCGCGCCCAGCAGGAACGGCCCTTCAGCCTGGCTTTTGATCAGGTGCAACAGGCCCTCTACGGGGATCACCCCTACGCCCTGCCAGGACTGGGACGGTTGGAGACGGTGGGATCCCTGACCCGCGAGGACTTGGCGGCCTATCACGCGGCCTACTGTCGTCCAGATGGAATGGTGATGGTGGTGATCGGCCCAGAGACGCCGGAGCAGGTGGCTGCCCAGGTGGAAGCAGCTTTGGGGGACTGGGTTGTTCCCGGTTCGCCTGCCCCCGATCCGGATCTGCCGCTGCCCCCTTTGGAGAGGCCGCAACTGCTGAAACGCTCCCAGCCCACTCAGCAGACGACCATCTTGATTGGCTTTCGCGGATCCCCTGCTGCTTCTGCGGATTATCCGGCCCTGAAACTGCTGGCCACCTACTTGGGCAGCGGCCTGTCCAGCCGTCTTTTTGTGGAACTGCGGGAGCGCTGGGGCCTAGCCTATGAGGTCTCGGCTTTTTTTGCCACCCGCCGGGATCCCGCCCCTTTCGGGGTCTATATGGGCACTGCGGCAGAGAATACCCAGGTGGCCCTGGAGCGCCTACACGCAGAAATCCACCGTCTCCAGGCCAGTCCGCTCGACCTGGCGGAGGTGGAAATGGCGCAGCGCAAACTTCTCGGCCAATACGCCCTCAGCAAACAAACCAATGCCCAGGTGGCTCAACTGGCAGGCTGGTACGAGATTTTGGGCTTGGGCATGGAGTTCGACCAGCAGTATTTGCAAAGGGTCAAGGAGCTCACCCCAGAGCAGCTCCATCAAGCTGCGAAAACCTACCTGACCAACTCGGCCATCGCTCTGGTGGGGCCGGAAGCGGCCTTGGCAGAAGCAGAGCCGATGTTTTAACTGCTACCACTTTTTATAGGGCAGGAACTTACCAGACATAATCACCTTAACACGATCTCCTTTAGGATCCTCTTCCTTTTCTATGTCTAGGGTGAAGTCAATAGCGCTCATGATTGCATCGCCAAACTTTTCATGAATCACGGCTTTGATTGGCATGCCGTAAACTTGAACAATCTCGTAAAAGCGGTAAATTAAGGGATCCGTCGGCACCACTGGCCCTAAGCCTTTCAGTGGGCATTCGGTCAATTGTTTAGCGACAGCGGCGTCCAAGCCTAAGATTTCGGCAATTTTGTTTGCTTCTTCTGCGGAAGCACTGGCCTGACGATAGAAGACCGCTGCAATCCACACCTCATCCCGGCCTATTTTCTCTTCCAAGTCAGCAAAAGTTAATCCCCTTTCAGCTTTGGCTTCCAAAAGCTTTTTGGTGATTTCGGGAATGGCTGTACTCATCATCGACTCCTAAGTTTTAGCTGTGCAGGCAACTCAATCTGGATTTACCACCCAAACCCGAACTCGCGATTTCTCAGTGGCACAGGTTTATTGGGAAAAGTGATGCTCTATTCAGAATCTGCTGCTTTTTTCCTTAATCATACGTAAGGAAGCACTTCTTAGGGCAGGAAGATACGCTATGTCTTCAACTCAATTCTGTAGTTTCAGCTACAGCAAGAACATCAGTCCCGCTATCTCGCTTGCAACATTTCTCTAATCTTTGAGATGCTCTACTTGTAGCTCCTCACTCTGAGGATCCTTGGAAGCGGAGAAAAAGGTGCTAGGCTTTGCGTTCTGCCTGTATCGGCGCCCCTTTCGGCAGCCCCTGCGCACCCACCGCGGCCTGTGGTCTATCCGGGAAGGGATCCTGATCCGGCTTACGGATTGGGAGACAGGCTATCAAGGGTATGGGGAAATTGCTCCCATTCCTTGGTTTGGCAGCGAAACCCTAGAGCAGGCTCTGGAGTTTTGTCAGCAGTTGCCCCCTCTTTTGTCGGAGGCGCATATTTTGGGGATCCCAGAAGCACTGCCGGCCTGCCGGTTTGGGTTGGAAGGCGCTTGGCTGGCCTGTCGGGATCCCGATTGGTTGAACAAGGATCTCTCTCTACTCTCTTTCTGTGAACTTTTGGGGGAGACCCTGCCGCCGGAATCTTACAAGGACTCCTACAAGGACTCCGTCCCACTCACGCGGTCGGTGTACAAGCTCAAGGTGGGGAGGGATCCCATGCAGCAGGAGTTGGAGAAGCTGGAGCAATGGCTGGAGCGGTTGCCACCAGGATCCCATCTGCGTTTGGATGCCAATGGGGGGTTAACGCTTGCGGAGGCCCACCGGTGGCTGATGGTTTGTGATCGGCTCAACCAGGCCTCGCCGGTCAAGATTGAGTTTTTGGAGCAGCCTCTGCCGCCGGATCAGCACGCCCATTTGGTGGAGCTCAGCCGCCAGTACCAGACCCCCATTGCTTTGGATGAATCGGTGGCCTGCCTGGAGCAGTTGCAAGCGATCCATCGGTCAGGATGGAAAGGGATCCTGGTGGTGAAGCCGTCTCTGGTGGGCTCCTGCATTGCGCTGCGAGAGTATCTCAGCCGCCATCCCGGCCTGGATCTGGTCTTTTCTTCGGCGCTGGAGACTGCCATCGGCGCCTGGCATGGACTGGCCTGGGCGGGATCCCTGCAAGCCAAAACCGCCTCTCCCCGGGCCGTGGGATGGGGGGTAGGGGAGTTTTTCCAGGAAGGGGATCCCGTTCAGCTCCAAATGGCCTCACCGGAGGAGCGGCTTGCTCTGATGCAGGCGGTGTGGGAGCGCTACAGCCGGCCCTAGACTGCGGCGGCCTGTTGTTTGGCGTATTCCTGCCGCAGATAGGCCTGGATAAAATGCATCAGTTCCTCCGGCTCGCCGTTCATAAAGGCCTCGACATTGTAGGTTTCGGCGTTGGTGCGGTGATCTTTGATCAGCTTGTAGGGATCGAAGGTGTAGGTGCGAATACGCCCCCCAAAGCCCTGAGTCACCATCTCGCCGCGAATCTCGGCCAGCTTTTGTCTGCGTTTTTCTTCTTCCATCTCGATCAGCTTGGCCTTCAAGATCTGGATGGCCCGCTCTTTGTTTTGCAGTTGGGAGCGCTCTTCGGTACAGCGCACAGCAATGCCGGTGGGCTTGTGGATCACCCGCACTGCTGTTTCCACTTTGTTCACGTTTTGGCCACCTGCCCCACCTGAGCGGGAGGTCTCGAACTCCAGATCTTCCATCTTCAGCTCATACTCGCTTTCCTCTTCCAGAATCGGCATCACCTCTACGCCAGCAAAGCTGGTTTGCCTTTTGCCGTTGGCGTTGAAGGGGCTGATGCGCTCCATGCGGTGGTTGCCCTTCTCGGCAGAAAGATACCCATAGGCGTAGGGGCCTTCGATCAGCAGGGTGGCGGACTTGATGCCGGCTTCGGCACCTTCGGAGTATTCCGAGAGGCTGACCTTGTAGCCCTGGTTTTCGGCCCAGCGGGTGTACATTTTCAGGAGCATTTCCGCCCAGTCCTGGGCGTCGGTTCCCCCTGCGCCGGCGGTGATGGTGAGGATGGCACCGTTTTTGTCGTAGGGGCCGGAGAGCAGTTGCTGTAGCTCCCACTGGCCCAACTCCCGCTCCACCACTGCCAGGGATCCCGCTGTCTCGGCTAAGAGTTCCGGATCGGGCTCTTCTTGGAGCAGCTCAAGGGCGCTGACGGCATCTTCTAGGCGATCCTTCCAGCGATGCACCTGATCCCAGGAGGCTTTGAGGCTGTTGAGCTGCTGCAGGTGGCGGCGGGCTGCCTCTACATCATTCCAAAACTGGGGCTGGGAGGCTTCCTGCTCTAGGATGGCGATCTGTTGCTCCAGGTGAGGCAGGTCAAAGATAGTCCTGAGCGTTGCTCAGGCGCAAGGTGAGCGATTCTAGGGTGCGTCTTAGATCGGCAAGTTCCATAGAGAACATCAAACCATCTGCACATCGGATCCCATCCTATCCTGTGGGCCAGCAACTCAATCAAGGGATATAGCCCTTCTGCGGGCTTGCCGGAACACTGTTGCCGTGCAGCGCCGGTGAACCGGGTTCCTAGGAGTCCTTTCGGGGTAGAGCGTTTGGCTGTTGATCCCGCGCAGGCGGCTGGCGAAAGGGCTACGGGATCGACGGGTCGGCTTTGGTCGATTGCGTCAGCGGGACAGAACCCTTTGGCTTCTGCCGGAAGATCCCTGTTGAGGTGGCTCAAGCCTGTAGCAGAATGGAAAACCTGGTTTCGGAGGCTGCGATGCTAAAGGTCTTTTCCTTGCTTTCCGGGCTGGTTTTGGCCGGAGGGGTGGCTGCTTTGGCCATCACCAATCCCACCTTAGAAGAGTACAGAACCCATGCAGGGCAACAACTGGCCGCCTACGCTACGCGAGAATACTGCGCTCAGATCCCGTCTTTCTTGGTCACTTTGATTGAGGAATGTCATACCCTCGTCCGAGAGCTTCAGCCCGAACTGGAAGCTTTGTTCATGCGCCAAACCCGCCGGCAGAATTTTATCCTTTTCAGCCTCTACACCACCGATTTGTCGTTGCTCAACTTTGGCCCACTGGGGATCTCCTTGCCCACCTACCACTTTGAAACCCTTGCCGTGGCTGGGCAATTTTATACTTATGAGATTCGAGAGGGGAAAGCTGCCCCCTAGCCACCATGGCAACCTCAGGCTCTCAGGATCCAGAAGAATCTCAAAAGTGAGGCTAGATTTGGGCTCGTTCCAACAGGGTTTGCAGCTCTTCCAGGGCCAACTGGGCCGACTGGGCCTGCTGGTAAAGGGATTGCACCACCTCAGCGCTGCTCTGGGCCGATTGCAGTGTGGATTGGCTCTGGCGCTGGATACGCTCTGCTAGGCCGCGAATGCGGTTGCTGGCTTCAGTGGTTCGCCCGGCCAATTTGCGGATCTCCTGGGCAATGGCTCCAAAGCCACCGGCACCACCGCTGCGGTTGGCCTCTACAGCCGCGTTAAAGGAGAGCAGGCGAATGTATCCTGCTACCTCCACAATCAAGTCCACGATGGTATTGATTTCCTTGAGCTCCCGCGACAACTCCTGGCTGTTGCCGGCAATTTCCTGAACTAAGCCACGTACCGCCTCCACGCCTTCAAAGGTGGCGGCAAAGGTGGATTTGCCCCTTTCAGAGAGCACAGAACTGATTTCAATGATGCGGGCGTTCAGGCGAGCCAGCTCCTCAGAGCGCTGTTGGGCCCGACGACGTTCCATATCTAAGGCCAGGTTTTGGTTGAGGATCTCGGCTTTTTGCCGCTCCAGATCCCGGGCATACTGGAGGCTGCGGTTTTTTTCCTGCTCCAGCTCTGCCAAGATCCTTTTCATCTCTTCCTGCTGCTCCTGTAGCTTGCGCTGGGTGGCCAGATGCACCTGGGCCTGGGCCACCAACAACACCGGCACATCGAGAAGGCGGTAGTCCTGGGATCCCAGTTGAACCACCACGGGGTCATAGATGGTCTCTTCGGGTCGTTGGAAGGCTCGGTCGGCTGCTTGGATGACATCGCAGTCTCCGGGGAGCAAGAGAAAATCCCGGCTATGAAACTCCACCATGGAGCTGATGGGCCGCTTCAAAAACACATCCAGGCCGTAGGGCTTGCTGAGCATCCACTCCAAAATGGCGCGGCGGGTCAACATTCCCCGCACTCGCGACCGCTCGTCCAGCACGATGACCCCTGAAAGGCTGCTGTCATCTTCCAGGCGGCGCACCACGTTCTCACAAGGGGTGGACTCGCTCACCTGAAACTCTACCAGAGCCAGATCGCGCAGCTTGGTGTTAATCGATAGGGTAGGAGTGGGCGGATTGGTCAGGGTAGCCATCACAGGGATCCTCGGCGCGGGTTGGGCAGAGACAAGTGGCCAATACTGTGCTATTATAGAGGAACACAGAAAGACGGCTCTGCTCGGCTGGCCAGGGAGCTATTGGCAGAGAGAGCCGGCCCCCTTCAGTTTGCCTTGGGATCTGGTCTCCTGGCTACAGTCCTACGCGGGATTGTGCGGAAAGAGGCTTTTTTTGTGGGCAGGCGAGGAACCTGGGCAAAAGTGGATATTCTGAACGCAGGGTCTAGAGGGATCTGTGTTCAGCAAGGCTCTTGATAGCGGTGGTAGATCTCCAAGATTTCGCCGCGCCCGCGGTTAAAAGCTGCCACTACCTGCGGATCGAAGTGGCTGCCGCTGTTGTTTTCCACAAACCGAAAGATCTCGTCCAGATCCCAGGCTTCTTTGTAGGGGCGACGGCTGGCCAAGGCATCGAATACATCGGCTAAGGCCACAATCCGCCCCTCCAGTGGGATCCCTTCTCCTTTGAGGCCGCGCGGATACCCACTGCCGTCGAACTTCTCGTGGTGGGTAAGGGCGATGATGGCGCTCTTTTGCATCAGCTCGGAGTCGGACTTGCTGAGAATTTCGTAGCCGATCTCAGGGTGGCGGTTCATGATCTGCCGCTCTTCTGGGGTCAGACGCCCCGGCTTTTGCAAGATGGCATCCGGGATCCCGATTTTGCCCACATCGTGCATGGGACTGGCGTAGAAGATCAGCTCTTGCTCATGGCTGGATAGGCCCAAGTGCTTGGCGATGATGCGAGAGTAGTTGCTCATCCGCTTCAGGTGAAAGGAGGTATCTTGATCCCGGTATTCTGCGGCCACAGACAGACAGAAGATGGTCTCGAAGTGGGCAGATTTGAGTTCTTCCCGCAATTGGACGTTTTGATAGGCAACCGCCGCCTGGGAGGCCAAGGCTTCTGCCACGCTAACTTCCAGCTCAGAAAAAGGTTGGCTCCACTCGGCCACTTGGTCAGGAGCTAGGGGGGTGGGGTGATCCGGCTTTAGGCGGTTCAACAGTTGTAGGGCGCCGAGGATCTTGCCTGAGGGATCCCGCATGGGCACAGTGAGCAAGGAGCGGGTGCGATAGCCGGTCTGCCGATCCACCTGTGGGTTAAAGGCATAGGGCCGGTCGGCGGGCAGGTGGTAGACATCTGGCAGATTCAGGCTCTCCCCGGTGAGCACCACATAGCCCACAATGCTGGAAGGGCTGAGGGGCAGGCGCAGATCCCGCAGCTCCTCATGGCGGTTGACCACGAAAAAACGCAATTCTTCTCCCTCTCGGACAAAAAGGCTGGCCCCATCACAGTGGGTCAGTTCTCGGGCTTGAGCAACGATCAACTCCAGCAGCCGCTGCAGATCCGTTTCTGAGGAGAGGGCAATCCCCACCTGAATCAGACGCTGGCTGAGGCGCAGGGCATCCGAGGCATCGAATTCGGTTGTGCTGGGGTGAAGACCGAAGGGGGTGGGCAGGCTCATAGCAGGGTTGGTCAGAAGCGTTCACAGTGAGCGTTGACAATAAACAATGGCAGAGTCATGGGCGGCGAGCCATTTGCCCCCAGGGATCCTCACCGCTGTCCCGACTCAGTCCGGCTGGGTATCTGACACCTTCGGGGCGACCAGCAGCCCAAAAACACGCCAACACCACTCAAAGCAGCGATGCCTTACTTTAGCTCGAGGAGGCGAGAAACGTTGTGACCCAGGTCAAGCCCAAGGAGGTAGATGAGATTTCCCTGCAGCTTGTTGTGGGCCTGGGCAATCCCGGCCCTCAATACGCCAATACTCGCCACAATTGCGGCTTTATGGTGGTGGATCGGCTGGCGCAGCGCTGGGGGATCCCGTTGGTTTTGGAGAAGCGATTCCAAGGTAGCTACGGAGAAGGGTTTGCCCTGGGAGGAAAGCGACGCTTGCTCAAGCCGGAAACCTACATGAACCGTTCCGGCCAATCGGTGCGGGCGGTGCTGGATTGGTACAAGTTAGATCTCGCCTCTGTGCTGGTGGTGTACGACGACATGGACTTGCCGCTGGGTCGTCTGCGCCTGCGGGGATCCGGTTCTGCCGGTGGGCACAACGGCATGAAGTCCATCATTCAGCACTTGGGGAGCGAAGGGTTTCCGCGGCTGCGTTTGGGGGTGGGCAAACCCAGGGGCAGCCAAGATGTGGTCGGGCATGTGTTGGGGGGATTTGCGCCTGCAGAACAAGAGGTGCTGGAGCGGGTGTTGAATACGGCGGTAGAGGCCGTGGAGTGCTGCTGGCAAGAGGGACTGAGGACAGCCATGAACCGCTTTAATCCTCTGGATCTGTCTGGGCCATCGTCCGATTTGGATGGATCCAACCCTGCACCGGGCCAAGGCGAGGCTTCCTCCTGAGGAGCAGCTTGTCCTGGATTGCCGGCTCCGAGGGGTCTTCCAGGAGAGGAAGTGGTAAGGGCTTCGTCCTGCTCATGGGAACGTCTGTGGAGACAATACTCCAGATAAGTATCAATTATCTGGAGTATAAGAGTGCCTACCTGGGCGTTGCCAACAGTTCCCAAGGGAGGTTAGCTTCTGTAACAGTCTTCCAGCAGAAGGGCGAAAGGAATGGGAACGGCAGCGTTCCCACCAGGGCCGGCCCGAGACAAAAAGCTGTTCATCATTTGAGGGTGAGATCTTGCTGTTGAACAACCTAGATTCAGTGTTGCTTGCTGTTGAAGCCGCTGCCCCCCTTGAACCGGAAGGGGCTGCCAATCTTTTACCCCTGATCTTGGCGGCGGTGCTGATGGCTCTGGTGGTCATCTATCTGGCCAGCCGTATCGCCGGAGAAATCGCCGTTCGCCTTGGCTTTCCGCCGGTGCTGGGAGAATTGCTGGGGGGCGTCGCGGTAGGGGCCTCCGCGCTGGGGTTGTTGGTCTTCCCGGAAGGACAAGTTTCCGGCCAAGAGCTGCACGCCTTGGCCCAATCCTCAGCACTGATGCAATTTCTGCAAGCCACTGCCGGCCTCGACGAGGGATCCCTGGTACAGGTGTTCTCCTCCCAAAGCCAGATCATCGACATCCTCTCCGAGATCGGGGTGATCGTCCTTTTGTTTGAAATCGGCCTCGAGTCGGATCTGGCCGAGCTGTTGCGGGTCGGCCCTCAAGCCGCAGCCGTAGCCGTCATCGGGGTCGCTGTGCCTTTCCTGGCCGGAACCCTGGGCTTGCTCTACCTGTTTCATGTGCCCGTTATCCCCGCCATATTTGCCGGCGCTGCCCTCACAGCAACCAGCATCGGCATCACCGCCCGCGTCTTGGCCGAGCTGCAAAAACTCACCTCCCCAGAGGGGCAAGTGATCATTGGTGCCGCCGTCTTGGATGACGTGTTGGGCATCATCATCTTGGCCGTAGTGGCGGGCTTGGCCAAAAACGGAGAAGTCAACCTTTCCGATATTGGCATCATCATCCTCAGTGCCATCGTCTTCTTGGTCGGCTCCATTGTTTTGGGGCGCCTTCTCAGCCCCTACTTTGTGGCCCTTCTCAACAGCCTGAAGACCCGAGGTAACCCCCTTCTGCCCGCCCTTGTGCTGGCCTTTCTGCTGGCTTATGTGGGGCAAATCATTCATCTAGAAGCGATTTTGGGCGCCTTTGCCGCTGGCTTAATCTTGGCCGAAACCGAGAAACGGCAAGAGCTGGAAGAACAGATCAAGCCCATTTCCGACCTACTGGTGCCCATCTTCTTCGTCTGCGTTGGGGCCAAAACCAACCTTGCCGTACTCAACCCCACCCTCCCCGTCAACCGAGAGGGGCTGATCATTGCCGTCTTCTTGATCGGAGTTGCCATTGTGGGCAAGCTAGCAGCGGGCTTGGGGGCCTTTGGCAAGCCGGGCATCAACCGCTACGCCATCGGAGTGGGCATGATTCCCCGGGGTGAGGTGGGCCTGGTGTTTGCCGGTGTGGGGGCCGCCAGTGGGGTTCTCTCCGATGCCCTCGATGTCAGCATTATCGTCATGGTGATTGCCACCACCTTTGTCGCTCCCCTCTGGCTGCGGGGAGTGTTGATTGGGGAAGCCAACTCCCCCTCCCTCCTGGACTTGCAGGCAGAAGCGTCAGAGCAAGAGCGCAAAGGCGGCGCCGACGAGACCGCGTCATCGCTCCCAGACTCAGAACGGGTGGGCATTCCTGAGGGCTAAATTATCTCAGCTTTCCCCTCAAACGCCCCCAGAGGGTCTGGAACAGCAGCCGCAGCGGATGGCGACGTCGGGGCCTCACGCCTTCAATCTTCTCCGTCGTCTCCTCTTGGGGCAAAATTGCCTGCATCGAGGGCGGATCAAACCGCTGCAGTGTTGTGGAGCGCCGATCCACCACCTCCGCCTTCACGCTGCGAAAGCTTACAGACTGGAGATACCGCTGAAAATCTTCGTCTGACAACTGGCGAATGCAGTACTGCATCCGCACCTGATTCCCCAACAGGATCTGATCCCCATCCTTGAGATCCCAGCTCAAACATCTCTGCCCATTCACCGAGACGCCGTTGGTGCTGCGCTTGCCCTCGATATTGCCGTCCAGCAGCCGGTAGGTATACTGGCCATCTTTTTGGGGTAGCCGCAGCAGCAGCGCGTGTTGCCGGGAAACCGCCGCCGAATCGATGACAATCGCATTGCTGGGATCCCTGCCGATGGAATAGGTGGCAGCACTGAGGGCCACAGCCCGCCGTCCCTGCTCATCATCGATCACCAACACATGCCAGATTTGGGAGGGGGAAGACTGTGCGCCGGTAGCCATGGTCTGGGGCCTTGAGGGGGAGCTGGGTTGACCGTCGAAGTTGCAGTACAGGCTCCTTTCCCGTTAGCGGGCTGGCAGCCACACCTCAGCCATTGCCCAACCCTCGGCGAACCGCTGTGGGAAGAAGCTCAACGAGGGGGAGACTCGGCAAGAGAGGGGCTTTCCCCCATAATAGTAAGGCAGAGTTTCTGCAAAAAAGAGGATAGCTGAAACGTGAACACGACTCCAACCCCAACTCTCCTCGAAGCCCTTCCCCCGATCTACCCCGGCGTTGCCGTCCGGGTCATCAACCCCAACGACACCTACTACTGCTTCGAGGGCCAGGTACAGCGAGTTACCGACGACCATGCCGCTGTCCTCTTTGAAGGCGGCAACTGGGATAAATTGGTCACCTTCCGCCTCACAGAATTGGAAGTGGTGGACAAATCTCGCCCCTAGCCCTGCTCTTCCCTGTCCCTCTTGGAACTTCCCCATGCGCAGCCATTGGCAGGAACCTTTCCTCTGGATCCATGCCGCCGGCATCCTCCTCTTCCCCTTGTGGGTGGGGCTGACCCTGATCGGGCTGGCCACAGGGGATCCCCTCCTGCCGGTGGGGGCGGAGCAGGCTTGGGTGGCCGTGGTGGGCATTGGGCCGGTCTTTGCTATGCAGTGGCGCAAACCGTTTGACATCTTTAGCGTGTGGGTGGCTTCTGTCCCCCCAGAAGAACTCACCCTCGAGCAGCGCCGCATCTTGGCCGCCTTCCTCAGCCCCGAACATAAGATTTTGACGCTGTTGGCGGCAATCCTGATGCTGGAAGTCGGTGAGCGCCTCTACGACTTTGCCCCCCTCTTTGCCCCGCTCACCCCTGGCAACGGCACCCGTCTGGCAGGCCTAGCCATAGCTGCCTTTGGATTTTGGGGATCCAACCTGTTCTTGCAGATCCCCATTGCAACGATACGGGTACTCCTCCTCAGCGAGCCGGAGCTGGCCCAAATGGATCCCGTCCCCGTCGAAGAGATCGAAAGCCGCTTCTCCGTCATCGGCAATCGCCGCAGCCCACTCCTGCAACGGCTGTTGCGCCGCATCTCCGGCCAAGATTCAGAAGGCACCTCGAAAGACCAAAAAGACAAGGTTAAAAACAGAGCGACAGAAAACCCCCAGCCGGAATCCGAGAAGCGGGATCCCTCTGGGGAAGTTGCCATGCCGGCCCCTGAAACTCCCCCCGATCCCACCTAAGGCAAGCTTCCGCAAAAGCTGTAGCTCAATGTTAGATTGGAAGCAATCCAAGCCCTGTGAAATCCAACCATCGGCATTCCCCTGATCTTCGAGGCTACCGCACCGGCAATGGCGAGCAACTTTTCTTTCCGCTTCAAGCAATTTACCCAACGCCTCAGAGAAACCACCCAACTTCCCCAGTTTTTCACCGATCAAGCCACCAGTGAAACCCAAAACCTCGCTCGGGAGTTGGCTTTGGTTGGGGAATACGCCACTCAGCTTAGCCAAGTGGTGATGGAGGTGGACTTTCTCAACCAGCTCTACACCCGTCTTTTGAACGAGCGGGAAGTGTTGCAGCAGGAAAAAGATCACTTGGAAGCCCGGGTCTTTGAGTTGCAGCAGGAACGCAACGAGACAGAGCCCCAGGTGATGTATTTGCGAGAGCAGTTAAGCCAGGCTAGCTTTCAACTGGAACAAACCCAAAACCGCGAACGCAGCCTCAGCGAGCGAGAACGACAGTTGTCGGAAATCGTAGCCCAACTGGAGCGCCGGCGGGCTGTACTCAATCAAGCTATCGAAAACCTCACCAATCAAGAGGCCGATTACACCGTTCGCACCAAAGAACTGGAGGCGGTCGTCCAGGAAAACGAAAAGAAAGCCAAGCAGTACCTGGAAGCTGCCAACCACTACCGCGCCTACCTGGAAGAGCTCAATGCGCAAGTGCAAGAAACGCAAGCCAAGCTGAGAAGCCTTGGTGTCGAGCCCAAGCCCGCCGACCTGCCTCGACTTGAGGATCTGGAAAAACCCACCCCCATCCCAACACCGCCTCCTGCTTACACGCCGCCCCTTCCCCAACAGCCCCCCCCATCCCAGCAGAGTGGCTATTGGTCAGATAGTCCCTTCGACGACGACCCCTGGGGATAGACCGTCCTGCCAGGATCTATAAGCCAGCTTTGCGACAAAGCTCAGTCCTCTCTGCCCTAACCGGCCTTGGGAGGGCCTGGGTGGTCACATACCCTGGAAGAAACCTGTTGCAAGGGATCCGCAAGAAGATCCCCAGAATCAGTACGAGGATCCCGATCCTCGACATTCAATCCTTTCCTGCCCAGCCAAACCTATGGAACCGACCCTGCCGGATTTACAGGCCCTCAGCCAATGGGATCGACAGTTCTGCCAGTTTGCTGAGCAGCAACAGCTCCTCAAGCCCAAACAACTGGCTCTGGCCCTGAAGATCCAACGGCAGCAGCACGGCCCTCTAGCCTTGATCCTCTGGCAGTTGGGCTTTGTGGGCCTGCAACACCTGGCTCAGTTCTGGGAAAAAATGCCCAGCGAAGCCGAGCTCGAACTGCTCGAAGACAGGGCCCTCGGTGGATGAAAAGGTGCCCCCTTCCCCCACTCGCTTTTCCGCCAGAAGAGAAGAAGCAAGCAGATCCCTCTTGCTACCCAACGCTGTCGCCACCAGGCAGCAGATCCTTGGGATCCTCCGGCGGCGGCAAATGCGCCAGATCCACAGGCGAAGGGGATCCCCCCAAAATTCGCACCTGGATCCCCTTGATCACGACATAGAGCACCGGCACCACCAGCAAACTGAGCATTGTCGAGACGAACATGCCGCCGATCACCGCCGTGCCCAGCGACTGACGGCTGGCTGCCCCTGCGCCCGTGGCCGCTGCCAGCGGGAAAATACCCAGGATAGTGCTCAGGGCGGTCATCAGAATGGCGCGGAAGCGCGTCTCGGCTGCTTGGGTGGCAGCTTTGAGCAGTGGGATCCCTTGGGCAACCAACTGGTTGGCAAACTCCACAATCAAGATGGAGTTTTTGCTGGCCAGCCCGATCAACATCACCAACCCGACTTGGCAGAAGACGTCGTTGGTCAAGCCCCGCAGCAGTTGCGCCAAAAGAGCCCCAAGAACCGCCAGCGGCACCGCCAACAAAATGATCAAGGGATCCACATAGCTCTCAAATTGCGCCGCCAGCACCAGGAAGACGAACACCGAGCCCAAAGCAAAGATCAGCGGCGCCTGTCCTCCCGACTCGATTTCTTCCAGCGACAGGCCCGACCACTCGAAGCCAAACCCCTGCGGCAACAACTGGGCGGCTAGAGTTTCCATTGCCCGAATCGCTTGCCCTGAGCTAAAGCCCGGCAGGGCGCTGCCCTGAATTTCCACCGAGCGGAAGAGGTTGAAGTGGTTGATGATGGCCGGGCTGGTGGTCTCCTCCACCTGAACCAGGGTGCTCAACGGCAAGAGCTGCCCCTGCCCACCCCGCACGTAGAACTGGCCGATGCTTTCCGGGTTACCTCGGAATGCTTGATCCGCCTGCACATAGACCCGGTAGTTGCGGTTGAACAGGTCGAAATCATTGACGTAGGTGCCCCCCAGCAGCGTCTGCAGCGTGCCGAAGACATCCAACAGAGGGATCCCCAACAACTGGGCCATCTCCCGATCCACCTGTACTTCTAGCTGCGGCGAATTGGCGTTGAAGGTGGGCGGGTTAATCCGCAAGCCCAAGGGGGGTTGGCCCGGCGGGGGCGGCGAGTTGCCCACAAAAAACAGGGTGTTGGCCGTCTGCTCCAAGAGGTTGAAATCGTTCACCCCCCGATCCTGAAGCTGGAAAGTAAACCCGCCCGCAACCCCCAAATTGGGAATGGCCGGCGGCAGGATCGGGATCACCAATGCGCGGCTGATCCCGCCCAAAAAAGGCCCAAATAGCCGGTTGACAATCGCTTGCGCCGATTGCTCCGGTTGCCGCCGCTCTTCCCAGGGCTTGAGGGTGGCAAAGATCAGCCCATTCCCCGGCGAGGGCCCGGTAAAGCTGAACCCCCCCACGATCACCCGATTTTCGATCTCAGGGATCCCCTCCAAAATAGCGGCGGCCTGCCGGATCACCCTGTCGGTATAGTTGAGGGAAACCCCCGGCGGCCCCTGGACAATGGTGATGAAAAAGCCCTGATCCTCATCCGGCACAAACCCCGTCGGCACAATTTGGAACAGCCAGTAGGTGAGGCCCAAACAGGCAATAAACCCCGTCACCACCAACAGCCGCAGCTTCACCACCAGCTCCAGCAGGCGGCAGTAGGCCGCTCGGATCCCTTCCACGGCGCGGTCAAACCAGCGCAGCAGCCAAAACATCTGCTCTGAGCGGGGGCGAATTAGCAGCGCCGACAAAGCCGGAGCCAAGGTAATGGCATTAAACGTGGACAGCGAAACCGACACGGCAATGGTGACGGCAAACTGCTGGTAGATGCGACCGCTGGTGCCAGGAAAGAAAGCAACAGGCACAAATAGCCCCAGCAGCACCAGCGTCGTGGCGATCACCGCCCCCAACACCTCGTTCATCCCCGCCGAGGCCCCCTGCAGAGGCCGCATGCCGCGGTCGCGGATGTAGCGGGAGATATTCTCCACCACCACAATGGTGTCGTCCACCACCAAGCCAGTGGCCAGGGTGAGGCCGAACAGAGTCAAAGTGTTGATGGAAAAGCCAAACAGGCGCACAAAGGCGAAGGTCCCCAGCAGCGCCACCGGAATTGTAACGGTGGGAATGAGGGTGACGCGCCAATCTTGCAAAAAGATGAACAGTACCAGCACCACCAGGGCAATAGCCTGCAGCAGGGTAAAAATCACCTCCTGCACCGACTCGGTAATGAACAGGGTGGCGTCGAAAGGGATCTCGTAGATCAAGCCGGGCGGAAAACTCTCCGCCAGCTGCGCCAACGTCTGCCGCACCTGCCGCGACACCTCTAGGGCGTTGGCATCCGGTTGTTGGGTGATGGCGATCCCCACCGCCTCCTGCCCCCCGATGCGGAAGAACGTATCGTAGCTTTGGGCCCCCAGCTCTACCCGGCCCACATCGGCAATGCGCACCAAGCTGCCATCGGCGTTGGCCTTGAGAACGATCTGGGCGAACTCCTCCGGCTGCGACAGCCGCCCCGTGGCCTGGACGCTGATCTGAAACTCCTGATCCGGGGGGCTGGGCTGGCCGCCAATTTGGCCGGCGGGCACCTGGATATTCTGCTGGCGCACTGCGTTCACCACATCCAGAGCTGTCAGACCATAGCTGGCCAGCCGCGTCGGATCCAGCCAGATGCGCATGGCATAGGTGCGCTCCCCGAAAATGATGACATCGCTGACGCCGCGGATGCGCCGCAAAGCATCCCGCACAAACAGCTCCGCGTAGTTGCTCAAAAACAGCTCGTCGTATTCCCCCGCCTCTGAGCGCAGCGCCAACACCAGCACAAAGGCGCTGTCGCCGGCCTTTTCCACGCTGATGCCGTTTTGGATCACCTCCGCCGGCAGCCGGCCCTGGGCCCGCGCCACCCGGTTCTGCACATCCACAGCCGCCGTGTCCAGATCCCGATCCGGGCTGAAGGTAACGGTGATCTGGCTGGTGCCGTTGCTGCTGCTCACCGAGGCGATAGACCGTATACCCTCGACGCCGTTGATCTCCTGCTCCAGCACATTGGTTACCGCCGTCTCCACCGTCTCGGCGTTGGCCCCAGGATAAACAGCAGTCACCCTCACCGCTGGCGGCGCCACCTGTGGGTAGTAGTCCACCGGCAGTAGGGGAATGCTCACCGCCCCCACCAGCACGATCAGGATGGAGCAGACGCTGGCAAAAACAGGGCGGCGAATGAAAAAGTCAACAAACATAGTCCAGCGCAGTGAGGAGTGAAAGGGGATAGCTGAGTTGGGAAACCGCCGGAGAGAGAGGACCTAGGGCGGGGATCCAGGAGGTCTCCCTCCCCCTTGTGGCTGCATCCTCTGCTGAAAAAGCACCTCATCGACAATCGGGGCGCCATCGCGGATTTTCTGCAGGCCGCTCAGCACAATTGGCTCATTGGCCTCCAAACCCTCCAGCACCTCATAGCTGTTTCCGTAGATGGATCCCAGCTGCACCGGCCTTTGCACCGCCACCGCCCCCGGGGGCATGCCCTCTGCTGGCGGCTCCGTTGTCTGCACCGTGTAGACAAAGGTTTGCGCCCCCAAGCGGGCCACCGCCGTCACCGGCACCAGCAAGGCCGGCCGCTCCTCCCAGATGACCCGAGTCCGCACAAACTGGGCCGAGCGCAACTGGCCGGCAGGGTTCTCCAGAAGAGCCTTGGCCAGCACCGATTGCGTGGCGGCGTTGGCTTCGGGAGCAATGAAAGAGATTTGGCTGCTGCCGATCACCTCGCCGCGGCTATCCAGGATCTGCACCGGCGTGCCAATGCGCAGCTGGGGGGCCCGCTGCAACGGGATGTTGAGGTTGAGCTCCAGCGCCTGGGTTTGGGTCAAGGTGGTCAAAACCGTCTGAGGCGTCACGTAGTCCCCTTGCCGCACCAAAACATCCCCCACAATGCCGGCAAAGGGAGCTGTAACCTGGAAAAACTGCAGTTGCACCTGTTGCCGCTCCGCCTCGGCCTGGGCTCGCTGCACCTCCCGCTCTGCCCGCAAGATCGCGGCCTCCTGAGCGCGGATCTGCTCCTGTTGCGCCGCCAAAGCCGCCTCCGCCTGGCGCAGGTCGCGGCTGGATTGATCCGCTTGCGCCTGGCTGATGGCCCCCTCGGCCAAGAGGCGCAGGTTGCGCTCGTGCTGCTCCCGGGCAAACTCCGCTGCTGCCTCCAGCCGCATCCGATCCGCCCGCAACTGGCTGAGCACGGCCCGGCCGCTCTCCAGGTTGGCTTGGGCTGCGGCAATCCCCGCCGTTTGGCCGGCCACCGCCGCCTGTTGCTGCCGGCTGTCGATCTCAAAGAGAGGGGCTCCGGCAGCCACCTGGGATCCCAGCTGCACGAACACCTGGGTCACCTGTCCACTGACCTGAGGGCGGATACTGGCCACCTGCTGGGATCCGAGGCTGGCCATGAACTCTGAAGTCTCTTCGATTTGCTGTTCCTCTACCCTGCCGACGGCCACTGGTGTGGGTTGGCCTTCTCCGCCCCCTTCACCCCCCATGCTGCGAGGTGGCCCGCCGGGCCGGCAAGCAGCTACCAAGAGAGAAAGGCACAACAGCGGCAGAGCTGTTCGCAGTTGCATCGTGAACCTGCCTCCCTAACGGCTATCCCAACAGAGGGATCCCACCTCTGCATTGACTCAATCAACCAGGGTACTGAGACTGTGCCCTGCTGCGCCTGTGCAAAAGCGCTGGCCATCCTTCCCAATCCAGAGCTAGGGTGGATGCGTGACATCCTCCCGGCGCTCGTCCTGTGGATAGAGCGCGGGCCACCCTTCCCGTCAGCAGGACGGAGTCCTTACCTCGCGGTCGGGCATTCCTGCCCCACGCCACTTGTCTGGGTCTACAACCCCCGACAGACCGACTGAACAGGCAGTTTCCCTTCCCCAGCCTCCCTAGCTACTGCCAGCTTGCAAAACAAGTCTAATCCACAGGGAACGGTGCATCGGCAGGCAGGATGGACTCCTGCACCCAGGAACCCCTGTCCACCGGCCAAGAGCAAGATGCTATCCACTCGTTGATTTCCGGCAAAGTGTAGTTGTATACGTCCCGGCCAATCTCCAGCCACGCCAACAGCAAGGCCTCCGTCCCGCTGACGCGAGCGGCTTGTTGGGAGGCATCTGGATCAATCCGGTGCTTGTAGGTTACACCAGCATAAGTAGGTTTTGCTACAGATTTCGCTCAGGGGTATGGTGGGGATCCCTGTATCCCGGTGCTTACCCTGCGGGTAGAGTGCAGGACTGATTGCCCCTGCACCTCCGTTAGTTAGCAGATGCGGGATCCTCACCAGTGCGCCGTTGGCCACAGTCTACGGCCCGCTTTGCGAATAGCCGTTTGGGCCATCCCAATCCCAAAGGATCCCATCTCTGCACCCCAAAGTTGCCAAAGTTGAATGAAGCTTATGATTCAAGCCGAGCCAAAAAGATTCGGCACAATGGGGAGAGCCATTTCACCAAGCTGTTGAGGACATCGCTATGGCCTACAAACTCTGGATCGACGGCCAATGGGTCGATAGCCAAGGGGGGGGCCTGATGACCATCGAGAACCCGGCCACCGGCGAGAAACTGGCAGAGGCGGTGGATGCCAGCCCTGCCGATGTGGATCGGGCGGTGCAGGCCGCCCAAACAGCCTTCTACGATGGCCGTTGGTCGAAACTCACCCCCGGCGAGCGATCCCTGGCCCTCTGGAAATTGGCAGATCTGATCGAGGCTCGTGCCCCAGAACTGGCTCGTGTGGAATCGGAAAACACCGGCAAGCCCTACGAGTTCCTCAGCTTAGGGGGAGATTTGCCGTTTGCGGTGGATAATCTGCGTTTCTTCGCCGCTGCCGC
This sequence comes from Thermostichus sp. OS-CIW-31, assembly GCF_054060305.1. Lineage (NCBI taxonomy): Bacteria > Bacillati > Cyanobacteriota > Cyanophyceae > Thermostichales > Thermostichaceae > Thermostichus > Thermostichus sp. OS-CIW-31. Next base: position 83,875 of record NZ_JBSSDA010000003.1, on the reverse strand, counting down.
CCGCGACATCCATGGCTTTAGCGCCGGGGAATACGCCAAGGGCTACACCTCCCTCTTTCGCAAAGAGCCGGTGGGGGTGTGCGCTCAAATTACCCCTTGGAACTATCCGCTGATGATGGCTGTCTGGAAAATCGGCCCCGCCCTGGCCGCCGGCTGTACGGTGGTGCTCAAGCCCGCTCCTGCCACCCCCCTGACCACCCTGATGCTGGGGGAACTGATCGCCGAGGCTGGGATCCCGCCCGGGGTAGTCAATATCGTTACCGGAGGCAATGCCACCGGCCAAGCCCTGGTGGAGCACCCCCAGGTGCGCATGGTCAGCCTTACCGGCTCTACCGCCACCGGCAAGCAGGTGATGCGGACAGCGGCAGATACCCTGAAGCGGGTGCATTTGGAACTGGGGGGCAAAGCGCCGTTTATCGTCTTCGAGGATGCGGACGTAGAGACCGTTGCTGCCAAGGCCACATTTGCTGCCACCGTCAATACCGGCCAAGACTGTACGGCAGCCACCCGCGTCTATGTGCACGAGAGCAAGCTGGCGCAGGCGCAAGAGGCCATTGTAGAAGCCATGCGCAAAGTAACGGTGGGATCCCCTTTCGAGGCGGGAGTGGAGATGGGGCCTTTGGTCTCGGCAGCCCAGCGGGAGCGGGTGATGGGATTTGTGGAGCGGGCCAAAGCAGAGGGAGCCAAGGTGCTGACCGGCGGTCGGATCCCTTCCCAGCTTGCCCAGGGCTACTACTATGAACCCACGGTGATTGCCAATGTCGATCAAAAAGCGGAGATCGTACAGAGTGAGGTTTTTGGGCCGGTTCTCACGCTCGGCTCGTTTCGCGAAGAAGCGGAAGCGCTACGCTTGGGCAATGACGTCCTATACGGGCTGGCGGCTTCTGTGTGGACTCAAGACATCGGACGAGCGATGAGGTTGGCCGCCGATCTGGAGTTCGGCACCGTCTGGATCAACGACCATATTCCCATTGCCTCTGAGGCCCCCCATGGCGGCTTTAAGCAATCGGGATTTGGCAAAGATCTCTCGGCAGAAGCGGTGCGCGACTACCAAATCACCAAACACGTGATGATTGCAACCCGCTGAAGTGATGCCCATTTTGAACAGAAGATGACCACCAAACAGCGGCGGCTCACCAGGGGTATTCCCAGTCGCCGTAGGCCATTGGTGGCCTTGATTCCGACCTACCCCTTCCCCTTGGGAGAGGGCTTGGGGAACTGTCTGGAGCCGGTTTGGAACCTCCCCAGAAAATCTCAGTTGCAAAGGCGGCGCGGAGCACTCAAGCGATAGACTGGGGTGTACAGCTCCCGCTCCGCTGCGAATCTGCTCGATTGAACCGTTGCTCGCCAAGCTTACCCGCCAACCATGGGATCCGCAACTCTATCCGCTCCTTGTACCTTTCCCCTCACCGCTGTAGTGGGGCAACAGGCGGCCAAGCTGGCTCTGCTGCTGGCAGCAGTGGATCCCAGCCTAAGGGGTGTGGTGCTGGTGGGGCCTCGCGGCACCGCCAAGTCGGTTTTGGCCAGAGGGATCCACGCCTTGCTACCGCCCATCGAGGTGATTGCGGGATCCTATTGCAACGACGATCCAGCGCAGCCGGATACCTGGTCCGACTGGGCCAAGGCTCGCTACCCAGCCGGAGAGTTGCCGCCCACCCAAGTGATATCGCCCCCCTTTGTCCAGGTTCCCCTGGGCGTCACCGAAGATCGGCTGCTGGGATCCGTCGATGTGGAGGCCTCCATCAGGCAGGGGGAAACGGTCTTCCAGCCAGGGCTCTTGGCTGCCGCCCACCGGGGCGTGCTCTATGTGGATGACATCAACCTCTTGGACGACGCCATCGTCAACTTGTTGCTGACGGTGGTGGGGGATGGGGTCAACCGCCTGGAACGGGAGGGGCTGAGTCTGCAACACCCCTGCCGGCCTCTCTTGGTGGCCACCTACAACCCCGAAGAGGGATCCCTGCGCCCCCACCTGCTGGATCGCCTGGCACTGGTGGTGCCGGTGGGGCAGGAGCTGAGCCTAGAAGAGCGAGGGGAAATTGTCCAACGGGCAACGCAATTTGTCGATGCTCCCGAGCCCTTCCTGGCCGAGCACCAGGCGGAACTGGAGGAAATCCGCACCCGCATCCTCCTGGCGCGGGAGTGGCTGCCCCAGGTCAAGCCGCAGCGGGAACAGCTCCTCTACCTGGTGCAGGAGGCCATCCGCGGCAACGTCCAAGGGCACCGGGGAGAACAATTTGCCCTGCGAGCCGCCTGTGCCCTGGCAGCTCTGGAAGGACGGGATCGCCTGTTGGCCGAGGATCTGCAGCAGGCTGTGCAACTGGTGCTGCTGCCCCGCGCCCAATACGACCCCGACCAGCCCCCCCCTCCCCCCCCGCCACCATCCCAACAGTCGGATCCTTCCCCAAGCAATTCCGACGACACCGGCGAGGACCAGGAGGAGACGGATCCCCAGCCGGAAAGCCTCAGCCTGCCGCAGGAGTTTTTTTTCGATCCTGAGCAGGTGGCCCTCGACCCGCGCCTGCTGGCCTTTGCCCAGTCCCTCAACCAACAGGGGAAAACGGGATCCCGCAGCCTGGTGTTCAGCGCCGACCGAGGCCGCTACGTCAAGCCCATCCTGCCCCAGGGATCCAACCCCCGCGTTGCCGTCGATGCCACCTTGCGAGCTGCTGCCCCCTATCAGAAAAGCCGCCGCCAGCGGCAACCGGGACGTAGCGTGATTGTGGAGCCGAGCGATATCCGCGCCAAAAAGCTGGTTCGCAAGGCCGGAGCCCTGGTGATCTTTGTGGTGGACGCCTCCGGCTCCATGGCCCTCAACCGCATGCAAGCGGCCAAAGGTGCCGCCCTGCGCCTGCTCACCGAGGCTTACCAAAACCGTGACAAGGTGGCCCTCATCGCCTTTCGTGGGGAAACTGCCGAAGTGTTGCTCCCCCCCACCCGCTCCATCGAGCTGGCCCGCCGCCGTTTGGAATCTCTGCCCTGCGGCGGGGGATCCCCTCTCGCCCATGCCCTCACCCAAGCCGTGCGCATGGGAGTCAATGCCCGCACCGCTGGCGATGTAGGTCAGGTGATGCTGGTGGCTCTCACCGATGGCCGGGCCAACATTCCCCTCAGCCGCTCCTTGGGACGGAGCGACAGCAAAAGCCAGTTGGGAGCGGATCCCATCGACCTGAAGCAGGAGCTGCGGGAGATCGCCCTGCGCATCCGCGCCCTGGGGTTGAAGCTGCTCTTGATCGACTCCCAAAGCCGCTTTGTAACCACCGGCTTCAGCGCCGAACTGGCGGAATTGGCGGGCGGACGGTACTTTCATCTGCCCCGCGCCACCGACCAGGGGATCGCAGCCGTGGCCCGCTCGGCTATGCAGGAGGGACGCACCTACCCCTGAGAGAACAGCCTCTCCGTCGGCGGAGGTTGTAACTTTTCTTAATGGTTGGTTATGATCCCTGTAGGCGCTCTTTACCTTTTCCCATGGCTACAGGACTCCTGCCCCAACTTTCCCTCCAGAATCCCATGGCTGTCGATTGGGTTAGCCGAGGGGTAGGCGCAGCCATTCGTGCCCTCTTTAAGCATGCAGAGCGGCTGGAGGCGCGCGTGCGAGTGGAGCCTGTTGCCAAATTGTTGCAGGGTCGTATCGACAGCTTTGAACTGTTGGGCCAGCATCTGCAGATGTACAACGGCCTGAGGCTTTCGGCTCTGGAGCTATTCTGCAATGCGGTGGCCATCGATTTCAGCCAAATTTGGCAGGGGAAGATCAAGCTGCGCCAGCCAGTACAGGCCACAATGCGCGTGGTGCTGAGCGAAGACGATCTGGCGCAATCGTTTAACACACCTTTTGTGCTGAATAGGCTGGCCTTAGGAAAGCAGGATGATAGCCCCCTATCCTTCCATCACGTCCATATCAGCATCACCCCGGCGCGACGACTGCAATTCCAGGCAAATGTACAGCAGGGAGAAGCCAGGGCTTTCTGCGTCGGTTTTTCCGCCCAGGTTGAGGTGCTGGAGCGGCGTCGCATCCGCTTTACAGATCCGGTGTTTGCAGGCGGCACAGAAGAGGAGCTGGCCTTGAGCCGGGCCTTGGTAGATTGCCTGAATGGGCTTCTGGATTTGGATCGGCTGGCCTTGCGCGGCACTGAGCTGCGGGTCGATCGGGTGAACTTACAGCCCCAGCAGATGATCCTATACGGCAGCGCCACCCTGGCCCAATTTCCCACACGCCAACCCCAATGGGAAAGTGCTTGACAGCCTTTCAAAGGGCGGCTACGCTCAATAATGGTGAGGAGTGAAGAGAAGAAGCCTCTGGGGTCGAAACACGGACAGACTCCCAGAGGTTTTTTCATGCCTCAGGAGCTTGAGAGCTCCGCTCTGCCCCTCGATCTTGATCTGTTGAACTTGTAGTCCTTTGACCCAAACTGGGACACTACACCCAAAACGTTGGTCGCGTCGTCGCGTCAGCGTTGCCGAGCAATAATGCATGCGGCCAAAGGCTTTTCTCAATGGCCCAGGCGCCTCACCCTAACCTGAAACGACTATGATTGCTCAACGTTGGTTACGCCTGGGGATCAAGCTGTCTTTCTTTGCCGTGATGTCCACAGCTTTGCCAACCGGAATACGGCGCGGCTTCTCTAAAGAATGGGGTAGCTGGGTATCCTAAAAGCGGGGGTTACGGCATCCTTCTTTATTCATGGGGATGAAGTGGCTCAAGACATAACGGTCATTCTAAGACCTAGGAAAGAACTCTTCAGCCTTGACCGTGAGGGGATGTTTATTCTTTGCCTACGGTTGGTTCACTATTCAAGCAGGTCTTGTCAAAGCGAGCACACCGAGTTTGAAACAGCAACTACTCCGCCTACTTGAGTTTTGGCGCCGCCGCTTTCCCCACAGCTTGCGCACCCAGGTGGCATTGGTCATTGCCAGCCTTTCGTTCGTCCCCAACTTGGTTTTCATCCTGTCGGTGCAGTGGATCTGGCCCGACACGCAGTTCAGCACTGAAGGGATCCTCCTGCTGCTGCTGTGGATCCCGTTGCTGGCGGTGCTGTCGGCGGTGGTGGGCTATGCTCTGTCCTCCATGATTTTGCGCCCCCTCACCCTGCTGGCCCGCGAGTTGGCTCATTTGGAAACCTTGATTAACCAGCCCGCCCGTTGGAATCTGCTGCTCCGCCCCGGGGATCCCCAGGAAGCCCTGATCTTGCGGCAGGCTTTTGCCCAGTTGCTGCGCCAGATCCAGATCGATCAAATGCGGCGAGAAGCCTTTACCGCTACCCTCGTTCACGACCTCAAAACCCCCCTCATCGCCTTTGGGCACCTGCTGAGCGCCTTTAAACAGGATCAACAGCTCGAGCCGGAGCAACGTCGCGCTCTGCTGGATCGCATCCTGCAGGAAAATCAACACAATCTCTCTCTGGTGCAGAAAATGGTGGAGGCTCACCGCCTGGAGCGGGGAGAGATCGAGTTGCATCCTCGGCCTTGTGATCTGGGATCCCTGGCCAGAAAGGTGGCCGAGCGCATGGGATCCCTGGCCCAGGAGCGGGGGATCGATCTGCGAGTCGAAGGAGAAGGGTGGGGCAACGCCGATGAGGCAGAGCTGGAGCGGGCGCTGGTGAATCTGGTGGACAACGCCTTGCGCTACGCACGCCATGCGGTGGTGTTAATCGTCAGCCCCCACCAGATCCAGGTGCAGGATGATGGCCCCGGCTTGCCGGCTCCCCTAGAAGAGTTGGCCCAACCCTACGTGACCCAGCCCATTCACATTGCCGGCCACCACTACCCAACCGGCTCAGGAGGTCTGGGGCTATATATCGCCAGGCGCATCCTGCAGGCCCACGGGGGGGACTTGCGGTTGGTCGAGACGGGATCCCAAGGGACTGCTCTAGCCCTGGTGTTGCGCTAACCCAATAGATTGGTGCTGAACAAGACTGGTGTAGTCATTTTAAGTGACATACTCCCGCACTCATGTTGATGCAAAGCGCTCCGCGCCGCTAAAGCGAGAGAGTGCGGGCTTCAAGGACTCCGTCCCGCTGACGCGAACAGTGACTCCGGTTAGCGCTCCGCGCCGCTAGTGCGAAAAGGACATTTCCTGGGCTTAAGGACTACGTCCCGCTAACGCGAAAAGGACGGGATGCCCCGCCCCTGTACTTGATGTCTATAGCGGCAGTGTATAAAACCCCGCTACTTTTTATGGCACCAGTAAGGACAAAACATCATGTCCCCGCCTTTCATCCCGACCCTCACCCTGGATAGTGAATAGTGGATAGTGGTTAGTGGATAGTGACTATTCACTATTCACTAGCCACTAACTAATAGAGGGCGGGGCTTCCCGGCGGTGTAGCTAGCGGTAACTAACGGGGGTGCAGGGGCAATCAGTCCTGCACTCTACCCGCAGGGTAAGCACCGGGATACAGGGATCCCCGCCATACCTCTGAGCGAAATCTGTAGTAAAACCTACTTATGCTGGCGGTAACCTACAAGTACCGGATTGATCCAGATGCCTCTTGCTCTTGTCCGGTGGACAGGGGTTCCTGGGTGCAGGAGTCCATCCTGCCTGCCGATGCACCGTTCCCTGTGGATTAGACTTGTTTTGCAAGCTGGCAGTAGCCAGGGAGGCTGGGGAAGGGGAACCACCTGTCCAGTCGTTTTGTCGGGGGTTGTAGACCCAGACAAGTGGCGTGGGGCAGGAATGCCCAGCCGCGAGGTAAGGACTCCGTCCTGCTGACGGGAAGGGTAGCCCGCGCTCTGTCCGTAGGACGAGCGCCGGGAGGATGTCACGGTGCATGAAGGGTGGGATCCTCTGCACAAGCGTTCGTGAGGTTGGGTTCATGTCTTCCGTGCTGTGGCAAGCGATTGGGTATGCCTGTGGGATCTCGCTGGGGCTCCTAGGCTTGGTTGCCCTGGTCAACGTTCTTGTGGGGTGGCTGGATCGGCAGACCTCAGAGACTCCGGAGGAGCCGACCGAGTCGCCAGAACCCTGCAGCACAACGGAGGGATCCCAGTCGGCATGAGTGACAGGGTTCGCGTTCACGTCTGGGTACGGGGGCGGGTTCAGGGGGTGGGGTTTCGCGCCCACACCGAAGCCATGGCCCGCAATGCCGGTGTTGGCGGCTGGGTGCGCAACTTGCGGGATGGTCGCGTCGAGGCCGTTTTTGAAGGATCCCCTGCTGCGGTGGAGGCCATGCTGCGCTGGTGCCAACAGGGCAGCCCCGGTTCGGTTGTGGAGGCCATTGAGCAACGTTCCGAGCCGCCGGAAGGTCTACCCACTTTTGAGATTCGCCCTACCGTTTGAGGAAGTTTCGCTGTTCTGAGGATCTGCTTCAAGCTGGGCTGCTCCGGCCTCGTCCTGGGTTCTGGGCTGCCGTCCCCAGAAACTGTCTGTGAGCTGGGATCCCTGCAAGGTCACACTAGAATGGTTACACCGCCAGTTTTTCCTATCCCATGACTGTTGCTGCCCCCGCCAAAGTGCAATACGAAGCTGTGATCGGGTTGGAAGTTCACTGCCAGCTCAGCACTCGCTCCAAGATCTTCTCCAGCAGCGCGACAGCCTTTGGCGCTCCCCCCAACACCCAGATTGACCCCATCTGCATGGGCCTGCCCGGCACCCTGCCGGTGCTCAACGAAAAGGTGCTGGAGTACGCGGTCAAAGCGGGTTTGGCCTTGAATTGCACCATTGCCCCCTACAGCAAGTTCGACCGCAAGCAGTACTTTTACCCCGACTTGCCCAAAAACTACCAAATCTCCCAATACGACCTGCCGATTGCTACCCACGGCTGGATTGAGATCCAGCTCAGCGACGGTCGTACCAAGCGCATCGGCATCACCCGTCTGCACATGGAAGAAGATGCGGGCAAGCTGGTCCACGCTGGCAGCGACCGCCTATCGGGATCCAGCTACTCTTTGGTGGATTTCAACCGGGCGGGGGTTCCCCTCATCGAGATCGTCAGCGAGCCGGACATCCGCAGCGGGGAAGAGGCAGCCGAGTATGTGCAAGAGCTGCGCCGCATCCTGCGCTATGCCGGGCTGTGCGATGGCAACCTGCAGGAGGGATCCCTGCGCTGTGATGTGAACATCTCGGTGCGTCCGCTGGGATCCCAGACCTTTGGCACGAAGGTGGAAATTAAAAACATGAACTCCTTCAACGCCATCCAACGGGCCATCGAGTACGAATTCAACCGCCAGGTCAAGGTTGTGGAGGCAGGCGAGCGGATCGTGCAAGAGACCCGCCTCTGGGAAGAAAACAGCCAGCGCACCATCAGCATGCGCAAGAAAGAGGGATCCAGCGACTATCGCTATTTCCCCGAGCCCGATCTGCCGCCCATTCGCGTTACCGAAGAGCAAAAGGCCCGCTGGCAGGCAGAGCTGCCGGAATTGCCCGGTGTGAAGCGGCGACGTTATCAGGAGGTGTACGGCCTCTCGGTGTACGATGCCCGCTACCTCAGCGATGAACGCAACACCGCCGAATACTTTGAAGCCGTGATCGCCGCCGGTGCCGACCCGAAAGCAGCCGCCAACTGGATGATGAGCGACATCGCCAGCTACCTCAACACCCACAAGCTGGACTATCCCGACATTGCCCTGAAGCCGGAAACCCTGGCCGAGCTGATTGGCCTCATCGAGCAGGGCACCATCTCCAGCAAAATCGCCAAGGAGATCCTGCCGGAACTGCTGGAAAAAGGCGGGTCGGCCCGCGCCCTGGTGGAAGCCAAAGGCATGACCCAAATCTCGGATAGCAATCTTCTGGAGCAGATAATCGCTGAGGTGTTGGCGGAGAATCCAGAGCAACTGGAGCAGTATCGGGGGGGCAAAACCAAGCTCTTCGGCTACTTTGTCGGGCAATTGATGAAAAAAACCCAGGGACGGGCGGATCCAAAGCTGGCCAACGACCTGCTCAAGCAACACCTCGACGGCTAGCTCCAAGCATCGGTGAGGGAATAGCCCAACTCCTGCATCATGCGCCGCAGCAGGGGCAAGCTCAGCCCGATCACATTGCCGGGGCACCCCTCGATCCGCTCCACAAACAGGCTGCCGCGGCCATCGATGGCAAAACAGCCAGCACAATTGAGCGGCTCACCGGTGGCCACATAGGCGCGGATTTCCTCGTCGCTGGGCTTGGCAAAAAACACCCGCGTCACCGCATAGTGGGTGAGGCGACGGTTCTGCTTCGTGTCAATTAAGGCATGGCCTGTGTAGAGCTCTCCCACTTCGCCCCGCATTTGCCGCAAGCGCCGTTCCGCCTCTAGGGCATTGGGCGGCTTACCTAGGATCTCGCCATTTAGGTAGAGCACAGAGTCGGCCCCCACGACCAAGACGGGCTCCCGTTGCTGGGCCGCCACCACTTCGGCTTTCGCCGAGGCCAGCTTCTGCACCAGCTCCACCGGATTAGAGCTCTGGATTTGGCTTTCGTCGAAGTAGCTGGGTTGAACGCGATGGGGGATCCCGGCAGCCTTTAACAATTGGCGGCGGGCAGCGGATTGCGAGGCCAGTACGATAGGAGGCAACATCGACTCAACACCTAATTAACACCCAAAGCCTGGACGTTTGCTTAGGGGAAGTTCGCTCTGTGAGCTAGTTTCCATTAGCTTAGTTAGTATGCGCCTGATGGGCGTTGAAAGGAAACTCTCTCGATATCTTCCCAGCTGGATCCCGTTTGTGACCACTCTCCCCACCCAAGCTGATCTCGATCTTGCCCATTCTGGGATCCTCCAGCGCTATTGGGGGGATCAAGACACTCCGGAAAGCCGCTGGGTGAACTTGCTGGTGGCGGCGCTGGTTTTCTGTTCATCCACCTTCTTTGTGGTGGAAACCTATCCCGTTCCCCCTGAGGTGCGTCTTGGGCTGGAGCGGGTGGATCGCCTCATTCTCGGCCTGTTTGTGGTGGAATATCTGCTCCGCCTGGCGGCGGCCCCGCAAAAGCTGCGCTACGTCTTCAGCCTCTATTCACTCATCGATTTGCTGGCCATTTTGCCCTTTTTTGCCGGGCTAACCGATATTCGCTTCATCCGCCTCTTGCGCTGGTTTCGCATCCTGCGGCTGCTGCGCTTGGTGGAGGGCAAAACCCTGTTTGGGCAAGTGATCTCCGCCGATAGCCGCATTTTGCTGCGCATTTTCTTCACCCTCTTTGCCATTGTTTTCGTCTACTCTGGGCTGATCTACCAGGTAGAACATCCAGTGAATCCTGGCGCTTTTGCCACCTTTTTAGATGCTTTCTACTTTTCCGTCGTTACCATGACCACGGTGGGGTTTGGGGATCTCACCCCCACTTCTGAGCTGGGCCGGCTGCTGACAGTGTTGATGATCTTGACGGGCATAGCCCTGATCCCTTGGCAAGTGGGGGAGTTGATCAAGCAACTGGTAAAAAGCGGCAACTCGGTGCAATGGGCCTGCCCAGGCTGTGGCCTCTCCCAGCACGATGGGGATGCCCAATTCTGCAAACGCTGCGGCACACTGCTCTATCCAAGGGATTGAGGCTGTTGGCCAATTTGGGGCAAAGACAGGATAGGCTAGGACGGGTTGCAGGAGGATCTGCGATGTTGGCCCACCCCGAGCTAACCATCCCCGGCAAGCTGAACGTGAAGGCGGGCGTGGCGATGCTGGTTGCCGCCATTGTCCTCGGCTGGATCCTCAGCCAAGTTCAGCCGTTGCCGCTCGCCCCCCAGGAGGCTTCGGGGATCCCTGCCGAGCCCCTCCTCTGGCAGGAGGTGCCCAAACAAAAGTACGCCTGGCACATTTGCTACGCCTTTTTGGGCAACATGGGGTTGATCAACATCGGCGGCGGACTGGCCCTGGTGGTGCTGGGATCCCGCTTTACGGCTGGGCAAATGCTCTCGCAAATTCTCCTGTTGGGGGGAATGCTGCACCCGGCTTCTTGGGCTTTGGTGGCCCTGACGGGGCTGGAAGGGTGGGGCTGGCTGGGTAATGCCGGAGCCGCAGCGGTGGCGGTGGTGGTGATGGTGTTGTTTGTTTACCTGGTCTTGGCCACCTGCCGTTCCCTACAAGCCGTCCGAAGGCTGACCCAATCCCGAACCTGCCGTTAGCCCCAGTTGGGGAAAGCTGAGAAATCGTTTAAGATCGTTAACGGCAACACTCTAAACAACCGGACGGTGCTCTGCATGGCGGTGCAAGAGGAGGTTTTTTTTGAGGGCGGCCCCCACAGTGGCGATTTGGTGTTGAACTCCTTCATTGGGGCTACACTTGTCGGCTTGCCTCTGTTTGTGGGGGCACTGGTGCGTAAGCTGTGGGTACACTATCGGATTACCAATCGTCGCATCACCGTGATTGGGGGATGGGGCGGCAAGGAGCGCTCAGATGTAATCTACGGCGAGATTGCCAAGGTGGTTATGGTGCCCCGTGGCTTGGGCGTGTGGGGAGACATGGTGCTCACCCTCAAGGACGGCAGTCGCCTGGAGATGCGGGCCCTGCCTCGCTTCCGCGAGATCTACAACTACATCAATGAGCGGATCGACGAGAAAGCCAAGCAGGTGAGCGGCCCAATTGGCAAAAAGCGCCGCTCTGCCAAGTCCTGACAGTGCCTGAGCCTTGGGGATCCCTTCCTGTGGCCTTTCCCCCTCTCCCGGGCCAGCATTCGCTTGGCCTGGGTGCCTGGCGTTGGTGCATGAGTACCTGATCTGGCCGGGGGGATCGGAAAAGGTTCTGCAGGAGCTGGTGGCTTTTGCCCCCCAGGCCCCCCTTTACGTCAGTCTCTTCTCCGCTCACACCCTGCCGCCGAGCTGGCAGGAGCTGACAATTCACACCTCCTTTTTGCAAGGCTGGGCCAAGTGGCTGGGGGTGTTGCGCCCTGATTACCATGCCCGCCTCAAGTATCTGCTGCCCTGGATGCCGTTGGCCTATGAGAGCTTCGACCTCTCCGGCTATGACTGTGTGATCTCCAGCAGCCACGCCTTTGCCAAAGGGATCCTGACGGGAGCCTCTACCCTGCACCTGAGCTACATCCACAGCCCCACCCGTTACCTGTGGGAGAACCGGGAGCTGTATCTGCAGCGAGAAGGGTTGGGGGGAATCGGGCCCATTCGCACAATTAGCCAATGGCTGCTGCACCGCCTGCGCCAGTGGGATTTTCTGGCAGCTCAACGTCCAGATCTGTTGATCGCCAACTCCCAGCACATTCGCCGCCGCATTGCCAAGCTCTACCGCCGCGAGGCTGTGGTCATTTATCCGCCCGTTCCGCTGCAGGGGTTTGAGCCGGTGGCGGATCCCAGCGCCGATTATGACCTGGTGGCAGGCCGACTGGTGCCCTACAAACGGGTGGATCTGGCGATTGCCGCCTGTGAACGGCTGGGTCGTCGGCTGCTGGTTGTGGGCGAAGGGCCGGAGCTGGCTCGGCTCAAGCGACTGGCGGGGCCGCAGGTGGAGTTTTTGCCCCATCAGCCCCCCGATCGTTTTCGGGAACTGCTAGCCAATTGCCGGCTGCTGCTGTTCCCCTGGGAGGAGGATTTTGGCCTAGTGGCAGTGGAGGCCCAGGCCTGCGGCCGCCCCGTGGTTGCCCTCAACCGGGGAGGTGCCCAAGAGACGGTCATCCACGGCCAAACCGGCATCCTCATTCCCGAGGCCAGTGTGGAAGCGTTGGTGGAAGGGCTGCGGCAGGCGGATCGACAGGAATGGGATCCGCAGCGGATTCGGGCCCATGCTCTGCAATTTGCCCCAGAGCGGTTTCATGCCCAGCTGGGAGCCCTGTTGCGCTGGGCTTGGCCTCGTTTTCAAGCTGGAGAACGGTTGGATCCCCGAGAATGGAGCGCTCAGTAGGGCCGCCGCTGCACAAAAGTCGGCAACTCAATCCGGTTGCGACTGCCCGTTTCCCCTCCTGCCCGTGAAGCGGCCAAAGCGGAGCGTTTCAGGAGCCTTTCTGTCCGTTGGCGCCAGCCGAGCGGGGCACTTTCTTCCCGCTCGTCCAGGGTGAGCGGCGGGATCCCTGGGGTGGGTGTTCTCCAGGTGGTGGCCGGGGAAGGAGCAGACTCGTCAGCCGCGGCAGGAATCCGTTCCTGGGCCCGATGATTCGACCTGGGCTCGACAACCGCTGGCTGAGGGGAAGCGGAGGCCGACTGACGCAGTGTGGCCAGTTGCTCTTCCAGTTCTTGATTGCGCTGCTGCAGCAGGGCCACTTCCTTTTCTTGGGTTTGCGCGTAGGCGTGGGCCTGCACACACTCGGTTTTCAAAGCCATCACCTGCTGCTGCAACTTCTCGATTTGCTTTTGGCTGACCAGATGATGGGCCTCGGCCAGTTCTCGCCCCCGCCGGGCTGCTTCCAGGCTTTCTCGGGTGTCCTGCACCTGCTGCTGAACTTCCTGCCACTGGGCAAGGGTGGGACGCTGGGCCAACTCTTGCATGAGCTGATCCCGCTCGGCTCGCAAAGCACCAAGCTCGCGGGTCAAAGCCTGCACCTGCTCCTCCAGGGCAAGGATTCGCTGCGCCTGTGAGGACTCTGTTTCCCTGAGGTGGGCGGCCTGGGCTGCTTCCGCTTCCAGCTTGGCAATCTGTTGGGCTTGCTCGGCCTGCTGCCGCTGACTCTGCTGCAGCTCTTCCAGCAAGGTGGCCCGCTCGGCCTTGGCAAAAGAGGCCTGTTGGCGCAGATGATCCAGCTCCGCCTGCAAGCGTGCCCATTGCTCTGGGGTAGGACGCTCTTCCAGTTCGCGAATACGTTGCCGGGCGGTGTTCAGGTCAGCTTCCATGTGTGCCTTTTCGGTTTCCAGATGGGTCTTCAAACGCTGCCATTCGGCTTCCGCTTGGCGGTGGGCAGCCTCTAGCTCCGCCCGTAGGGTTTCCAGTTCTTGTGCAGAAGGTCGAGCAGCCAACTCTTGGATTTGCGCTTGCAATTGTGCTTTTTCCTCCTCTAGCTGCTGTACACGGAGCTGCAGTTGGGCTTGCAAAAGCTGCACCTGCGGCAACTTGACGGCGTATTCTCCCAATTGGTTGGCCTGCTGTTTCAGCTCCAGGAGCTCCTGCTGCAGTTGGTAAAATCGGGCCGGATCGACGCGCCGCTGCAATTCCGCCTTGAGGGTTTCAATTTCCGTCTGACTGGTTTGCAACTGCTGCTGCAGAATGTGGTAGTGCTCCAGCGTTGGACGGCGCTCCATTTCCCACAGGAGATTCTGCAGTTCTTCGATGTGCTGTTGCTGAAGCTGAAAAGCCTCTGGGGTAGGGCGCTGGGCCAGCCGCGCTTTCTCCTCTTGACACGCTTGCAAAGCTTGATCCCGCTCTTGAATCTGGGCCTGTGCTTCCAGCAGTTGATGTTCCAGGCGATGGATGCACTCAATCTGCTGCAATGACAGCGCTTCCGATTCGGCGAGGGATCGCTCTAGGTTGCGCACCCGCGCCCGCAAGGCTTTTAGCTCCTCTTCCCCTTCCATATCCAGGCTGCTCGACAGGTTATGGGCCTTACTGTAGCAGATGGTCTGGATGAAAATCCAGCTCGCCACTATCTGTAGTGTAAATTTTTAGCTTTTCCCAGAACCAACACTAACTCTGTTGCCCCCGCCCTCTATACTGAGAAGGTGAGTTTTCAGATGAACCCTGTGATGAAGCTGGGATCCAAATCCTGGGGATGGGCGCTGGGCCTGCTGGGTGTGGCCTTGGTCGGTTGTGGTGCCGATGCGCTGACGGCCAGTACTCCGCTGCCGCCTTTGATCACCAGCAGCGATATTCCTTCTGTGGTGAATCGGAACGGCTTTTTGGAGCTGGGGGTTTCGGTATCGGTGCCGGGCCGGATCCCGGCGGAGCTGGCGTTTCAGGTGTCGTGGTCGGGGATCGAGGTGCAGACGCTATCGGCAGCCCAGGTGAATTGTGTGTCTGGAGAGGTGTTCTGTACAACCCGCTTCCGCATTCGCCCTCCCCTGAGCTTGGTGCCCGGCTCCTACCTGCTCAGCTTGCGGGTCTTCGACCGGTTGGGTCAAAGCGCTGTGGTGACCGGGACGGTGCTGCTCAGGGATCCCTGAGGTCGCCCTATCCTTGCCCAGCCTTGAGAAAGCGGTGCGGTTCCCGTTCCCATAAGCATTGCGTAGCAGTAGGTAGCAGTATGAGGTGCCGTAGGCATAGCACCTGATACATTTACGCTGAACACTGCTGAACATCACTGTTCAACTATGCAGCGATAGCATTCTGTTTGTTTCCAAACAGAATGGCGGTATCCCGCAAAGCTTTGAGTAGAATACCCAAAGCGCAGTTTCCGTGTCGTCTTACTACCAATTTTCTGCTTTGCTTTGGCTACCATGTTGGCAGACTCGAAAGTAAACAGAAAGATCAACTGGTAGTAATCCGTACTGAACATATTATACATTATTTTCAGTATAGTTGAGCTTATTATTGACTAGAGTCATGCTCTGCCCAAGCTTTGAATGGGTAAGGGATCCCTTCAGCGGGGGGGAAATACTTTTTGGCGAACATCGTCGGCGAAAGCTTCCACCGCTTCTCGGATCGCCTGTCTCAAATTGGTATAGGCCTTGGCAAAAGGGGGGAGCCGCTCGCTCAGCCCCAGCAGGTCGTGGGTGACCAAAATCTGCCCATCGCAGGCCGGCCCGGCTCCAATGCCCAGGGTTGGGATCCCCACCTGGGCTGAGATTTGGGCAGCCAATTCCGCCGGCATGTGCTCCAGAACCAGGGCAAATGCCCCTGCTTGTTCCAGGCTGAGGGCCTCTTGTCGCAGACGCTCCGCCTCCGGAGTGGTTTTTCCCTGCTGGAGATAGCCTCCCAGTTGATGTTTGGCCTGCGGAGTGAGGCCGATGTGACCCAAAACCGGGATCCCTCGCTGCACCAGAAAGGCCACCGTTTCCACCATGTCGGGGTAGCCCCCCTCCAGCTTGACCCCGTTGACTCCTGCCTCCTTCATCAACCGCCCTGCTGAGAGGAGAGCTTGTTCTTTGTGGACTTGATAAGTCAAGAAGGGCAAGTCGGCCACCAAAAAGGCCCGTTCTACCCCGCGGCGCACCGCCTGGGCGTGATGGAGCATCTGTTCCAGCGTCAGGGGCAGGGTGCTGGTATACCCCAAGTGGGTCATGGCCAAGCTGTCGCCCACCAGGATCAAGTCGATCCCAGCCTGATCCAAAATCTGAGCGGTGGCGTAGTCGGCAGCCGTGAGGGCCACCAAAGGTTGACCCGCCTGCTTGGCCTGGCGAAAGTGGTGAATGGATAGAGCAGCCATATCCCTATGATCTCATCTGGGCGTTCCCGCCAGCGGTGCGGAGCACTTTCCCATCAACCGCATCCCGTGGGGGAAGCAAGCTTGGCTTTGAGGCTGGGAAGAAGCAGGAGACTCGGTTTGCCGTTAAGATAGTAAAGCCCTACAGCAGACTGGAAGGGTGACAGAGTGGTTGATTGTGACGCTCTCGAAAAGCGTTGTGACTGCAAGGTCACCGTGGGTTCGAATCCCACCCCTTCCGTCTTCAGGCATACAGTTTTAGAACGCCTTGCCCAGCTAGGGCCTCTGGGATTTTTGGGGATCCCACCCAAGCCCTTCGCATCAGCGGTGCGGTTCCCCCATAACACTTTGGCATGGAGCCAAGGTCAAGGTTGGATGGGGTTCTTGGCCTTTCTTCTAGAGTCTTATGTTCACCGCTCCTGCTCTCTCTGCCCAACTGCATCCGCTCATTCAGGGCTTATCTGAGGCAATCCTGAACGTTTGGGGATCCACCCTCACCCTGGCCCCCTATCCTCTGCCTGACGACCTGGGCTACGTGGAGGGCCGCCTAGAGGGCGAAAAATTGCAAATTGAAAACCGCTGCTACCAAGGGGATCCCTTTCGCAAACTGCACCTGGAGCTGGCCCAGGCCGGGCAGAGCCTGGATATCCTCCATTGCGTTATGTTTCCGCAGCCGCAGTACCCGCTGCCGCTGTTCGGTTGCGACATTGTGGTCGGTCGCGGACAGGTGAGCGCCGCCATTGTCGATCTCTCGCCGGTGACCCCCAGCTTGCCCGATCTCTATATCCAGGAGCTGGAAGCGTTGGGATCCCATCTCGCCCCTTTCCAACACCGGCGCCGGTTGCCGGAGTGGGGCACGATTTTTTCTCCCTACTGCCTGTTCGTCCGTCCTGCCGACGAAGCAGAGGCCGAGCGCTTTTTACACTTTGCCCGCCGTTACTTGGAAATTCACTGTCGGTTGGCGCAACAGATTCCCCCGCAGACGGATCCCGGCCAGATTTTGGCCCACTACCAGGGGCAGCAGCGCTATTGCAGCCAGCAACAGCAGAACGACCGCACCCGCCGCGTTTTGGAAAAAGCTTTTGGCCCCGCCTGGGCAGAGCGCTACATGAACACCGTCCTTTTCGATTTGCCTCCCAGTCCCGTGCAGATCTAGACGGGATCCCCTTGCAGCCGCTGCTGGATGCTCAACGCCAATTTTTGCCCTAAGAACTCCGGCATGGCTGGAGTTGAATCCGGCCCTAGCAAGTAAAAAATGAAGCGCGTTTGCTTGCGGCGGAGCATCAAGTTGAGGTTAACAACGGTCAAATCCTCCTGCGCGAGGGCCGTCATCACCCGGTAAAACGCGCCCGGCTGGTTGTCCACATCCACCAAAAGTGTGGGTAGGTGAAACACCGGGTCAAAATAAAAAGAAACCTGCACGTCTTTTAGTCCGGCCTTGAGATCAAACTCCAGCGCCAAGGTTTCGTGAACGCGAAACACACCCGCCAGGCATTCGTGAATGGCCCGTTCTAGGCTGAGCTTGGTTTGGGAAGAAAGGCTGTGGCCATCGCGGGAGACAATGGTGCGGATAAACACCAGGTGCGGTGAGTAGATCTGCCCATAGAGATGAATGCCATGCACCGAGAGATTAAAAGCAGTGAACACCCCAAACAGATCGCTGAGCAGAGAAGGTCGGTTGCGGTAGGCCAGACAGACCACCGTCTTGCGACCTTCGTCCTGCACCTGTACCACCGCCTTGCGGGTCTGGTAGAGGGTGTAAGCCAAGCGCAGATTTTGGGCCTGTACCTCGCTGCTGACAAACTGGCTGTAAAAAGGCGGAAAGCTCTGATTAAAACGCCGCATCAGAGCGGATCGCGTCAGCGGGACGGAGTCCTTGCGGGTGCTGACTTTGAGCGGCTGAAGATCTTCATGGGCAGCCCTTTCCCCTCTGGTAATCCCCCAAGGAGCTACCTTCGGCTGCTGCCCTGACTGCTCAATTGACATCGACCTCGCCACCTGCATTGCTCTTTCTTCATCCTTACATCGTTGCTCAGTACGCCCCAGCCAAACCCCATCTATCCGCAAAATCACTGAGGCTCGGAACGAATGTCAACGCTGCATCCAATTCTTGTTCAATGCTTTTGGACTTAATCTATCTCACAGGGCTGAGCTGGTCATCCAAAGAGCCGCTGAGGGTCATCCCCCAATTGGGAGGATCCTTCCCTTCTTCGCTGCTGAACCGACGCTGTGAGCCTTTCAATCCTAGAATAGCCAGAATAAGCCTAAACTATGAATTGAGCAGAGCGCTGCAATTTTTGATATAGAGTGCCGCATTGAGTGCTGGCCGGCTGGGTGACATGAAGCGCTATCTTGTTGGCCATCACTTTGGTTTTCCTTTAGGTTTGTGAAGGGATCCCTGTGAGCAGGACTGTTGCCGATCCCACCCCATTTTCGCCCGCACAAGCGCCGGATCCCGGTGGAGCCTGGTGGGATCTCAGTCTCATCGCCTCCCCTGCCCAAGAAGACCTGATCTTTTGGCGGCTGGAGAGTTTTGGCTGTCGGGGCATGACCAGCCAAGCCCACGGCGAAGATCAGGTCTGCATTCACGCCTATCTGCCTTGGCCTCACGTCAGCCTCCTGGATTTGGCAGCCCTCTCCCTGCGCCTGCAGCAAGATGCCCTCATTGCCGGTCAGCGGGTTCCCAAGCTGCGCTGGGAACGCATAGAGGCGGAAGATTGGAGCAGCAGTTGGAAGCAGCACTGGCAGCCCCAATGGGTCGGGGACAAGTTGCTCATTTGTCCGGCCTGGCTGGAGCCGCCCCCTCACCCCGGTCGTCACCTGTTGCGGCTGGATCCCGGTATGGCCTTCGGCACGGGCACTCACCCCACCACGCAGCTCTGTCTGGAGTCGCTGGAAATGCGTCTGGAGAGCTGGGGAGGGGATCCCCCGGCGGCGACGCTGGCGGATGTGGGCTGTGGATCCGGCATTTTGTCGTTGGCGGCGGCCCTGTTGGGGGTGAAGCGGGTGTTTGCGGTGGACGTCGACCCCCTGGCGGTGCAGGCCACGATGCACAACCGCGATCTCAACGGCCTGACGGATCGCATTGTGGTGGCTCAGGGCAGCCTGGAGCAGATTCCCGAAATGGTGGATGGGTTGGTGTGCAACATCCTGACAGATGTGATCCTGGATATGATCCCGGAGTTTCGGCTGGTGGTGAAGGAGGGGGGATGGCTGATCCTCAGCGGCATCCTCATCGAGCAGGCCAAGTTGGTGGCGGAGATGCTGGAGGCCAACGAATGGGTGGTGGCAGCCCTCTGGCGACGGGGGGAATGGTGTTGTCTGAACGCACGCATGACCTGAGCGCTTTGCCCCGGTTGGCGATTGACCCGGCGCAGCGGGATCCGAGTGGTGTTCTCCATTTAACCGGCCCGCAACAGCACTACTTGCAGCGGGTGCGCCGCCTCAGGCCGGGGGATCCCTTTTTGGTTCTGGATGGCTCAGGCAAGCTGTGGGCGGCCCATTGGCAGGCTCAGGGATCCCAAATTGTGGGCGAGGTGGAGACGCTGCCGCGGGAATTGCCCGTTTTTTTGCATCTGGGCTTGGCGGTGGTCAAAGGGCAGGGGTTTGACGAGGTGCTCCGCCAGGTTACCGAGCTGGGGGTGGCGCGAATTACCCCCCTGCTGACAGAGCGCACCGTGTTGGAACCGGGATCTGGGCGGCAGGAACGCTGGCAAAAAATTGTGCGGGAGGCCGCAGAACAATGTGAGCGGTTGCGCTGGCCTCAGGTTGATCCCCCTACCCCTTGGACAAGTTGGCTGGCGGAGCTACAAGCCGTTCGCGCTACTCGGACGGAGTCCTTTTGGTGGGGTATAGCCGTGGCTCGGCACAAAGTGCCCCCGCTGGTGCAAGCCCTGCCAAAGCTCAGGGATCCCGTCTTGGCCATAGCCATCGGCCCAGAGGGGGGCTGGACCGTTGCCGAACGTCGGCAAGCTGAGGAATATGGGGGAGTGTCCGTCTCCCTTGGCCCTACCATCTTGCGAGCCACCACCGCCGCTGTTGTTGCCACCAGCCAAATTGCCGCCACCTACTCCTGGTTGGACTCGAGCTTGGATCGGGGTCATTTGGCTCCGCTAGCGACGGGGAGTGTTGTCGCCGATAATCAATAACTAGGCCGTTTGCGTCAGCGGGACGGAGTCCTTTGACGAGAACAGCCATTGGCATAGCAGGCGGCCAGGCCCACCCCAGGGAGGGAGAACGAGAATGGAGATGATCCAGGCGGTGCGAGGCACCCGAGACATTTTGCCGCAGGAGGTGCGGCTCTGGCAGCAGGTGGAAGCCAGCGCCCGAGAGATCCTGGGACGGGCCAACTACCAAGAAATTCGCACCCCCATCCTGGAGTTGACGGAGCTCTTTGCCCGCAGCATTGGCAGCGCCACTGACGTGGTGGGCAAGGAGATGTACTCCTTCAGCACCCGTGGCGAGCAAGAGGTGAGCCTGCGTCCCGAGAACACGGCGGGCGTGGTGCGGGCCTACATTCAGCACGGGCTGCAAATGGCTGGAGATGTGCAACGCCTTTGGTATTGTGGGCCGATGTTTCGCTATGAGCGTCCTCAGGCGGGGCGGCAACGCCAGTTCCATCAGTTGGGGGTAGAGCTGCTGGGCAGCCGAGATCCCCGCGCCGATGCGGAAGTCATCGCCTTGGCCTGGGAGCTGTTGCAGGCGGTGGGGGCGGAGAACCTGAGCTTGCGGCTCAACTCCTTGGGGGATCCGCAGGACCGGCGGGCCTATCGCCAGGCCCTGGTGGACTACCTCACCCCCTTGCGGGAGAAGCTGGATCCCGACTCCCAAGAGCGCCTCACCCGCAACCCGCTGCGCATTCTAGACAGCAAGGATCCCCGCACCCGCGAGATTGCCGAGGGGGCCCCCAAGCTGCCGGATTACCTCGGCCCAGAATCGCGGGCTTTCTTCGAGCAGGTGCAAGATCACCTGCAGATGTTGGACATTCCCTACCAGTTGGATCCCTACTTGGTGCGGGGCCTGGACTACTACACCCACACCGCCTTTGAGATCGTCTCGCCTGACTTGGGATCCCAGAGTACCGTCTGTGGGGGCGGTCGCTACGACGGCTTGGTGGAAGAGCTGGGCGGGCCTTCAACCCCAGCGGTGGGCTGGGCCATCGGCATGGAGCGGCTGGTGCTGCTGTTGCAAAAGAAACAAGGGGAGGCTCCGCCAGCACCGGTCGAGGTTTACGTGATCTCCCGTGGGGCGAAGGCTGAGGCCCAATCCCTCCGGATCGCTCAAGCGCTGCGCCAAGCTGGTTTCTGCACCGAGCTGGATCTGAGCGGCAGCGCCTTTGGCAAGCAGTTCAAACGGGCCAGCCGCAGCGGCGCAACTTGGGCTGTTACGCTGGGGGATGCAGAAGCTGTGGCCGGAGAGGTACAGCTTAAGCACCTGCCTACAGGGCAACAGCAAACCCTTTTGCAAGCCGATCTGGTTAAGTATCTGGCATCCCATTCGGGTCAGCAGTGCGGAGCACCTAAGGTGATGGAGCCATGTTGAATTTTTGGGTTCGGCGCGACGGCCAGGAAGACTGGCAGCCGGTACCAGCCGAGGGCGCAGTTCTGGAAGAAGATACCTACACCATTGTTGCCCGTTCGCCTCAGCCCCACTTCACCATCACGGTGGAAGTCCGGCAGCGTCCTCTGTCGTCGCAGAATCAGGGCCCTGACACCGCCCCGACTCCCCCACAAGTCCAAACCCGTTCTGTGCGCACCAACGATGAAGGGATCGGCATTATTTTGCCTGCCAGCCGCCTCACCCCTGGGTTTTGGGAATTGCACTGCCGAGATGCCGACTTGATCGCAGAACTGTTCGGTGAAACCGAGTTGGACAATTGTCTCCGTTTTCAGGTTGTGCCTGCCCCTCTGGAGCCGGAACGAGGGATCCCTGCCCCGGTGGCTGAAGAGGCCGGGTTTGAGCCCCCCCAGAAAAAAGAGGTCGCCATCCCGCCAGAGCTGTTTTCCCTAATGCACAGTGAATTGGAGGGATCCCCGGAGGAGGTGCTGGTGTTGACGGGGCGGATCGGCTGCAGCGGCGAGCTGCGGGTACAGGTTTGGCCAGAAGGGGAGGAGAGGCCGCTTTTCCAGGGACAACGGCAAATTCAACTCCCGGCGGGGGCGCGGACGGCGGTGTTCAGCATCCCCATCACCCTGCCCAGCCAAGTGTGGGCCCGTCCTTTACGGGGAGAACTGGCCCTTACTCCCTCCTCCTGGTGGGATCCAGAGCCGTCGCCTCAGACCCTGACCATCCCCTTTTCCATTCGCTGTCGCAGCCAAGAGGCAGGACTTCTTGGCGCAGGGATCCCCCTCCCGCAGCAGCAAGAGGAAGAGAGGCTGGCCGATGCTGCCAGTCCTGCCTCGACCGCAACCCTGCTCTCTCCCGAACGAACCTTGCAAAAGCTGCTGCGCATCTGGCAGCACAGTGCTCCTGCTGGAGGGGATCCCGGCTCGACTCAGCCGGCAGAGCCCTCTGCTAAGGCCGCACCCGAACCTAACCCCCAGCCTGCGGCGCCGATTTCCCCTCTTCCCTCACCCCCCCAAGCTGAGCCAATGGGCGAGGATGCCGCCCTGCCAGCCCCAGCAGGGAGCCCGGCCACCCCACCTCCGCCTGCATTCGCCCTGCCTGCCACCAGCAAGGACACCAAAAACTCGCCCCCGCCGCCAGAAGTGTGCCCGGCGCCACAACTGCTGGTGCCTGAGCAATTGCGAGCGGGCGACAATTTCGATGTGGTGCTGCGTTTGCCGGCCTTGGCCCCTGCCTCCGCCGCCGGCGCCGCCTCCCAGCCACCTTATTGGATCAAGTTTTGGGTCAAGCATGGCCGCACCCGCTCGTTGGTGGATGGCCCCCGCTGGTTGCTGGACTTCTCCCGCGACGATCAGGGGCAGTGGCAAGCTTTAACCCGCATGACCATTCCCCCAGGCGTCCCCGAGCTGATCTTTGAAGCTTGGGCCGTCAGCCCGGATCGCCAGCAGCAGAGCGACCGAGTTACAGAGCACCGCTCTATCTTGCCTTAGGGATCCCTCGCTCTTGAGTCCTGTTTAGTCTTGGACGGAGCGCACCATCAGCACGGGGCAGCCGATGTGCACCCGCACATAGTCGGAGATGGAACGCCCCAGCAGCCGATCCAGGTCGGGGATGCTGCGGGCAATGGTAGGTCGGCGATCCGGGGATCCCATCACCAGCAGATCGGCCTTGCTTTCTTCAGCCAGGCGGACAATCTCCGTAGCCGGATCCCCGACAGCCGTCAACACCTGGTGGCCGATTTGCCGGTTTTTGAGGATGTCGATTGCCCGATCTAGGGCCTCATCTCTACCTGGGTTGTCGGCATCCAACTGCACAGAGGCCAGGAAGATCTGGGCCCCTTGAATGCCGGAGATCAAGTCAAGGGCCGTGGCAAAGGCGGCCTGGGCAGCGGGGGAGTTGTTGAGGGCCACCATGACATGGCTGGGGTATTTGACGTAGGCGTCGTCTTTGACCAGCAGCATTGGGCAGGAGGCGAGCTGGAACACATATTGGCTCACCGAGTTCTGCAAAATGGCCATGATGCGGTTGCGCCCCCGGGATCCCATGACAATTAAGGGATTGGGCAGGGACTCGGCCACCTGCAGCACCACCACCTTGGGATCCCCTTCCACCAGTTGCGTGCTGATCTTTAGCCCTGGGCGGGGGGGGAAAGTCTGCAGGGTTTGGGCCAGCAGTTCCTGCCCCTTTTGCCAGGCAGCCCGCATCTCCTCGGCAGAGGTCTGGGAAGGCACCGCATGCAGCAATGTCACGTGGCACTGGGCAAAGGCCGGCAGAGACAGAAGGGTATGCACCATTTGCTCAGTGGGGCCGCTGCCATCGATGGCGGCAATGAGGTTCTCAAATCGAGACATGGGATCCGTTCTCCGGGCCGTAGTTTGCCAAGACTCATCCTAGATCTGCCCCTGCGGATCCCTGTTACCGTAGGGGATATCCTGCAACATTTTGTTGGGTTTTAGTAACTTAGCCACACATAGCCGGTGAAGCCGCCGCCGGCGTTGGTGTTGCGGCCGGTCAAGAATTGAAACCCTCCCAAGCCCAGCGTTAACCCTCCCTCCAGCCGCCAGTTGAGCTGGCCAGAAAGCTTGAGGTTGTCGTAGTCGGGATCCTGAACGGCCAAATCCCCGAACAACAAAGGCGCGCCGTTGCCCAACGTAAAATCCCCATCCAGGGCCAGGATGGCCTGCAGTTCAGGAGTCAGGTCTGCCCCGAAGGTCAGGTTGGCCTTGACCCGATCCCCGGGATAGCCCAAGTAATCTCGGAACGTGAGGCAGGAGTCGAAAAAGGCGGGCAGGGATCCCAACTGGGTATTGGCCGCCACCCCAACTTTGAGATCGTAGCCGAAGACGCCGTACCCCAAGGGCAGGGGAATGTCTTGGGTGGCATATCCGGGCGGGATCAAGGCCGTTAGCTGAGCCGAGAAGAAGGGATCCCCGTTCCCCCAAGTATGGCGCAGGCCCAGTTCCAGATCCCGCAGGCCCTGGTTGCGCTGGGTAACGGTGTCAGCCCCGCTGGCAAAGCGATTTTCGATGAAAACGTAGCTGGTGTTGAGGTTGAGAGTGAGCTGATCGCTGAGGCCCGTCTCCGCAAAGAGGTTGAGGCGGGTTTCCCCATATTCTGAGAGAGCAGGCCCCAGTTGCCCCCCCTGGTCAAAGCGGGTGCGAGGCCGATAGACCTCCGGCTGCAGCGAAAAAAAAGTCTTGCCGGCACCGCGGGGAAAACCGCATCCTGCCCAGGCCGGCAGCTCCGGCGGCATTGCACTAACCACTAGACTCGCCAGCAGGCTTGCCCTTAGAAATCTCAGCTTCTCCATGGCAGGGATCCCGGCAGCTTCAGGGGGATTGTATCCCTAGGATCAAGCTCTGGGCCAAGATCCGGGACAAAACCAGCTCTAGAACGACTGCTAACTGGCGGTGGCAGCCGGTAGGCCCACCTGTGCCCGGAATTGCCGCGCTGCCGTCAGCGCCCCATAGGGATCCCCTTTGTAGAGGCCGTAGTGCATGAGGGAAAAGCGCCGCAGCCCCAGTTGAGACACTTCCTGCAGCCACTCCGGCTGGCTCATGAGCTGAAAGTCTGTATGGACGGTGTCGGCCCGTCCGCCGCTGGGGTGCTTGTCCTTAATCGATGGCTCGTAGTGGGCCAACATCAGGTTGGGGTGGATGGGGGAAAACAGGCGGCAACAGAGGCGGATCTGCTCCGGGTTACCGGGATCCGGGCCGTTCAGCTCTGGGTTAAACTCCCCTGGCCGCCGCTGGCGCATGGACTGGAAGGCGATCCCGTCCATTTGGCTCATGGTCTCGGCAAAGGGCTCCACCATGCTGCGGCCTGCCCCCCGGGAAGGGTCGTCAAAGGTGGCAATCCAGCCCCCCCAGCACAGGGCCACTTCGGCCTCTGGCAGCCGCTCCTTGATGGCTTGGCGGGCTGTGAGGACATTGCGCATTAGGGCTTGGTAGTAGGGAGCAGTGTCGGCGTTGTAGGTGTCCGCCGGGATCCGCCAGTAGGAAAACTCAGTAGCCAAGCTCCAGTAGGTGGGGCGGCCCTGAGGATTGGCTTGGGCAATATAGCCCGCCAGCTCGGCCACGTCCTCCACAAATTGCGGGGAGACGTGATAGTCGCCGCAGGGGCGGTGGGTGTCGTCTTCCCAGGTGATGATGTGGAGGGTATAGCCCCGCTCAAACCACTGCCGCAAGAGCCCGGCCTGGTGCCAGTTGCGCCAAAAGGAGAGATCTCCCTGGCGGTGATCAAAGCTGTTCAGCCAGCCGCTCAGGAAATGGGGATCCCACCCCTGCGCCACTGCCGCCACCTGCGGATCCGACTCGATTTCCCAGAGGAAGCGACCGGGATCCTCGCCAATGCCCACCTGCCAGCGGGCCAGCAGCTCTGACAAGTTCATGCTTCCCGTCTCGGCATTTTCCGGGCTGCGACTCCCCTGCTGACTCAAAAACTCCTGGCCACAGCCGGCAACCCCATAGGCAGCCAGCAGCGCTCCGCCCGCTTGCAGCACCTGTCGCCGCTGCCAGGATCGTCTCCTTTTCATCTCCTCTCCTCCTGCGGTTCCTCTTGGTGTTGGCGAGCCCACAGCCGCACTTGGGGGGAGCTATAAACCTCCCTGAAGCCCGGCAGCCCCTCAAAATTGAGCTCAGACCAAAATTGCAGGATGCGATCGGCGCTCTGCAAGGGATCCGCCAGCCCCGCTACCAAGAGGTAGTCCACCCTTTCCTGGGGATGCTGAAGGGCCAGGGCAAACTCGTACTGGTGAGGAGTAAGGAAAGAGCGGGGATCCCTTGCCCAAAAGATAGCCTCAAAGTGGATGTCGTCGTCCACCAGCACTTTTTGTCCGGGCAACAGGTGGCGATAGAGATACTGCCCAACCTGGCGCTTTTCCTGCCGCAGCCTCCGCCAGTCTTCTAGGGCTTGCCCAGCAGAGGTTACTTCATACAGGTTTTGGGCAGCTTCCAACTCGCCACTAAGGGGCACTAACCCTGCCACCAGCCGCTCCCAGAGATCCCGCTCCTCGGCCACCAGGGGCATGAGGAAACCCGGCTCTTGGCTCACCCCATAACCGGCAGTGAGGCAGTTCAACCCCAAGAGGGCAGTGATCAACAGGCGCTTAGCCCAGCCGGGGCCGGCTCCGCGACACAAGTAGGCGCCCATCAGCAAAGGAAGCGGCACCCAGAAAAGGCCAAAGCGGCTCAGCTCCCGCAAAAACAGCCCCTGCCCTAGAGAAGCCAGCAGGATGACCAGCGGCATCCCCCAGACCAGAGCCCATACCCAGCGACCCGGGCCTCGGCCCAGCAGGGATCCCAGCCCCAACAGCAGATAGGCAGGGGCCAGCACCGCCAGCCATTTCCCAGCCTCCAGCACCCCCCGCCAGCCACCCGCCTGCTGCAAGTCTTCCCGCAATTGCGGCAGCCGCAGACCGCTGCCCACCTGGTAGGTGAAAGCCCAGGGATCCCCTACCGACAGCCAATTCACATACAGCCAGCTCAGGATCAAGGCTAGGCTGACAAAGCCGGCCACTAACAGCGAGGCCCAGCGAAACCCCCAGACTTCTCGGCGAAAGGCCACCAGCAGCAGCATCCCCGCCCAGGGCAGCAGCCATCCGCTTTCCCAGCGCAGCACCATCAGGGGCCCCAGCGCCAGCCCAACGAGCAGCAGCCTCAGGGTAATAGGCAGCTCATCCCCTGCCGCCACTGACTTCCCCGCTGCTCGTTTCTCGTCAGCCAGGGGAAACAACAAGGCCATGTTTACCCCCAGCAAAAGCGAGGTGGCCGTCCAAGCGGGGCTGCGCAGCAGCATCAAGATCAAAGCCGGCTGCAGCATCATCAACAAACCCCACAGCCAGCGCCATCCCACTTCCACCGGCAAGCCGCGCAACTGCCGCCACGTCCAGCCCAGCAGCAAAGAGCCCAAGATGGTCTGCAGCAACAGCGGGGATCGTCCCAGAATGGCCGTAGCCAGCACCAGCAAGGGAGGAAAGGTGGTGCCCACAATGGGCAGGCGCGGATCCGGCCCCAAAACCGCCACGGATCCCTTGTAGCCGAGAAACTGCATCTCCAAGCTCACCCAGCCCCAGCCCTCCTTCAAACCCCACAGAAGGCTAGCCAGCAGCAGAAACAGGATCCCGGTAGACCCGAAGAGCTGCAAGAAAGCCCTGAGCCTGTTGAGAAACATGGGTTACTTCAGTAGCTTCAAGAATTTAGAATTAATTGGAGATTAATTGGAGGGTAACTGGTTAAATCGCCAATCGAGCCTCAAGAGCTATTTAGTGTTAATGAGAACATGTCTCAAGTAGGGCGTGGGGATGGGCTGATGTGTCTAGGCACTGGACACAGGGCTAGATTAGCATTCCCTGGCCTGAGAGACTTTATCTACGAGTTTTGGCGTAGGCCAATTCAGCCAGATTGTCGATGAGGTGTTCTCGGATTCTGAGAGAGGATGGGGACGACTTTGCAAGGACATGATCTTATGTTGCAGGCTGTGCGGGACGTGAATGAAGCAGCAGTTCCAGCGCTTGAGCTGGTGCCCTCTCAAGCAGAGACCCGTCCCTGGGGATCCTTCTGGGTTTTGGATGAAGGCCCGATGTACAAGATCAAGCGCATCGAGGTGAAGCCCGGCCATCGGCTCAGCCTGCAGATGCACTACCACCGCAGCGAGCACTGGATCGTGGTCAGGGGCACAGCGAAGGTTACCCGTGGAGAAGAGGTGATGCTGCTGAGCTCCAACGAGTCCACCTACATTCCCCCCTGCACCAAGCACCGCCTGGAAAACCCCGGCACCATTCCTCTGGTGATCATCGAGGTGCAGAACGGGGAATATCTCGGGGAAGACGACATCGTGCGCTTTGAGGACGACTACGCCCGCCAGTAAAGGGATCCCCTGGGCATCCGAATCTACGGTTTGTGCGTAAAGACCCCCGAAAGCTTGCAGATTTCTGCATGTTGGGCAAACTTGGGTCAGGTGGGCCAAGGGGCTTGCCTGCACTAGACAAGTGAGGGATAAGCAAGAGGGGGTCAAGGTGACGCAGAAGGCAAGGCAGTGGGCTTTGTGGGTTGCCGGTTTGCTTTGGTGTTGCGGGCCGACGGCTGTCCACGCAGCGGAAGTCATTTCTCTGCAAAGGCTGGGCTACGACCGCTCGGTGCTGCTGCAAGGAGCTAACCCGCGTCTAGATATCGGGATCCCTGCCCCCCTCAACGGCCTTGACCCCGAGGCCAGCTTTGTGCAGTTGCGCCTGGATCCCTCGCCGGTGCTCAAGCCCACGTCCACGGTGCGGGTGCTGATCAACGAGGAGCTAATGGGCCTTTTTCTGGTGCGGGACCTGCGGCAGGAGCCGGTGGTGCGGGTGCCCATCCCCAGCTTGGCCGCTGGCGAGCGCTTTATCACCTTGTCGGTGCAGCCTTTCCTGAGCATCAGCGACGATATTTGCGCCGACTTGAATACCGGCAATTTGCTGCTGACGGTAGGGCGGGACAGTTTCTTTGAGCTGGCGCCCCTCGTTCCTGATGCCACGGTGGCCGGTTTTCTGGGCCGGCTGTATCCTCAGGTTACTTTGGTAGTGCCGGCCAATCCTTCCTCTGAGACGGCGGAAGCAGCTCTGTGGCTGTACAGCCTCCTTTCTCACCTGTTTCCGCAAACGCCCATCCTGTGGAGCAACCGTCCGAAGCAGGGGGCACAGGTGATCTTAGAGCCGGCCAATTTCACCCCCCACTTGCAGCATCAAATTACCCCAGAGGGATCCCGCCTGCGAGTGGCCGCCCGCCGGGAAGCTATTCTTGCTCTCTATGAAGAATGGAAGCGGGCGGGGCTGGTCAGCCGCGGCATCCAGGTGACAAGGGTGGCGGATCTGGAGAGAGCGCTCAGGGCCAACCGCCTCAGCCTGCGAGAGCTGGGGATCGTGGATCCCATGTTGCGGGGGTTTGGCAGCCAGTCTTTGGTCTTCAACTTCAGCCTGTCCCAATTAGGGGGACGACCGCGGGATCTGGCGGCGCAACTGGATGTGATCATGAACCCGGTCGATGGCCGAGTGGGGGATCGCCTCACCAGCTACGTGTTCTTGAATGGCGTTCTGTTGCGCACCTACAACCTAACGGGCCGCACCCAGCTCAACGAGACCATCCCCCTCCCCACCCGCCTGCTGCGCCGCTTCAACCAACTGGAGCTGCGCTTTGATTACGGGGCCAGCCCCGGTAATTGCCAGGGATCCCTGACCCCGCTGACTTTGCAAGTGCGTTCCGATAGCTCTGGCCTTCTCTGGAGCGGCTACCAAGCCCCTAGCGGCGAGCTGCAGGAGATCCCGGCGGTGCTGCAGGGATCCGGACGGGTTGGGCTGGGGGATCCCCAACTGCTGCCGGCTGCCGCCTACCTGGTCGGTGCCCTCAGCCGGCTGGCTGCCCGACCCCTGCTGCCCACCCTTGAGGTTTTGCCTAAAGAGGAAGCCAACCTGGAGACGGGGAACTTTGCCTGGCAGGTGATCGTGGCTGGGCCAGATCAGGTGGAGCTTAATAGCCCCATCCGGCTGGGATCCCAGTTTGAAATCATCAATCCCCTCAACCAGCAGGTGGCCTTGGCCGCTCAGCCTCAAGAAAACCTCGGCCTTTTGCAGTACTTTCTCCTGAAAGGTAAGCCGAACCTTTGGCTTTCCTGGTGGGGATCTGACCCGGTTTTGGCAGAGCGCCTCAGCCGCGGCCTTGCCGATCCGCGCACCCGCCTGGCCAACCAGCTACAGGGAAACGTGCTCACCGCCTATGCCGCTGCCCCCGATCTCACCCAAGTGCAAAGCTGGGATCTCACGCCGGCAGGCTATCGAGTGCGCTACCCCGGTCGCTTCAGTTGGCAGCTTTTGTTGTGGCAATACCGCTATTGGTTAGTGCTGCTGCTGGCCCTTTTGCTGGCAGTAGGAGCCTGGAATACCTACCAACGCTTGGCCCGCCGCCCTGAGTCGCCCACCCTTTCCTAGGGGGGTTGGCAGAGGACTTCCGGTTAAACCAGACTTGAGCCAAGCAAGGACTCCGTCCCACTTGCGCGAATAGGGTTTCCAGCCATGCTCCAGTCCCTCAAATCCTCGCTTTTGCGCACGGGCTACCTTACCCGGCAGCAATTGGCTGAGGCTGAGGAGTATCGCGAAGCAGCTAGTTGCTCCTTGCCTAGGGCTCTTTGGAGCTTGCGAGTCATGCACCCGGGCAAGTTTGTCAACTTGTGTCGCCAGATTCTGGACCGGCCTAGGCTGAGAGACTGGCTGCTCAAGCACTCCCTAGATCCAGAGCTGCCTTGGCTGATTGAGCCTATTGATTTGGTGCCGGTGCGCTTTTTGCCCTGTGGCTGGCTCGACCCGCAAACTGTTGTGGTGGCCACAGAAGAGCCGGGCTTCCCCGCCATTTGGCAGTCTGTGAAACACCTGTGCCCGGAAGCAGAAAAACTCTGGGAGATCCCAGCCACTGAAAAGCAGATCCTGACGGTCATCCTTGAGCGCAAGCTGGCCGCCGAGCTGCTGGGCAGCCGTCTTACCTTAGAGCAGTGGCAGCAGGCTTTGGAGATCCGCCGCCGCACCGGCTCCAGCCTGGGGCAGGTGCTGACCCGGCTGAGCTACCTCTCCACCCCCGAGTATCTCAGCATCCTAGCCCATTTGCTGGGCTACCCCGCTGTCTCAGAACTAATGGGGACAGGGCTGCTCCACCGCGACGAGAGCCTGAGCCGGCAGTTTGATCCCGAGGTGATGATGCGCCACCTCTTCTACCCCTTGAGCTGGACGGATGAGCACACCCTTACAGTGATGGTCAATGACCCCCTGGACTGGGCGGTGGATGAGCTGCTCTACAGCTGGCGGCCAGGCTTGCGGATTGAAAAGGTGCTGGGCACCGAGCAGGATATCACGCAACTGCTCAGCCAAGACCAGGGATCCCGCTTCAGCCAAGAGGCGGTGTACAAGCTGATGGCCCGCCTGCCGGAGGAATCGGCCTCGCGGGTGTTTACTCCTTCTCAGATTGCAGTGGGCTACGGCCTGCTGCTGCTATTTCTATTGGGGTTGGCCACTGCTCCCTGGACGACTCTGACCATTTTGGTGCTGCTGATCAATCTTTTTTACGTCGCTTCGATCCTGTTCAAACTGCTGCTCAGCCTAGTGGGATCCGCCGATCGCTTCCACCAGATTACCGATGAGGAAGTAGCCGCTTTGGATGATCGCGACTTGCCCATCTACACCATCCTGGTGCCGGTCTACAAAGAGCCGGAAGTAATGCCGATTTTGATCAAGTCTCTCTCTAAGCTGGATTACCCCCACGAGCGGTTGGATGTGCTTATTCTGTTGGAGGAAAACGACCGAGACACCATTGAGGCAGCTCGAGCTGCCAAGCCCCCCCGCTACGTGCGCCTGCTGTTGGTGCCCGACAGCAAACCCAAGACCAAGCCCAAAGCCTGCAACTACGGCCTGGCTTTTGCCCGTGGCGAATACCTCACCATCTACGACGCTGAAGACATTCCGGATCCAGACCAACTCAAAAAAGCAGTCATTGCCTTCCGAAAAGGGGATCCCAGCTTGGTCTGCGTCCAGGCTGCCCTCAACTACTTCAACCGCAGCGAGAACTTCCTCACCCGCATGTTCACCCTGGAGTATTCCTATTGGTTCGACTATCTGCTGCCGGGTTTGGAAACTCTCAGAATGCCGATCCCCTTGGGTGGCACCAGCAACCACTTTCGCACTGACCGCCTGCGGGAGCTGCAGGGATGGGATCCGTTCAACGTCACTGAAGACGCCGACTTGGGCATCCGCGCCAGCCAGCACGGCTATACGGTGGGGGTGATCAACTCCACCACTTATGAAGAGGCCAACTGCGCCGTTAAAAACTGGATCCGGCAGCGCTCCCGCTGGATCAAGGGCTACATGCAAACTTGGCTGGTGCACAACCGCAACCCCCTGCGCTCGTTGCGCAAGCTGGGCCTGAAGAACTGGCTGTCTTACCAGTTTTTTATTGGCGGCAGCTTCTTTACCTTTCTCACCAGCCCCATCATGTGGCTGCTGTTTATTTACTGGCTGCTCACCCGCGCCCATTGGCTGCAAAACATTTTCCCCAGTTGGCTGGTTTATCTGGGCTTGTTTAACCTCCTGGTGGGCAATGCCATTGGGATTTACCTCAACTTGGTGGCCGTTTTCCGGCGAGGGTACTACGATCTGGCCTTCTATGCCCTGCTCAACCCCATCTACTGGCAACTGCACTCTATGGCAGCTTACATGGCTCTGTGGCAGCTTTTCACCAAGCCCTTCTACTGGGAAAAGACCATCCACGGCCTGAGCAAGTTTACCCATGCCAAAGTCCAGGAAGCTGCTCACAAAGCAGCCTAGGCTACGGACTGAGTTCCTAAGCAGTAGCAGCGAAGTGAGGACAGCCAGCACCCTTCTAGAAGCTGTAGTCCGAGTCTACGATCACAGCACAACCACTGGGGTGGAGACAGCTAGCCATGATCACCTTGACAGAAAAGTTGCCCTCGTAGGGCGCCTGCACGATGGGGAAATCGTCCAACAGTTCGTCTGCAGCCACCACCTGACCGCTGGCATCGTAAAGCACCAGATCCACATCGAAGCAATCCTGGTCGCACTGCGCCCAGATGTTTTCACCTCGGTAGAAATAGCCTGTAACTACGGTCGATTGTCCATTAAGAAGCCACAAACTACGGCTCTGAGCCCAGGCGGCAGCGCCCCCGATAACTGTGGCCGCTCCTATTAAGCTTGCCACCAACCAGCCCCGCACCGAAGCCATAAGACTGCCCTCCTACTGAAAAACGGAGATAGATTTTCTACAGGGATCCACCTCAACGCCCACACTCTAGCACCCAGATCCGTTTCTCCCGAATGATTCAGATCACGTTAAGGATCTTAAGAATCTCATGCTGAAAATCGCGAAAAAGAGTTACAAAAAAAGGGATCCCGAGTAGAGCAGGGATCCCTTAATTCTGATTGACAATCCGGCGCAGCTGGCTCATCGGTTGAGCCGACTTCTTTATTGTGGTTTTATTGTGGCAAGCTCAGTTCCCCCCTTCGCCCTAAGGGATCCGTCAAAACACTGCCGGCGGGGCCTTTGATTTGAATGGTGCAGCGGCTGCCGGACACTTCAATAACGTTGTAGTTGGGCACCGCCAGCTCCAAAAAGCGCAAGTTGCCCGTCGTTACCCCTGGGATCCCGCTCACTTGCGGATTGGTCGGGTTCACCGGTGCCAAAAAGCCGTTCACAATCCGGTAATACAGGCGGCTGGCATTGGGGATCCCCAGTTGATTGCCCAGCTCGTCAATGCTCAGGGCCGTAACGCTCCGCCCGGTGGGGCCAGTCCACACTTCCCAGATGGGGTTGCTGCTGCCGGGGTTGACCTGTCCGATGAAGCCGGCATGGTTGTTGCCGGTCAAGAACACCACGTTGCGGATGTTGTTGCTCTCGATAAAGTCAATGACTTCCTGCCGCTCCAGCCAGTAGCCTTCCCAAACATCGTTGGAGCGGAAATAGGTCACCGTGATGGGAAACTCGCTGACGATGAACTTGTAGGTGGCGGTGGAGTTGCGCAGGCCGTTGAACAGCCACTGCTTCTGCGGATTGCCCAAGAGGGTACGGGGCGTGCGGCGCAGCAGGTTAAACAGGGCTTGTTCGGATCCCGGCGGGCCAAAGAAGAGGGTCTCTTGTTCGGGCGTGAGGCGAATGCCGGCCAGCTCCAAAAAACGCTGACGGGTCAGGCCGGGGGGCAAAATGGGCAAAATGGGGGTGACCGCCGCCAAATCCCGGTACTGGCGCAGATCCAGGATAAAGACTTCGGCATTGGCCCCGTAGCGGAAGCTGCGAAACAGCCGATCCCGGCTATCCACACCGGCCACATCTGTCAGGTTGGGGGTAATGGGGTTGTATTCAAAAAAGGCTTGGTAGCCGAGCACCTTGAGATCTTCCACATCGCGGGTTTGCCCGGTGGTGTCGTTGAGCTGAGTGGCCCGGCCACCGCGGGCCTTCTGGCCACTGTAGTTGTCAATCACCTCGTGATCGTCCCAGTTGACAACAAAAGCAGTCCGGCCAAACAGTTGCACGAACTCCCGCCCGGCATAGTTGGGATCCCGCTGATCCCGGTAGAGGCTGCGATAGAACTCCAGATTGCCGATGGGATCTAACCCCAGCCAGAAGCGATCGGCGTAGACGGTATCGCCGTTAAAGGAAATGAAATCGATGTCGCCGCGGCTAACTTCTGCCAACATGGCTGCCCCAATAGGAAAGGGGGGCTCGTTGGCGCAGCTAATGTGCAGAAAACGAACAGGCCGCCCATCCCCAGGAGCTGGCAGGGTGCGAAACTGGCCTACAGGGCTGGTAAACCCCTCGCTGACAAACCGGTAGAAGTAGCGCTGCGCTGGCCTCAAGCCGGTGACGACGGCACGAGCAATGTAGTCGCCTGGCTCAGTGCGGTAGTTGCGGCCCGCCACACGGCGAGCAGTAAGCGAAACTTGTTGCGAAATGGGGTTGAACTCGGAATTCTCAGCCACCTGCAACGTCACCGCAACCGTGTCTGTTGCACTGGCCGGGATCACCCGCGTGGAAAGCACCGCCCCTTCCGAGGTGGGATCCCCGGCAAATACCCCTTGGGGAAATCCAGGCTCTCCCAGGGGGGGAATGGAGGAACTGGAGGTGCCCCCACAGGCAGCCAGGGCGGCTGCCCCACCTCCAAACATAAGCAGTTGCAGGAAAAAGCGACGGGAACGCAGGGAACTCATAGGGCCCACCTCAGGGACACAGGCAAATGTAAAGGGATCCGCAGCAGAGGCCAATCGCCTTTTTAGTCAAGCACCTTTGCCCTCAAGCTGAGGTTGTGGGCAGGTGAAGGTTGGGTTAGGGTTGGTTTAACGGCTCTGACCCCTGCGCCCAGGTTCCCCACGGCCTTTTCACAGAGCTTGCTGAGAAGGCTAAAATTTCATTACAGTTTTTCCTGCTTTTGCCCCATTTTTGCGGTTTTGCGTTCCTTAGACTTCTTTTGACCCTGCCGAAGGAGGGATCGTTGTGGCTACAGAGACCCTGGTCAAGCCTTCTGTAACCCCGAAGCACATGCCCATGTACCGGGTGTTGCTGCACAACGACGATGTCAACACCATGGAGTACGTGGTGCAGGTGCTGGTGAAGGTGATCCCGGCGATGATGCCGCCGCAAGCCACTGAGATCATGCTGGAAGCCCACAACAACGGTGTTGCTGTGGTGATCGTGGTGCCGCGGGAGCACGCGGAGTTTTACTGTGAGCAGTTGCGTCAGCACGGCCTCACCAGCTCCATTGAGCCGGAACGCTAAGCAGGAGCGGTTGGGGTGGGCCTGCTGATTGCAAAACTCAAGGCTTTGCCCTTGCCGCTGCGGCTGTTGCTGTTTTTGGGGATCCCCCTCCTAGCCTGGCTGCCGTGGGTCGGGCTGGGGGGGTGGTTTTTTCCGGAAGCGCGAGCCTACCTGTGGCTGCCCCTGTATGCCTTGCTGCTGGTCTGGCTGGGGCTGTGGGGATCCGGGTTTGCCGCCTATGGACTGGATGGCAGTTGGCCTTGCCGAGGCGGGATCCTCTGGGGCCTGGGGATAGGTGTGGGCGGGCTTTTCCTGCTGTTTGGCCTGGAGGGATCCCTGGGTTGGCTGAGTTGGAGGGCGGTAGGAGGGGGATCCCTGCTGGTCTATGGGTTGCTGGGGTTGCTTTTGGGCTTGGGGGTGGCGCTGGCGGAGGAGCTGTTTTTTCGCGGCTGGCTGCTGCAGGAGATGGCGCTAGATTACGGCCGCGCCGGGGCGCAGTGGGGATCCAGCTTCCTCTTTGCTGTGGCCCATTTCCTCAAGCCTTGGCCGGAAATTCTGGCCACTTGGCCGCAATTGCCGGGGCTGTGGCTAATGGGACTGCTGCTGGTGCAGGCGAGGGTCTGGAACCAAAACAAGCTGGGCCTTAGCCTAGGGCTGCACGCGGGTTGGGTATGGGGCATGGCCTGGGTCAACAATCTGGCCTGGATAGACTACACCGGCAGGGTGCCCGAGTGGCTGACCGGGATCGGCGGCAACCCCTTGGCCGGGCTGATGGGCTTGCTTTTTCTAGGAGGGACTTTCGCATTTCTCAACGGCCTGGCTCAAGCTGGCTGGCTACCGGCAGACCTGGAAAAGCGTTGATTGAGCTGATCGATAAAGAATAACCTACTCTCCCCAAGGCCCTTCCTCGTAGTAGGCGGTCACCTGCTCCTTGGGCGGCTGGGTAAGCAAGCTTACGCCAATTAACACCCCACTGCCGATCACCACTGCCGGGATTACGGGTAACCAGCCCCCTGTCCAAGCCCGCGGCAACAGACCCGACAGCCAACCTAAAGTCAGGCCACTGGAGACGAGGGCCCCGGCTACAGCCCCAGCGCGGGTAGCCCGCTTCCAGTACAGACCGGCTATCAGGATTGGGAACAGCATGGCATTTCCCTGAAAGCTCCAGGTGGCGATCTCCACAATCAGCCCCGGCGGGTTAAGAGCAATCACAAAGGAAGCTAGGCCGATCCCCAGCACCACCCAGCGGCCTAGCAACTCTTCTTGGTGGGGGGAAAGCTGGCGCCTGAAGAAGGTAACCACCAGATCCCGCGTCACTAGGGAGCTGGCGGTGAGAAGCTGGGAGTCAGCTGTAGACATGAGAGCAGCCAGGGCCGCCGTAATCACCACCGCTGCTACGCCGCTGGGCAGGGTTTGCAACATCAGGGGCATAATCTGATCCGTTTTCTCCAGGCCGGGAAAAGCCAGGCGGCCCCAAACCCCAAGAAGAGCTGCCGGGAAAAAGACCAGCAGAATCAGCAGCGGCCAGACTACCATCAGGGTCTTGAAGGGATGAGCACTCCTGGCCATGTAAAAGCGCTGGAAAAATTGTGGGAAAAGGGGCGTGGCCATGAAAAACAGCAGTTGATTGCCGAGTAACCCTTGCCAGCTCCAGCGTCCTTGGGGGCCGGGCAAGCTCAGCCAGGGATCCAGTTCGCTACCCGCTTCTCTCCCTAGGGAGAAAGCCACTGCAACAAAGGCCACCCCCATCCCCAGAATCAAGATGATCCCCTGCACCACGTCCGTCCAGACCACCGCCTGGGATCCGCCAAAGAGCACATACCCCAAGATCACCAGCGCCACCACCACCGCCAAGGGCCAGTAGGGGATCCCCTCCCCCAAGACAGCCGCCAGGGTGCGGGCTCCGCCAATGATCTGGATGCTGATGTAGGGGGCGGTAAACGTCAGGGCGCTAAGGCAGTAGAGTAGAGCCAAAAGAGGGCTGTTGAAGCGGTGGCCGAAAAACTCGGAAGGGGTGATGAAGCCAAAGTGTTGGGCTGCTAGCCATACCCGGTAGCCCACCCACAAAAACAGCCCCGAAATGAAGGCGGTGGTCACTCCCACCCCCAGGAAGATCCCTAGGCCGTGGGTATAGGCATCCGCTGGCACCCCAATGAAGGTAAAGGCACTGAGCAGCGTCGCCAGCGTCGTCAAGGTTAGAGCCAGGGATCCCAACCCCCGCCCTGCCAAAAAATAGCTCACCGGATCCTGGCCGCTGTGGCGATAGCTCCAGAAGCCGATGGCTGCCAGCAGCAGCAAGTACACCCCCACCACACCCAAACTTAAAATGCTGTCAGTCATCTCCAGGCCAGCAAACGCGCACAATGTAAAGATTCAAGGGCACCAGCAGCAGCACGGCCAGCCCTGCCCCCCAGTACCAAGCAGGGATCCCCAAAAACTGGGGCTGGGCCGAGCGGGATCCCACCCAGGTCAACAGCCACAGCAGGGGATAGGCCCCCCACACCCAAGCTTGGCGCATCCGCCCAAACCGCAGCTGCCTTGATCCTTGAAGGTTACCGGCGGGATCCAACCCTGACATCTACCCATCTCCTGCTTTTTTGCCAAGCGTTCCTTTTGCCAATCATTTAAGATACAGCCACTACTGCGCAGAGCTAAATTGTCTTTTCCCCTTTCCCCTTCAGATCCTGTTGGCAAGAGGGAGCCTTCCCGTGGGCCAGGCCATGAAGAACGGGAGCGGCCCTACTGGCTAGCTTGGGCCCGCATCAAAGGGATTGGCCCCCACCGGCTCAAGCGGCTGGCGGAGTTTTTTGGATCCCTGGAGCGGGCTTGGCAAGCGGATGCCCCGGCCCTGCGGCAGGTGGAAGGCATTGGCCCCACCCTGGCCCAGGCTATTGTCTCTGCCCGTCCTGGCCTTGATCCCGAGCAGATCCTGGAGGAAACCCTCAAAGCGGGGATCCCCTTTCTCACGCCTGCAGATCCGGACTATCCACCGCTGCTGTGGGAGGTGCCAGATCCCCCGCCCATTCTCTATGCCCTAGGAGAATGTCCCAATTGGCAACAGCCGGCTATTGCCATCGTCGGCACCCGCGCCCCTACGGCCTACGGTCGACAGTGGACCCAGAAAGTCAGCGCTGCCCTGGCGGAAGCTGGCTGTGTGGTGGTCTCGGGGCTGGCAACGGGGATCGACGGCATTGCCCACCAGGCCTGTCTGGATGCCGGCGGCAAGACGGTGGCCGTGGTGGGAACGGGGGTGGACAAAGTTTACCCAGCTCACCATCAAGCTCTCTACCGGCGCATCCTGGCCCAAGGGGCCATCCTCAGCGAATATCCCCCCGGCACGCCACCGGCCAAGGAGCATTTTCCCCAGCGCAACCGCATCATTGCCGGCCTCTGCCGCGCCACTTTGGTGATGGAGGCTCCGGAAACCTCGGGAGCGCTAATTACTGCTCACCTGGCCAACCACTACGGTCGGGAAGTGTATGCGTTGCCGGGGAATATCGACACGGCGGCGGCCCGTGGCTGTCTCCACCTCATCCGCAGTGGCGCCGGCATGATCCTGGGGATCGAGGAGCTGTTGAAAGACTTGGGCCTCCTCCAGGGATCCCCTGTGCTAAAGCAGCCCTCGTCCACTGGCCCCAGCGATCCCCAACAGCAACTGCTCTGGCAGCTGCTAGGGGAGGGCATCCTCAGCCTCGATGCCCTGGCCCAGGCTAGCCAGATGGATATTGCCACCCTTTCCAGTACCCTGCTGCTTATGGAATTGGAAGGCTGGCTGGTACAACTGCCGGGGATGCGCTACCAGCGGGCTCGCTGAGGCTGGATCCCTGCACTGCTTCTCCGATAGGAGCACGGCAAGCGGGATCCTCGTGGCGGGGGTTGTTCACATAGGTGCTGACCGGATAAGCCACCATGGCTTCTGCTGGGTAGGGGCGGAGCAAGGGCAAAAGCAGCTTGGGATCCTGCACCTGGGGATCCAGCCAAAGGTCGTAGTCGTTTTCCGTCAAAATCACGGGCATCCGCTCGTGAAAAAGCCGCATCAGGCGGTTGGCAGCGGTGTTGAGGATGGCACAGGTTTCCACCTCCACTCCCTCTGGGCTGCGCCAGCGTTCCCAAATCCCGGCAAAGGCAAATACCGGTCGATCCAGCAGGTGAAACCAGTAGGGTTGTCTGCCCTTCTTGCCTGTACCCTGGTCGGCCCACTCGTAGAAGCCATCTGCCGGGATCAGGCAGCGACGACGGCGGAAAGCTTCGCGGAAAGAAGGCTTCTCGGCCACCGTTTCAGAACGAGCATTGATCAACCCGGCCTGAGGAGCTCGGCTCCAAGCGGGGATCAAGCCCCAGCGAAAATGGGTTGCCTCGCGCTGAAGGGATCCCGCCACCACCGCCAGCACCGGCTGAGAAGGAGCGATGTTATACCGGGGGACAGCTGCCCTTTCTTGGGCTGCCGCCGGCAAGCCAAAATGCTGCCTCAGCACTTCTGGCGCCACTCCCAGGCTAAACCGTCCACACATGCTTGTCCCCCAGTCGCTCACCCCAAATGGCCTGCCGACAGGATCCCCTAAACCTTGGTGGAAATGCCCAGCAACTGCAGGATCCCGCGCAGGGGAATCTCCACCCACTCGGGGCGGTGGTTCAACTCATAGCCCAGCTCGTAAATGGCTTTTTCCAGCAGATAGGCGTCCAACAACACCTCTATCTCTTGCAGGCTGCGGGGCAAAAAAGCCGCTTGGGAAGCCACCTGCAGATATTCGGCCAAAAAGCCCGCGCAGACCCAGCGGTGCCAAAACTGGGCCCACCGCATCATGTCGGGGCAGTGGTCGGCGCAGACCAAGCCGCTCTCCAGTTGCTGGCGCAAAGCTGTGTGGACAGCATAGTGGAAGGATCGCAGCATCCCCGCCACATCCCGTAAGGGGCAACGCTTGAGACGCCGTTCGCCCAAAGAGCGGGCCGGCTCCCCTTCAAAGTCGATGATGACAAAGTCTTTGCCGGTAAACAGCACCTGGCCCAGGTGATAATCCCCGTGGCAGCGGGTACGCAGGGCGGTGATCTTCCGCTCCAGGATCAGGCGGAAGCGGCTCATGATTTCCCCTTCTTGGTCGCAAACAGCCCGAGCCAAGTTGGCCTCTGCTTCCGGCAGCTTGGGGAGCTGCTTATAAGGACTCCGTCCCGCTGACGCGAACAGCAGCGGAAACACCTGCCCCACCAAGTTGCGCATGGACTGGTAAACGGAGCGCTGGTACAGGCTGGAGAAAGGCTCTGGGGCAAAGTCTTTGTTCTCCGTAAAGGACTCCGTCCCGCTGACGCGAGCGGCAGCCAGGGCGATGTGCAGCTCGGCG
Organism: Thermostichus sp. OS-CIW-31; assembly: GCF_054060305.1. NCBI lineage: Bacteria > Bacillati > Cyanobacteriota > Cyanophyceae > Thermostichales > Thermostichaceae > Thermostichus > Thermostichus sp. OS-CIW-31. The sequence goes on along the minus strand of NZ_JBSSDA010000003.1, from coordinate 42,572 downwards.
GTGCGCTTGGCCAAGATCCGCACCGATTCTAGGTAGCTGCCGATGGTGGCGTAGGCCAGCTCCGGCAAGGGCTGTTGGGAAAGCTCCAAGAAGGATCCCTGCGGCACGGGCACGGGATCCACCTCTTGGTAGTGAACCAGCACCGCCTCAAAAAATTGCCCCAGGCTGTCCAGGGTGTAGTGCCAGGCATCTCCCTCGTTGGGGATGTACTCCTGCAAAATGGCCAGGGTAATGGGCTGATCGGCGGGATCAAACCCACGGGCCCCGCGACGACGGCGATACTCCAGGGATCCCAGCAGCCGTGGCACGCGCACCTGGGGATGGTGCTCCAGCAGGTAGCGGCCTATCTCCAGCTCTGGGTTTACCCCCTCGGCCACCCGGTGGTAGAGCTTGAGGAGGTAGTGGTTGCCATAGACAACGGAGGTGTAGCTCTGCTCCGCCTTGAGGAGGCGGGGTTCCAGGTCATGCTCAAGGGCAGCAAAGCTAGTGGCCCAGAGCTCTCCCTGACGGTGACGCAGGCGGCCCTGCTGGGCAATTAGCTGCAGCAGCCGCAGCAAGAAGCTTTTGTCAGCCAGAGCGTTGAAAATTACTCCCGCCGGCCCTCCGGCCACTTGCACAGGGAGGATGACCGCCTGGGGCATCTCTAGGCGCAGGTGTACGGCTGCTTCTTGGGTGGCATAGCCCACAGGGAGAGAGTAGAGCTGCGTATCGCCCTCGATAAACTCGGCCTGGAGAAGCAAGATCTGGCTGCCCAGCAAGGACTCCTCTTCTCGGCGGCAGGGGATAGCCTGCAGGATATGGATCGCCTGGAGCTGGCGGTTTTGGGAGCCAAACCAACGACAGCGGTAGAGGTAGTCCGCCAAGACTGCCTCCAGCTGCTTTTGGCTTTCCCCTTGCAAGAGACTGTCCCAACTACCACTTTGAACAACCAGAGGACTACCACTTTGAACAACCAGAGGGACCAGGCGTTCCTGCTCCTCCGCTTTGCTGGGGCTGAGGTGGATGGTCTCCGTTTTGGGCTCAAGGGAAAACCAGTAAAAGGAATGGGGGCCTAGCGTTAGGAAATAGGGCAGTCGCCCAATAGGGGGAAACTCGGTGTGGCCAAAGATCTCCACCGGGATCAATCCTTCCCACGGCGATAGATCCAGCCCCACCCACTGGGCGTAGCGGGAGAGGTTGGCCACCACCAAGATGCGCTCGCCGCGGTAGGCTCGCACAAAGGCAAGCACCTTGCGGTTTTCTGGGTGGAGCAGCTCAAAGGAGCCGCGGCCAAAAGCTTGGAATCGCTTGCGCACGGCGATGAGCCGCTTCATGGTCCACCACAGGGAATGGGGGTTGTTTCGCTGCGCCTCCACATTGACAGCTTCGTAGTGGTACTCGGCGTCGATGACGATGGGCAGGTAGAGCTTCTGAGGGTTGGCCCGCGAAAAGCCGGCGTTGCGGTCGGCGCTCCACTGCATGGGGGTGCGCACGCTGTTGCGATCCCCCAGGTAGATGTTGTCCCCCATGCCGATCTCGTCCCCGTAGTAGATGACCGGCGTGCCGGGCAGAGAAAACAGCAGGCTGTTCATCAGCTCGATGCGGCGGCGGCTGTTGCCCAGCAGGGGGGCCAAGCGGCGGCGGATCCCCAGGTTCACCCGCGCGTTGGGATCCTTGGCGTACACCTGGTACATGTAGTCCCGCTCCTCGTCAGTGACCATCTCCAGGGTGAGCTCGTCGTGGTTGCGCAGGAAGAGGGCCCACTGGCAGGTTTCAGGAATGGGAGGGGTTTGTTGCAGGATGTCAATGATGGGGAAGCGATCCTCCATCTGGATGGCCATAAACAGCCGTGGCATGAGGGGAAAGTGGAACTCCATGTGGCACTCGTCCCCATCGCCGAAGTAGGCCACAGCATCTTCTGGCCACTGGTTGGCCTCCGCCAGCAGCATGCGGCCAGGATACCTTTGGTCAATGTGTCGGCGCAGAACCTTGAGAAAGGCATGGGTCTCCGGTAGGCTCTCGCAGGTGGTGCCCTCCCGCTCGTAGAGATAAGGCACCGCGTCCAGCCGCATGCCATCTACCCCCAAGCTCAGCCAAAAGTCCACCACCTCGAACATGGCTTTTTGTACGGCGGGGTTGTCGTAGTTGAGATCTGGCTGGTGGGAGTAAAAGCGGTGCCAGTAGTAGGCCTTGGCCGCTGAATCCCAGGTCCAGTTGGAGGCTTCAAAGTCTTGAAAGATAATGCGGGCCTCTTTGTACTTTTCGGGGGTATCGCTCCAAACGTAAAAGTCCCGCTCGGGGGTGCCGGGGGCAGCTCGTCTGGCCCGCTGAAACCAGGGGTGCTGATCCGAAGTGTGGTTGAGGATGAGCTCAATGATGACGCGGATCCCCCGCTTATGGGCAGCCTCCAGAAAGATCTTGAAGTCTTCTAGGGTGCCCAAGTCAGGGTGAACACTGGTAAAGTCAGAAACGTCGTAGCCGTCATCTTTTAAAGGCGAGGAGAAAAACGGCAGCAGCCAGACGGCTGTAATCCCCAGTTCTTGCAAGTAGTCCAGCTTTTCGGTCAGGCCCTGGAAGTCGCCCACGCCATCGCCGTCGCTGTCGAAAAAGGCCCGTGCCGGCAGCTCGTAGATGATTGCATCTTTGTACCAAAGGGGGTCGTGGGTGAGGGGGGAGATGAGGCTGCGCAGAGGGGCTCGGATCATCATGTCGGTCATGTCGGCAACAGAGACAGGATTGGGACACCTTGGCAACCCTAGCCGTTGAATGGGGATCCCCTCAATAGGCTACAGCCTTCTCTTGGGTGCCAGGGATCCCCGGCGTCGGTTCAGGCAATGCCACTCCGCTTCTGGGCTTCCTTGCGGGAGACGGCCACGTGGCGCAGGCCGGCCCGGAGCAGCTCCTGCTCGATCAAGGCAAAAAACCGCTGCCGATCCCCGCTTCTCACCACCGCCAAATGATGGGCTTCCGCCAAGGCGATGGGGTAGCCAAAGCCCTTGTGCACTTGGCTCAGCACCCCTGCCAGAGCCCGCTGCAGCAACTCCGCATCCTGGACCACCCAAGCGGGAAACTCCAGGCGAGCAATTTCGGCTTGGCCCAGGGATCCCTCGCCAACATTGAGGTAACAACAGTGGACGTGGTGTTCCCCGAAGGCGTCCAACACGCTGGCGCCGCTGCGCCAAAGGGGGCTGCGCTCTCCCGGCTGCAGCAGGGATCCCCAAAAGACGCGGTCTGCCAGGGGGGCGAAGGGATGGCAGGGAGGAGACTTCTCGCCGGGACAGTAGCGGTAGCAGTCACAGCCCAGGTACGGGCACAGCCCCAAGCGCAGGTAGTTGAGGGTTTCGCTGCTGCGGGAGGCGCTGATGTAGCCCACGAGAGGAATGCGGGCCGCCCGCAACTGCTCCAAGGTCGCCAGAATGGGATCCAACCAGGGGCGCCGGGCCGACTGGGGCAGAGGCTCCAGTCCCCAAGGGATTAGGGATCCATCCAAGAGCGCCAGCGTGATGCGGCGACGGGGCACCGACAGGGCCAAACGAGCCAGCTCCTCCAGTTCCGCTTGGGAGCGTCGTAAGGCCAGTATCTCTTCCAGCCCCAACGAGGACTCCGTGCCGCTGGTAGGATTGCGTTCACCTGGAGCGCGCTGCGGGCGAGAGTCTCGCCGGTTAAGGGGGGCCCTCGGCAACCCTTCTGCCCGCGGTTCCGAGAGAGGGGAGTCTGAGCGGTTTTGCTGGGCAAGGGGCCCATCTCCATACAGCAGCAGGGGCTGGCTGTCCAACAGCGGCCACTCCTGGGTGCCGTAGTGGAGAACCACGCGCCCAACATTGATCAGCGAGCAGTAGGCAATCTCGTGGTGACTGGGCAAAATCTGGGATCCATCCGTGGCCACCACCGTGTGTCGCCCCTGCAGAGGCTCGACCTTGGGCAGGGATCCCCAGGCTTCCGGCGGCTCGGCGGGGCTGGCGCAAACAAACGACAGATGGGATCCCCACTCCACCCAGCGGGACTGCCAAACCTGCGGCTCCTGCTGCCAGCGCTCGAAAACTTGCCAGGCTTGGCGGAGGCGTTCTTGGCTGGCTTTCGACTCCTGTTGCAGGTGCCGGGTGAACGCAGGAATTTGCCCGCTCAGCTTAACCAGATCCAACATGATGGCCGCATCAGCCCTGCATGGCAATACGGCTGCCAGAAGCGGAAGAAGCCACATCTTGTCCTTCTGAGGAGTTGAGCAGCTCTTCCAGCGGAAACTCCCCGTAGACCTCGCTGCTGTTGTTGGGACTCTCCTGCAGGCGAACCCGATGCAACTGCACCCCCAGCTCCCGCAGGGGCAGAGTCAGCAGCCGCTGGATGTAGAGGGCGATGTTTTCGGCAGTAGGCACCACCTGGGCAAAGTAGGGAATGTCTTTGTTCAAAAAGGTGTGATCCAGCGGCTTCACCACCTGCTCCTCGATCAGCCGCTGCAGGGCCGCCAAGTCCACGATCATCCCCGTGCGCGGGTCGATGGATCCCTTGACGGTGATCTCCAGGCCGTAGTTGTGGCCGTGGCCGTGGGGACGGGCACAGAGGCCGTAGATGGCGCTGTTTTCTTCAAAACTCAGGTGATCCAGAGCCAAGCGGTGGGCGGCGCTGAAATGGGTGGCAACAGTCAAGTAGGCTTGCATGGCTTCTCCTCGGTATTCGGCCCAAAGCTCAGGATCTTCGTACAGACGGACGCTGGTTAGGGGCAAGGCATCGGCCAGGCGTTGCCAAATCACGTAAGCGATAAACTCGGTAGTGGGCAAGGTTTGGGCAAACTCCGGCCAAGCTTGATTTAGATAAGCAAAGTTGAGATCTTGAATCACCCGCTGCCGGATCACCTGCTTCACCTCCGAGAGGTTGAGCACCATCCCATAGTCATCCACCTCACCACTCATGCCCACCTCCAGCACATAGTTGTGGCCATGGCCGGGAAAACGGGCATTGGGGCCAAAGCGGGCTAAGTTCTCGGCTTCTGAGAGTTCGGGCAACCAGTACCGATGGCTGGCGGCAAATTGCGCACGGCGGTAGATTGTACAGATTCTGGACATGAGTGGAGAGGAGAGCATCTGCCGGGGGATCCACCCTTTAGCTTGACACACTCCCCGGCCCAGAGGGTGGAAATTCTCAGCGGCCCTCAGCCTACCCTCCCAGTGGTCTTGCCGTCATCTCTGTCCTGCGCCAGGTCAGGCACTTGCCCTGCCGACCGGGTCGGCCTGTGCATACCCTCTGCATCCCCTCATTTCCCGGAAAGCATTCCAAGCAGGGTTTTGGCAGCGTCTTGCCCTGAGAGCCAAGCCCCCTCTATGCGACCCCCGGCGCACCAATCGCCGGCACAAACCAAAGGCAATCCCTCAGCAGCGGAAACCGGCACACGGGTGCTTAAGCTGGCCAATCCCGTGGTTTCCAAAGGCAAAGCGTAGCGCCAACGGTGCACCTGCATCCATTGTGGCGAAGCCAACCAGGGATCCAGCCGTTGGGCCGCGTGGGCCAGCAATTCTCGACCGGCCTTTTCCAGCTCAGAGGGGCCGGCCTCCAAGTACAGAGATGACCACTCCGCCCCCCCATGCAAGACCACCACAGGCGGGAGCGGCTGCAGGCGCTTGCTGCTGTCCAGTCCCAGCCAGGCCAACATCGGATCCTCCAAGCACTTGATCCCCTTCCAAGGCGGCGTATGCTCAGAGTAGCCCGCCAAAACCGCAAGGCAGGGTAGATACTGGGCGGATTCCAGCAGAGGCAACAGGTTTTCAGCCGAAGGGATCCCTTCGCGGAGCAAAGGCAGCAACTGGGGGGCCGGGATTGTCGCCACCAAGGCAGCAGCCTCGTAGCATTGGCCGTTCTCCGCTTTCAATTGCCAGGTGGTTACCAAAGGTTTGAGGCTGACCACACGAGTTTGGGTGTGTACCGACAGCGGGGCAGCCAGGTGTTTGGCCAGCGTCGTCATGCCCTGAGGGCAGACATAGCGCGGTTTTTCATCGTTGGGATCCTCCGGGCGCAGCCCTTCTCGATCCAGCACATGCAGCGAGCGCGTCCATTCCGTCAGCAGCCCCAGGCCCAGCAGCTCCTTCACCCAGCGATGAAAGCCATCCGAGTCGGCGGTCAGGTATTGAGCTCCATGATCCACCGGCACCGTTTGTCCAGCATGTTCAACTCGACGGGTGGCCATGCGCCCGCCCAAGCCCGCCGATTTTTCCAGCACCAGAACCCGCAACCCTGCCCGCAGCAGTTGCCTTGCACACACCAAACCGGCCACTCCCGCCCCGATGACAATCACATCGGCGGATGTTGAGCGGGCTCCCTCGGAAGGGGTTACCGCTGCCTGGGTCTCCTCACCTAGCATACTGAGCCTGCCGGCTGTGAGCGGATCCGCACGTTCAGCTCCCCCCTCTGCCAAAGGGGTTGTTGCCTTTTTCGCCGAAGAGCTTGGCCTCCCCCTTGATGGCAGCCTTGATGATGTTGTAGGCAGCCCAGGCAACCACCAAAACAATGGGCGACAGAACGATCAGCGGACGAAGATCAATGTCCATGGTTTTCATCCCCCCCTAACATAGATTTACCGACTGCTCGGAACAAGAGCCTCCAGGGTTGGCAACTGCCGGAATCCCGATAGGGTGAAACCGTTTTCGACTCTGGATCCCGCACAAGCTGAGGTGCAACTCTGGAAAGATGGCTAAGTCCAGAATAAACCTAAATGGGGATCCCTACCGGACAGACTTTGCCCCATCTGGACTGCTGAGGCGGGAGCCAACAGGCCCACACCGAGAATCGCGTCCAGAACTAGCGCACCCACCAGGGATGTGCAATCGACCCCGATCACCTGACTAACTGCTGCCCAAGCCCGCAACTTGGATCTTAATTCTGGGCTCTTTCTCAGTTGCTGTAGATTTTGCCCAGGGCAGCCGGCGGGCGGGTTTGGCGGGTGCGGCTCAGCACTCCCGATAGAACCCCCATCGTCAACACAAAGGGCAACGCCTGGATCAACACGGGCGGCATCACATCTCCCCCTTGCAGTTGAATGGCCAGGGCGTCGGTGGCCCCAAACAACAGCGTCGCGCCCAGGATCCCGAAGGGGTGCCACTTGCCAAAGATCATCGCTGCCAAGGCGATAAGGCCCTTTCCTGCTGACATGTTGCGGACAAACTGGTTCAAAAAGCCAATGGAAAGGTAGGCCCCCGCCAGGCCCCCCAACAGGCCGGAGAGCAGCACCGCCGCGTAGCGCATACCCAGGACATCCACCCCCATGGTGGCAGCAGCCTGAGGATGCTCTCCCACCGCTCGCAGCCGCAAGCCCCAGGGTGTTTTGAACAGCAACCACCAGGAGATTGGCACCAACAGAAAGGCCAGATACACCAAGGGGCTAAACCCATGCCACAGCGGCAGCCGATTGACAATTTCTTGAGAGTTGGTGGTGTTGCCGTAGAACGATTGCAGCACCAGCGAAGGCACGCTCATGGCCAACAGGTTGATGGCAGTGCCGCTGACAATTTGATCGGCTCTGTAGCGGATGCACATCAGCGCATGCACAAAGGCAATGGCCACCCCCCCTAAGGCGCCGGCCAACAAACCCACCCAAGGGATCCAACCCACCTGAGCTGCTGGAGTCTGGGCCAGAAGGGAAGCTTCCAGGCGTTGGGTGGTTACCGCCGCCGCCAAAGCCCCAAACAAGATGATCCCCTCCAGGGCAATATTGACCACGCCGCTGCGTTCGGAGTACATGCCCCCCAAGGCCGTGAGCAACAGAGGGGTAGTGGAGCGCAGGGTAGCCGGGATCAAAGCCCAAAACAGAGTTGCCATATTGCTCCGCAGCGCCAGCGCAAACGAGATCTCCGCTCAGCTAGAAATCGCAGGAGCCCCGCACTGTACCCGTAGGGTCGGTGTCGGGAGGAATGCGCTTTGATGAAGTACAATGAACTTATGAGCCAAGTCCTGACCATATCCTGTAAGCTCAAGGTGTCCCCGTCGCAAGCCGCCAAATTGGACGCGACGATGGATGCCTTTGTACAGGCATTGAACTGGGTCAACCAAAACACACCAGAAAAAGTAGTCAACGCGGTCAAACTCCAATCCCTTTGCTACTACGAGATTCGAGCCCGGTTCGGCTTGTCCAGTAACTTGGCTCAACAGGTGTGCAGACGGGTAGCGGGTTCCCGCAAAGTGGCTAAGCAGAAAAAGCGTCCCGTCAAGGAGTTTAAGAGCGGCTTTGTTACCTACGACGCCCGTATCTTTTCGTTCCGTCAAAAAGACTGGACGGTGTCGCTGACCACGGTGGAAGGGAGAGAACGCTTTGAACTGGCCATTGGCAACTACCAGCGTGGGATGCTGGCTGGTTCCAACCCAAAAGCTGCCACCCTGGTCAAGCGCAAAGATGGCTCCTACTACATCCAGATTTGCGTAGAGAAAAAACCACCCAAGCAACAAGATACCGACAAGGTGATCGGGGTGGACTTGGGAAGGACAGATATTGCCCATACATCGGAAGGAGATCACTGGAATGGACAGCAGTTGAACAGAGTCCGAGACCACTACTCCCGGTTGAGGGCGGTACTCCAACGCAAAGCCAGTAAGGGCACACGCAGTTCGCGGCGCAGATGCCGTCAACTGCTGCAACGGCTGTCTGGCAAGGAGAGGCGCTTTCAGGCGTGGGTCAATCATCGCATCTCCAAAGCTATTGTCTCCAGGGCAAAGGCTACCAACAGCGCTATCGCTCTGGAAGACCTGACAGGGATCCGGGAAAGGGTCAATCAACAGCCACGCAGCAAAACCGAAAGGCGCAGGGCCAACAGTTGGGCGTTCTACCAACTACGTCAATTTCTGGAATACAAGGCGAGGGTTGCAGGGGTTTCTCTGATTCTTGTTCCGCCTGCCTACACGTCGCAGACCTGCCACCGGTGTTTGCACATCCATCCCGACCCTGCGCAATCCTATCGCAGTGGTAAGTCGTTCAAGTGTGGGCACTGTGGATGGGAAGGAGATGCGGACTTGAATGGTGCAAACGTAATTGCGCTCTTGGGGACTGTCGTAAACCAGCCTAGAGGTTCGGGCCTGTTTTGTTCTCTGGTAGAGCAGAACAGGCTCAGGGCTACTGAAAGCCCGCTCCGTACCGCCTAGCGGTCGGAGCCGGGTAGTTTACGTCTCGAATCAAAGTAGTGCGCAGAGGTGCTGGGATCAAAATCGCGTGTGAGCAAATCTGCCAAAGCTGCCTGCTGCTCTGGCGTAAGCCGCCGCAGATAAAAATCCAACTGCCGGCTCACCGTGCCATTGTGAGCAAACTGGGCCAGATCCTCCACGGGCAAGGAGAACTCAATCAAACAAAGGCGGCAGAAACACCCCCAAGCGCTCTGCACCCCCCATCTGGCCCAGACCGAAGAAAACTGTCCCCAATCCCAGAGCCAAGGCCAACAGTCTCCGTGGCCAGTTCATGCCTAGAGTACTCCCTTCGAACTGGGGATCCCTTCTTGTCGGCGGGGATCCCGTTCTACAGCCATGCGCAGGGCACGGGCAAACGCCTTAAAACTGGCCTCGACAATGTGGTGGGCGTTGAGACCGGCAGCTTGGCGAATGTGCAAGGTAAGCTGGGCGTGGTTGACCACCGCCTGATAAAACTCCCGCACCAACTGGGTTTCGTAGCGGCCAATGCGCTCTGTGGGCAGCTCCAGGCCATAGCTGAGGTGAGGACGCCCGGAGAAATCCAGCACCACCTGCACCAAAGCTTCATCCAAAGGCGCCCAAAAATGGCCGAAGCGATGAATGCCACGCCGATCCTGCAGAGCCTGCGCCAGAGCCTGTCCCAGCGTGATGCCCACATCTTCGTTGGTGTGGTGATCGTCGATGTGCAGATCCCCTATGGCCTTGATCTGCAAATCGATCAACCCGTGGGTGCTGAGCTGGGCCAGCATGTGATCCAAAAAGGGGATCCCAGTATCGATCTCATGGCGCCCGCTGCCATCCAGGTTCAGATGAATTTGGACATCCGTTTCTCCAGTGCGACGGTGAACAGAGGCCGTTCTGGGCTGGAGCAGGCGCGAGGAGTCGAGGGCAGTCATGGGAAAAGTATCGAAGCAGGCGGGAAGTCCCAGCTCTAGGATCGCACAAGCCCGCCGCCATCGACACCTTCACCCACGCAGCAGGTGAGAATCCCTTCTCTGCCGGGGATCCTGATCCCAGCCCCCTGGACACGGGGATAGGTGTGACAGGGATCCCCTACAGGCAAGCCGGTGGGGCCGATCCTCTGCGCCCTCACCCCTTGGGAGAGGGGAGCTAGCAGGTTCAGCGGGATTTGAAATAGCCTATAAGACAGCTTCTCCCGAAATCGCTGTAGATTGCTGAAGGAAATTGTTGAAAAGGGGGTTGCCGTTTGCAAGATTGGCAGCAGATTCAGCGCGCCCTCAAGCAACACTGGGGTTACGAGAGGCTGCGCCCACCCCAGGATCAGGTGATCCGCGCTCTGCTGGACAAGCGCGACGCGCTGGTGGTGTTGCCGACGGGGTTTGGCAAATCCCTGTGCTTTCAGCTAGTAGCCCTGCTGCAAACAGGGGTGACGCTGGTGGTCTCGCCCCTGATCGCCCTCATGGAAGACCAAGTTCAGGATCTTTGGAAACGCAAGCTGCCGGCAGCCTGTCTCCACAGCGAACTGGATCCAGCCCTGCGCAAGCGGGTGTTGAAGGCCCTTGAGGAAAACCGACTGCGCCTGCTCTATCTGGGGCCGGAGACCCTATTCAGCCCCCCCGTTTGGCAACGGCTGCAACAGCCTCAGGTGCAAATCAACGGCCTGATCGTGGATGAGGCCCACACGTTGGTGCATTGGGGGGGATCCTTCCGGCCCGACTACCGCCGTCTGGGATTGCTGCGCCCGGCTCTGGCCCCGGTGAAGTCCTTTTTTCCCATCGCCGCTTTTACCGCCACGGCTGACCCCCAAACCTGCAGCCGCCTCAGCCAAATCCTAGAGCTGCGGGATCCGGAGTGCATTCGCGCCGATCCCCTGCGGGCCAACCTCTCCCTCAATGTGGCGATAGCCTGGAGCCCGGCGGATCGCCGTCGTCGTCTGCTGCGATTCCTGGGCGAGAATCCCGGGTCGGGTCTGGTCTATGTGCGCACCCGACGGGATGGGGAAGAGCTGGCCGAGTGGCTGGGCCGACAGAACTTGAAAACCGCCACCTATCACGGGGGGCTGGAAGCGGGATCCCGCCGTCGGCTGGAACGGGCCTGGCTGCAGGGGGAACTGCGCTTTCTGGTCTGCACCAACGCCTTCGGCATGGGGATCAACAAGCCGGATGTGCGTTGGGTGCTGCATTTTCATCCCCCGCCCAGCTTGATGGATTATTTGCAAGAGGTGGGACGAGGCGGTCGGGATGGTGGCCCTTGCCGGGCCCTGATGCTGGTCTCGGAGCCGACGGGCATGCTGGATCCCAGCGATCGCCGGCGCCAAGCCTATTTCTATTCCCAGCAGGAGCGCCTTCAGGCCCGAGCACGCCACCTGCTCCAAACCCTACCCCAGCAGGGATCCTACGCCGATCTGCCCCCCGGAGAGGCACGGGTGGCCTTGGGTCTGCTGCAGGAGATGGGCTGCCTGCACTGGCCGGATCCCTTTCACTTTCAGGTGTTGCACCGCCGTTGGCAGCCTTTAAGACGAGAGGATCCCTGGCGGGGTATAGAGGATCTGATCCACACTCGCGGCTGTCGGTGGCAGGCGATCTTGCCCTATTTTGGCTACCCTGGGGAGCAGCCCGGCCTGCCTTGTGGCACCTGTGACCGTTGTCGGCTTTCTCGTTAGCCCTCAGCAGCCAAGTGCGAGCCACAACCGGCAGGAGTGGTTATCATGATCTGCGTTTCTGCAAAGGGAGCAGTTCCCCTTGCTGACGAACTTTCGGCTGTGCCTATGAGTGTTTCCGGATCTCCGCTCGAGGAACTGGATCGACCCTTATCCCTAGCTCGGCAGGTAGCCCAACTGTTGGTGGTGCCGGTCTCGGCCCGTCTGGGATCCCAGTCTCCTCCCCGAGAGATCCTCAAACGGCTTATCCAGGAGGTGGGGATCGGGGGCATCTGGCTCACGGATGGCCACGTGGCCGAGGCCCTGCTGCTGATCGAGGAGGCCCAGTCTTGGGCGGCTCTGCCCCTTTTGGTGGCAGCCGAGGTCGGGCGGGGGCTGGCCCTGCAGGGGGCGACCCCTTTCCCCCATCCTCTAGGGTTGAGCCGCCTGGGGGCGGAAGCCGAGCGCTGGGCCGAGCAGTGGGGGCGGATCACGGCGCGGGAGGCGGCGGCCATCGGCATCAATTGGTTGCTCAGCCCGGTGGCAGAGCCGCTGGGGGAAGGGGCGCTGGCGGAGAATCCCCTGTCTGCTTTGCAACTGGCGCGAGCTTTTGTGCGCGGATGTGAGCAAGCCACCCCGGGCAGCACAGGCGGGATCCTAACCACAGCCAGCTCTTTTCCGGGCAAAGGCTGGAGGGATCCGGTTCAGGCCGGACTGAAGCCATCCCCAAAGACAACAGACACCCCCTGGTGCCCCCGATTAACCCTGACCCTAGCCCAGCTCCAAGAGGGACCTTGGCTGCCTTTTCGAGGTTTGGTGGAGCAGGTGGGGGCGATCTTGGTTTCCCACGTGGTGCTGCCGGAGTGGGATGAGCGCTGGCCTATCACCCTGCTGCCGGGGCGGCTAACCCAACTGTTGCGCCAGGAATGGGGGTTTGGCGGGCTTATTGTTGTGGACAGCCTCGATCAAGGCTGCTTGGCAGAGCTGGCCAATGCTAACGGGCCCAACTCATTGGCCGTGCGGGCTTTCCAGGCCGGTGCCGACCTAATTTTGGCCCCCCCCGATCCGATGGCATCCTTGGCAGCCGTTTTGGAAGCGGTGCAACAGGGATCCCTCAGCGCAGCCCAGCTTGCCCAGTCGGTGACGCGGGTTCTGCGGGCCAAACAGCGAATCCTACCTGCCGCCTCAGCTCTCCTCCAACAGGTGTGGCCGGCCTTGGCGGAAACGGATTTCAGCACCGTTGGCGGATGGATGGGGGCCAGGGATCCCACGGATCCGGCCCTCAACCGTGGCTCTCCTGCCGAGCAACTGAAGCCTTTGCTGCTGGGGGATCCCATCCCCAAGGACTCGGCGTTGGGAAAGTTGTTCAACAGGCGCTCCAGCCTGCCCTCTGCTCTGCACAGAGCTGCCCAGATGGGATCCCTCTTGGCCGAGAAGGATATTGCTCCCTGTCAAGCGGCTATGGCCCGTGGTGGCGTGGAAGGAGGTCGGCCCCTCGGCCCGCCCGCAGAGCCCGGATGGTTGAACTGGATCTGGCAGGATCCCCCCTTGGGTGCTGCCGATGTGCAGTTGCAATCTCCCGCCCTGCATGTTCCGGCTGCCTTAGGCATGCTTCCTGTGCTCAGCGATGCTCTTACCCCCCTACCTTGGCTGGAAGCTGCCCTAAACAACGCCCCAGGATTCATCTTCCAAGGTTTCCTTCGGGATCCCTTGCCCAACTATGTGCTGGATTGGCTGCAACAGCATCGGGAGCGGGTGGCAGCGGTCGTCATTTATGGTAATTTATCTCTCTACCGCCGCCTGCAGGCGCACTTTCCATGGGCCAATGCCATCCACAGCCTCAACCGGGATCCCTGGGCCCAAGCGGAGGTGATGGAGCGGCTCTTTCCCAACTGCACCCTCTCAGAGGGATCGGAATCTCAGGCAGCTCGGCAAACCATTAAGAAAAAGTAAATGCCATTACAGATTATTGGCAGGAAAGGGCTCCTGGGTTATCGTGTTGGTTGAAATGTAAAAGATTGAAACGGTTTCTCTCAGCGTTGTCTGTGCCTCCCTCCCTCTCAGACACTCCTCAATCCTGCAGCAGCCAGTCGTCAACTGGCAGTTGGGTTGAGTTTGAGCAAAAGCGACTTCAGCCTTCATCCCAACAGCGTTTACAACCCTTCCTCAAATCCTTGCAGCAGTTCTTTACAAGTGTCTGGTCTCAAAAAACTCGGCTGGGTCTTGCCCTCCTCAGCCTGGGGCTGGGGATATTCGCTTGGGCTTGGCTGGGTGCCGGGGCTCGTCTGGATCCCTACACGGAAGCCGTCCTCAGCTTACAGGGGCAGGTTAGCCATGGTGCATCCTTGTTTGCCCTCAACTGTGCAGCCTGCCACGGAGAAGAAGCGGATGGGCGAGTGGGGCCCAGTCTGCGGGGGGTGAGCAGCCGCCGCTCGGATCGGTTTATTATTCAGCAGGTGACCGGTGGCAAAACGCCTCCCATGCCCCAGTTCCAGCCGGATCCTCAGGAGATGGCAGATCTGCTCAGCTACTTGAAAACCCTCTGAGGCCGTTTCATGGGCCTGGCCCAGCAGCTTGCTTGCTATGCTCTCTGGCTGGCCGCCGTATTTGCTTTTGCGGAATGGCTGCGCTCCCGGCAGGTGGACGGGGAATGGGTGCGCAAGGCCATTCACATTGGTGTGGGCAATATCATTTTGTTGGCTTGGGCTTTGCAAGTGCCTCGCTGGCTAGGGGTGGGATTCTCTCTGGTGTTTGCCGGCTTGGCGCTGCTCTCCTACCGGGTGGCCATCTTGCCCAGCTTGAATGGAGTCGGTCGCCGCAGCTTTGGCACCTGTTTCTACGCCATCAGCATTGGCCTGCTGCTGTTTTGGTTTTGGCGTCCCCAGCGACAGGTTTTCGCGGTGATCGGCATATTGGTGATGACGTGGGCCGACGCCTTGGCAGGGTTGGTGGGCAAAACTTGGGGCAAACACTCCTACCAACTGGGATCCATTCAAAAAAGCTGGGAGGGATCCCTGACCATGTGGGCGGTGAGCAGCTTGGTGATTGCGGCTCTGCTGCTGGGGTACTTTGGCTTCTCCCCCCCTTTGCTGGCCATCAGCCTCTTGGTGGGGGGGATAACCATGGGGTTGGAGGTGTTCTCTTGGTGGGGGTTGGATAACCTGACCGTGCCCCTGGCCAGTGCCGGCCTCTGTTTTGTTCTGCTGCAGATCCTCAACTATTTGTAACGCTTGCTACGGAACGTTCCTCTCCGGTTCCCGGCGGTATAGTGTGGAAACAGCCCTTGCTTCTCTTCGCCATGGCTGCAAGTCCTGCGCTGGCCTCTTCTGCCCCTCCCTCTCCCGCCCATATCTGTCCCCTTGCCCAGGCCTGCAGCTACCTAGATTGGGCAGCTGGCGAGCTGAAACTGGATCCCGGCTGGGTGGCGATCCTCAGCTAGAAATTGCAGGAGCCCCACACTGTACCCGTAGGGTCGGTGTCGGGAGGAATGCTATAATAATACTGCGGACACCAGAAACGGTTGTTTAAGGCACTGGTAACGGTCGATTGGGGTGCTGTAAACCACCCCAGAGGCTCGTGGTTGGCTTGCTAACTGCAGGGCTACTAAAAGCCCGCTCCGTACCGCCTAGCGGTTGGTGTCGGGTAGTTTACGACCTGGAAATGTGCCCTTATGGGCATTCCCTACGGTGGGGCCAAAGGGGGGATCCCTATCGATCCGAGGCGTTATTCGGTCTCGGAGCTGGAGCGCATTACCCGCCGTTATACCAGCGAGCTGATCAAGGATATCGGCCCTGCAGAGGACATTCCCGCTCCAGACATGGGAACTTCCGCCCGCGAGATGGCCTGGGTGATGGATACCTATTCCATGAATGTCGGGCATGCGGTGCCGGGAGTGGTGACGGGCAAACCTCTCTCGATTGGGGGATCCCGAGGGCGAGAACTGGCCACCGGACGGGGGGTGATGATCACGGTACGGGAAGCCTTGGCCCGACATGGTGGATCCCTGGCAGGGGCAACGGTGTTGATCCAAGGCTTTGGCAATGTGGGCGGGGCAGCGGCCAGCTTGCTGCATCAGGCAGGAGCCAAAATTGTGGCGGTTTCCGGCAGTTCTGGGGGCCTTTACAATCCTAATGGACTGGATATCCCCGCCCTCAAAGCTTACATGAAGGAACGGGGAGGCCGCATGGCGGGCTTTCCGCAAGCTGAGCCCATTAGCAATGCCGACCTGCTGGTGCAAAAAGCGGATGTGTTGATCCCTGCCGCTCTGGAAAATCAAATTACCGAAGCCAATGCCCACCAAATTCAAGCCCGGATTGTGGCAGAAGCTGCCAACGGGCCAACCACCCTTGCCGCCGACCGGATTTTGGAATCGCGAGGGATCCAGGTATTGCCGGATATCCTAACCAATGCCGGTGGAGTGGTGGTGAGCTATCTGGAGTGGGTGCAGGGACTCTCTTACGTCTTCTGGGATGAAGAGCGAGTCAATCAAGAGATGGAAGGTCTGATGGTACGTGCCTTTGAACGGGTGGTGCAGGAGGCAGAACGGCGGCAAGTGTCGCTGCGACTGGCTGCCTACACCCTAGGGGTAGGCCGAGTGGCCCAAGCCCTACAGGATCGCGGCCTTTACCCGTAGACGCTCCCCCACCTGGAGACCGGGAACTCTTGGCTCAACAAGCCCACTTGCCAGGGTTCGGCTGCCCAAACTCTGCTGGAGGTAGTCCTTTTCTCAAGCCCGACGGCGTTCTTGTTCTTCCTGCTGCTGCCATTGCTTGAGCAGCTCTTTTGCCGCCTGCGGGGTAAAGTAGTCCAGCTCCATCAGCTTACGGTAGGTCAGAATTTGTCGCATCTCCAGGGGCATATCTGCTTTTTGGTAGAAGTAGCGAATGCGATTGATGTTTTGCTCCATTTCTGTAAACTCTTGCTCCCGCTTGATCTGCCTTTCCTGCTTGAGCACTTCATGGGGAGCGGACAGGCGGCTGTAGTTGGGGATCCGTTGCGTGCCTGTGGTTTTGCTGGCAGCAGGCAGACGGTGGCCTCCGGTTTGTCGGCTGTTGGCCTTGTTGGAATTGAAGAAGAAAGAGAGCATCGGCAAACCTCACACAAACAGATAGACGGCCAGATAGACGGCGGCAGCTTAACGCCAAGTCAACAATATCAAGTTTAGGTGAAGAAGCCTGTGATCCAGATCCTTCTTGGAAAAACCCGTACTTCCGGCGCGGCGCTGTATCTCTCTGCTTTTCCCACCCCCGCGGATGGTCAAGGAAAAGCTGGGGTTTGGCCTCAAGCCAATCTATTCATGAGTCCAGCCTACCGTGTTTACACGGAAAATGACTGAGATCACGTCCGAGAGTACAAGGTATTTAAGTATCTTCACGTCCTTTTGTTCGGGATCTCTGTATCGGATGTACTTTCCCGCAGGCCGCTACAGGTGGGATTCATCTCCGCTCAGCAGCCAAGTGACCGATACCCCCAACGCCTTGGCAAAGGCCACCAGTTCTTTGTCAATGACGCGCCGTTTTCCCTTTTCCACCTGGCCAATTTTGACGTAGTCCAACTGCACACCGTACTTGGCCAAGCGACCCGCCAGTTGATCTTGGGTGAGTTGCAGCTTCTCCCGTACCCAGCGCACCCGTTCCCCAATCAAGTTGGCCGATGGATGGTACCGGTTGTTAGCCTCCATAGGAGCAGAAAGCTTTAAATATAAATATTCTTTATATTCTTTTCCAGACTGAGCAAGTCGAGGGTTCCCCACATGGTAGCCTGAGCTGGCAAGGTTCCCTTTTCCTGGGATCCCACCCGGCAGCCGTTGAGCTGACTGGCTCAGGAACAATCTTACCTCAAGGTCTAGATCGAAAATCGCTTACCGCTTTTTGGCGAGCGACCCCTTGCCTGCAAAGACTTGGCGGACGGGACCCCTGCTGTTCCCGCATCTAAACGGAAAAATCTCCGGACAAAAAAGAGGGGCATGATCGATTTTCGCTCGCAGCAGCAGTAGAAACCTTTTTAGACTGGGAGATGAAGTTCTCTCCTCACCTGGCCGTGGTTTTTTCTCGTCCTCATCCTGAACACTCTGCCTCTTCGCCTCAGGAGTTTGACGATCTCTGGTTCGACCCCGAGTCTGCCCCTCAAGACGACCTCGCAGAAGTTGACTCAGAGCCAGGGGCCGGCGGATCCCGGTTGAATGAAGACGCTGTCGATCACTACCTGAATACCATCGGTCGCGTGCCCCGCATCGATCACGCTGAGGAAATCGAGCTGTCGCGCAAAATTCAGCAAAAGCTCCTCATCGATCAAGCCCGGCAGGAATGGCGGCAACAGCGGGGGGAGGATCCCAGTGACGAGGCTTTGGCCGAGGCCCTGCAGATTTCCGTATCCACCCTACGCTCCCGCATCCGACAAGGGGAGCAGGCTCAGCGCAAGCTGGTCAACGCCAACCTGCGCCTGGTGGTCAGTGTTGCCAAAAAATACCTCAATCGGGGGGTGCCCTTTTTGGATCTGATCCAAGAGGGCAATATCGGGTTAATTCGGGCCACCGAAAAATTCAATGCCGAACGGGGGTTTCGCTTCAGCACCTACGCCCATTGGTGGATTCGCCAAGGCATTACCCGCTGCATTGCCAACCAAGCGCGGACGATTCGCCTGCCGGTACACATGGTCGACAAAGTACGCCTGCTCAAGCGCACCAACCGCGAGCTGATGAAGCTGCAGGGGAGGCGGCCCACCGAAGCGGAGCTGGCAGAAGCCTTGGGCATTAGAGTCAAGAAACTGCGCATGATCCAACAGGCTGCTGCTTTGCCCCTGTCGCTGGATGTGCCGGTCGGCCAGGAAGGAGAAAGCCGCCTTGGAGATTTGCTGCAAGATGAGCGGCAAGAGCAGCCCTTTCAAGGGATCCTCGTGCAATCGATGCAGCAGGATGTGCGTTCTGCCATGCAAACCCTGAAGCCGATTGAGAGGCAAGTGCTGGAGTTGCGCTATGGGTTAGACGGGCAACAGGCAAGAACCCTGCGGGAGGTGGGGGATCACTTCAACCTAACGCGGGAACGGATTCGTCAGATCGAGCGGGATGCCCTGCGCAAGTTGCGGGTGGGATATTCTTCGCGGGCTTTGGCCCAGTACATTCGCTAGTGGCTACAGGCCTGGCAGACCGATTTCCGGGCCAGCTTCTGCCCAGGGATAGCCTTTTTTCAATCTTCTTGGGTTGAACACCATAGCCCCTTGCAGCGGCGATGATAAGGATCCCTTATCCCCTGAGCCTATTGGGGCTGATGACCCCCCGGCTACCTCATCTTCACGACCAGAGCCAGTGGGAAGGACTTTGGCAGCTAACCTCTTTGGTCGTTGAGGAGTTGGCTGATCGGTTTCCTCTGGCGCTCAGGCATTGTAGTCATTCCAAACGAGATTGAGACACTCCCGCTGCCGCCCAAACGCTTCGCGCCGCTGCCGCGACCCCTCTCCCAGGGGGAAAAGGATTGGTCTGCTGGCTTGACTTCCCAGAGGTGCCTAGGATTCGGAACACCTGTGCGCCGAGAAAGAAATTCTTAAAAAGCCTTCGCCAGCCACAAAACCGCATTTAGGATTGGCTTCGAGGAATAGTCAGCGAGTAACCTGCGTCTTTGTTTCCAGATGGCCCGATACCAAGCCGGCTAGGCTTTTTCAGCCCAGCCTCTTTTTCAGTGCAGATGCTCGAGCCGTCAGCCCAGTCTTTGCTATGCCTTCAACTGCAATGGATTCTTCGATCTTTCATCAATCCCAACCTTCTTCCCAGCGGAATCCTGTGCTCTCAGACAAGCTTTCCCTGCGTATGGGACAAGCCCTACTGGGGTTAGCATTGGCCACTTGGCTGCTGATGGGGTTAGGCAGTGCCACCCGCGTCATGAATGCTGGGCTGTCCTGTCCAGATTGGCCCCTTTGCTACGGGGCAATTGTGCCCAGCCAGCAGATGAACCTACAGGTCTTTTTGGAATGGTTTCACCGCATGGTGGCTTCTGGGGTAGGCTTGGCTACGCTGGTTCTGATGGGGTTTGCTTGGCTGAAGCGTCAGGCATTGCCCACTTGGCTGCCCTGGGGTTTGAGCTGGGCTTTTGTTCTGGTCTTGATGCAAGGGATCCTGGGTGGGCTGACGGTCACGGAGCTGCTGCGCTTTGATATTGTGACGGCCCACTTGGGCACGGGCCTGCTGTTTTTTGCCACTTTGCTCACTCTGGGATTACTGATCTGGACAAGAGCCGGTTCTAAGGACTCCATCCTGCCGCTGCGACTGGGTGAAGGGCCATTTTCCGTCGGCTACTTGCCTTGGCTGGGCTTGGGGGCGGTGCTGCTGGTGTATGTCCAGAGCCTTCTGGGCGCCTTGGTGGCCTCCCAATGGGCTTTGCATCAATGCTTTGCTGCCGGCGAGCTGTGCTGGGTGATGAATAGCCACTTGCTGGGGGTTGCTCCGGCCACCCTTGGGGTGTTGGCGGTAGCGGTGGCCACCGGGCTGCGGCGCAAGCGGATCCCCCGCCTTCTCAAGTTCTTGGGCCATGGGTCTGTTGGCCTGCTGTTGGCCCAGGTGGGGATCGGTGTTTTGACCTATCATTACCGGCTGCAGGTAGAACCCCTAACGGTGGCCCATCAGATGATGGGGGCAGCTTTGCTGGCCTGTCTGCTGGGTTTTACGGTGCTGGCCTGGCGAATGCGAACCCAGGGGGAAGAAGGCCAGTGGATGGCCATGACCGCAGAAATGACCGGTGAGTGAATTTCATGCAAGATAGCGTTTTAGTCGACCGTCAGGCTTCCTACCAGAACCCGATGGGGGGGATCCCCTCTGAGCAGAGCCCATGTGCTCTGGGGTGCGAGCGCCAGGCGCTTGTCCAGGTTTTGCGCAGCTACAGCCAGTTGGTGAAGCCCAAGATCATCGCCCTCTTGCTGATGACCACGGCTGGGGCCATGTGGATGGCTGGCAACACCGACCTGTTCAGGTTTTTCATCACCCTTTTGGGGGGAGGAATGGCGGCGGCGGCAGCCAACGTCATCAACATGGTGTATGACACCGATATCGATCGGATGATGGAGCGAACCCGCCATCGTCCCCTGCCTTCCGGTCGAATCCGGGCGCGGGATGCTCTGATTTTTGCCGGGATCCTGGCTTTGGCTGCCTTTGGGTTGTTGGCTATTTTCACCAACCTGCTGGCTGCCGGTTTGGCCATGTCGGGGATCCTGGTGTATGTGGGGGTCTATACCCACTGGCTGAAGCGTTCCAGCACGCAAAATATTGTCATCGGTGGAGCGGCAGGAGCGATCCCACCTTTGGTGGGCTGGGCAGCAACCACAGGCGAGCTCAGCTGGGCCGCGTGGGTGATGTTCGCCATCATCTTTTTGTGGACTCCACCCCACTTCTGGGCTTTGGCCATTCTGAAGCGGGAAGACTATGCCCGTGCCGGGGTGCCGATGCTGCCGGTGGTAGCGGGCGAAAGACTCACTGCCGCACAGATTTTGCTCTACGCGCTGCTGATGGTTCCGGTCAGCCTGTTGCTGGTTTACCCCTTAGGGATGCTGGGATCCTTTTATCTGAGCGTCGCGGCGCTGCTGGGATCCCTCTTGGTTTGGAAGGCGGTGCAGTTGCTGCAGGATCCCTGCGACCGAGATCGGGCGGCCTCGCTCTTCACGTTTGCCAACCTGTATCTGCTGCTGTTGTGCGGGGCCATGGGTCTGGATAGGTGGTCGTTAACCCACATCCTCTGGAGCCAGGCCACTGCGTCCCTCCAAGGGATTTACACCACCCTCATAGCGCTGGCCAGCTGACTTGCGCGAATGGGGGATCCCTGGGTTGATAACCCCCGTTGGCCAGCCGGTTTTTCCTCAAAATTGCGGCCCATTCTCAGAGAGTGACACTCCATACCGTGCAGGGTAGAATGAGCTAATCATTAGCCAAGCAAGACACACCCGGCCATGACCAATGAGGAAATTGAGACGCGGTTTGTCCAGTTGGCCGAAGCTGTGACCAGGGTGGCCAATACAGTTGCCCAGGTTACCGATGCTCAGCTTGCCTTGCAGACCCTTTCAGGGCGTCTCGCCGAAGTCGTCCTGGAGTTAAGGCAGGAAGTGCGAGAATTGCGGCAGGAGCTGAGAGAATTGAGGCAGCGGCAGGCTGAATCGGATCAACGCTTTGAGGTTCTCCTTCAGGAAATCCGCTTCTTGATCCGCCGCCAGGGAGAGGGGCAAGCGTGAGTTGGGAAATCGCCTGGTGGAAGCCCCTGAGATAGGTCAGGATCCTCTCCGTGGAAAGGGTGAAAACAGCGGAGGATCCCTTGCTGCCTAAGGTTTGCTCCCAAGCAGAATACTTTCATTATTTCAAACAGCAATGAAACGGCTTGCTGCGTCGATCCCTAACTCCCCTCTCCCAGGGGGAGAGAAGCCGGAGGTGAGGGAAGGCCGCCTTACAGGAGAGGAGTTGGGGGTAGATTTTGCCGAGCCTTTGTGGACACTTAAGAAGCCCAGAAGCCTTGCTGGATAGGACTGTCTGGGCTTGGGGAGATGTTGCTGAACCGTTTCGCAACGCATAGTCACTTATCTCACCGTCAAGGTGAAACAAACAACCGCTTGCTTCCTGCTAAGGCCTCCGGCCCGCTAGCGCAAGCAGTAGAAATAGATGGTAATAGAAGCCACGACTGCTATCGGCCCTCTGGGGATGGAGCTTAGCGGACTTGAACCGCTGACCCCTTCAATGCCATTGAAGTGCTCTACCAACTGAGCTAAAGCCCCAATCACTTGGCTTCGAGCCAGAATCCCGCTCAAGGATCCTACCCTCTACTCCAGCTTACACTGGCAACCTGCAGAAGATGCCTCAGCGGTAAAAAACGCTGGAACCTGATCGTAAATAAGTGGAGGATCCTTGTCAATAGCTTGGATGGCTCAACCGAGATGAGGAGTTTGCTTGGTTCTCAGCCTTTTGGTGTCAGACGTTGCGAGAAGCCCGCGGGGTGGTAGAACGGAGTCAGTGGCAATTGAGGGGCCTGTGACACAAGAAACTCAGCTTAACCGCATTTTGGCGGCTTCTTTGCTGGTCGTCTGCCTTATTGCGGCCATTGTCGGGGGCACGCGCCCTGCCCCAGAGCCTACCCGAGGCGGGGTTGGCCTAGAGGCTGCACGGGGGGCGGAGCGCATCGAGGTGGTCACCCTGGAAGGAACGATAGGCGGCCCAGGGGGTTCGACTTTGGTAGGCCTGCCCACTTCTCCTGTGGAACAGTTGCGGGAGGCAGCACGGGATCCCTCTGTCAAGGCTGTATTGCTGCGCATCAACAGTCCCGGCGGAGCTGTGGGATCCAGCCAGGAACTCTACCGTGCCGTAACTGCTCTGCACGAGGCGGACAAGCCGGTGATCGCTATCCTAGAAAACATTGCTGCCAGTGGGGGGTACTACGTGGCCAGCGCTGCCGACAAAATCTATGCCAACCCTGGCACCCTGACCGGCAGCATAGGGGTTATCATCAGCGGCCTCAGCTTTGGTAAGTTGCTGGAGAACTACGGCATAGAGCCGCAGACCTTCAAAACCGGCGAGTACAAAGACCTTCTCTCTCCTTTCCGCAGTGCCACTCCTCAAGAGCAGCGCCTTCTGCAAAACTTGGTGGAGGATACCCTCGAGCAGTTCATTCGCGATGTGGCCCAAGGACGCCAGCACTTGCCAGAAAAGGCAGATGAGGTGCTGGAAGCAGAGATGATCGCGCGACGGCAGAGCTTGGATGAAGACCGGGTGCGACAATTGGCCGATGGACGCATCTTCACCGGGGCGCAAGCTGTGGAGGTGGGCTTGGTGGATGCTTTGGGGGGGTACACGGAGGCGGTGGAGGATCTGCGGCGCATGACCGGGGATCCCTCTTTGTCGCCGGCGGGTGAGGGAGAGGGCTTCCAACGAGTCCTGCGACGCCTGTTAAGCCAAGGACTGTCCTCGCAAAGGCAAGCCGCTTGGCTGGGCCGGCTGTTGGAGAGCAACGAGACCGTCGGGATCCCAGACGTGCCGTTGCTGTGGATGGCGCCGGAGTGGACTTTGCGCTAAACCTAAATCTAATCAGGACGGGTTTTGGGTGTGGGGGGTGAACGGTGAATCGAGAACCGGTCGCGCCGGCGGCGCAGGGCACTTTGAGAGCAGCTGCTCTGGGAGTGCAGGGCAATACTTGGAGAGAGGGATCCCAGAAGGCCAATTCCTTGGCGGAGCTGGATTGGGCCATCGACCTGGAGCTGTTGACCAGTCGGGCTTGGGTGGAAATTGACGCAGCCCAGCTGCGAGAAAACCTGCGGCTGTTGCAGAGGCGCCTAGGCTCAAACGTCGAGATCTGGGCGGTGGTGAAGGCCAATGCCTACGGGCATGGGGCGCAGTTGGTGGCTCCCGTGGCTGTTGCGGCTGGTGCCAAGGGGCTGTGTGTGGCCACCCTGGCCGAAGGGATCGAGTTGCGGCAAACGGGGCTGCAGGCTCCGATTCTGGTGTTGGGAGCTTTGAATACCTGGGCAGAACTACAGCAGGCCATGGCAGCCCGGTTGGAGGTCAGCCTCACCTGTGCAGAGCAAATCCCGCTGATGTGTCAGGTAGCCCGTTGGGCCGGGCGCCCCGTCCCGGTGCATGTCAATGTGGATACGGGTATGACCCGTTTGGGGATCCCCTGGAAGGAAGCTGCAGCCGTGTGGGGGCAGATTTGTCGGATCCCGGAGCTGGAAGGCTGTAGCTTGTTTTCCCATTTGGCGACGGCGGACGAGCCCCATTCTCCGGTCATGGAACAGCAGCACGCCCGCTTTGCCCAGGTGGTGGAACAGATCCGCCAAGCCGGGGATCCCTTACCGGCGCTGCATCTGGATAACTCAGCCGGTGCTTTAACCCATCTCCACTACTCCCGTGTGCGTTTGGGGTTGGTCCTCTATGGCCTGTCCCCTGCCCCTCACTTGCCGGTGCCAGGTCTGCAGCCAATTCTGCGGCTCAAGGCGCGGCTGTCCCACATCCAAACTGTGCCTGCTCAAACTGGCGTGAGCTATGGGCATCGCTACATCACCTCTCGCCCCAGTCGCATTGCCACTCTGGCCATCGGCTATGCGGATGGGATCCCACGGCGGCTTTCCGGCTGGCTGCGAGGATGGGTGCGCGGCGGCTTGATCCAACAGGTGGGCACAATCACGATGGATCAATGTATGTGGGATGTAACCGAGAGGCCGGATATCCAGGTGGGGGATGTGGTGGAGCTGCTGGGCCCCAATCTGGCAAATGCGGGTTTATCTGTGCAGGATTGGGCCGATCAGTTGGGTACTATTTCCTATGAGTTGCTGTGTGGGCTTTCTGCCCGTCTGCCGAGAGTGTTGGTTAATTCTCTGGGTTTTGATGATGCCTGACACGACAGATTGGATTGCCTCAAGCACGGATAGGAGCGGGCCAGAGGCTGTTCGCGTCGGCAGCAGGGGATTTGGCTTGACTTGTCAACAGAGAATAGAGCAGCATCGAAGGTAATCGAGAGCACTCCTGCTCCCTGAAAGACAGGGGCTTGGCGGCGGGTTCGGTTCCCATTGGGAGGTAGCGATGGCGGAGCAACATAAGCCTCTGAAGAGCCTGGAAAATCAAATGGAACGGGC
This sequence comes from Thermostichus sp. OS-CIW-31, assembly GCF_054060305.1. Classification (NCBI taxonomy): domain Bacteria; kingdom Bacillati; phylum Cyanobacteriota; class Cyanophyceae; order Thermostichales; family Thermostichaceae; genus Thermostichus; species Thermostichus sp. OS-CIW-31. Next base: position 17,251 of record NZ_JBSSDA010000003.1, on the reverse strand, counting down.
TGTTCTGGAGATGGTCAACGACATCCTGCTGATGGAGAGTCAACAGCGCTACTGCTTCTGCGAGAAATTCTGTAACGATGCTGCCGCCCTGGCTTTGAACAACCTCAAACCTCGCTACGCCACCAGTTTTCACGGCTCTCTCCGAACTTTAGAAGCCATTCAAGCGGATCAGGAGTTGCAGAGGCTGATCCGGTTGGAGGTGGTGAAGGCCATGGACAAGGTGGCGGCCAATCCCCGTTGCCCGGAGCCTGAATGTCCTTTGCTGCTGCGCGACGCCGAGACGATAGAGTTAGAACTGGCCCCTAGCGACAATTGAAGAAATGGCTCTGATGGAGCTGCGCTCCGCTAGCGCGAACGTTTCCCCTTCGCCAGTGGCCTTCCTCGGCCCTGCTGGAACCTACACAGAGTTAGCAGCTTTGCTGGCCTGCCCTGAGCAGCCTCACCTGCACAGCCAGGGATCCCACCCCTTAGTGCCTTATCCAACGATCAGCGCCTGTCTAGAGGCGGTAGCTGCCGGCCAGCAACAATGGGCGGTGGTGCCGGTGGAAAACTCCGTAGAGGGCGGGGTTTCGATGACCTTGGATGCCCTGTGGCAACTGGAGGGGCTAGGGATCCGGCAGGCGCTGATCCTGCCCATTCGCCATGCCCTCATCGGACGTGCCTCGCGGTTGGAGCAAATTGAGCAGGTCTACTCCCACCCGCAAGCTTTGGCCCAATGTCAGGCTTGGCTGAGATCCCATCTGCCCCAGGCCACTTTGATCCCAACCCGCTCGACCACCGAAGAATTGGATCGCCTGCAGGAGCAGCCCAGCGCCGCCGTCATCGCCTCAGAACGAGCTGCCACCCTCTACCAACTGCCGGTCTTGGCCTGCCCGATCAACGATCACCCCGACAATTGCACTCGCTTTTGGGTTATTGGCCGTGCGCCGCTCTCGCGTTCCGGTCAACAGGGTGAAACCTCTGCCGATCCTGCTTCTCCGGGGGGATCCCATACTTCCTTGGCCTTCAGCCTCCCCCACAACGTGCCGGGAGCGCTGCTGAAACCTCTGCAAGTGTTTGCGGAGCGAGGCCTGAATATGTCTCGCATTGAGTCGCGCCCCACCAAAAAATCGGCAGGGACGTATGTCTTTTTTGTCGATTTGGAGAACCCTATCGGCCAACCCTATTTGGATGCCGAGGTGGTTGCGGCGCTGGAATCAATTGCTGAAACCTTGAAGCTCTTTGGCAGCTACCCTGTGCATGACCTCTGCAAACAAGGGGATCTATCCCAAGTAGCAAAAGCCCTGCCCCCTGAGGGGAAAGCGCGTCCAGCGTAGCCAAGTCTTTCAAACCGTTGAATCCATCTGAGTCATCAGGCCCGAAAGCTGGGAGCGACACCCGATAGAGTCATTTCAGGTTAGGGTGAGACGCCTGGGCTGCTGATCGCGCCAGCGGGACGGAGTCCTTGAAAAGCCTTCTGGATCAGTGCATGCAACATTTTGGGTTTGAGTTCAGTGTCCCAGTTTAAATCCAAATGACCGTAGCTTGGAACCAGGACTGCTGTCCCGAGCACTGGGGCAGACCAGGATCACTTCACAGGGCTCGGTAGCTTTGCCAAGCTTGCCAAAAAATGTAGAGAGAAAGGATGGTCAGAAAGCCCCGAAACAACAGACTGACGGTTTCATCGGGCAATTTGGGCAGGGTGCGTGTGCTAATCTGTACACCGATTAACCCCCCTGTGCCCAAGATTAAACCTGGGATCCAGAGCACATTCTGGTGGATGGTGCCGTCCCCGAACCCCAGGCCATTCCAGATCCAATCGCTGAGGCCCGCATGGCTGGCAGTGGCAGCAACTGCTGTGATCACAATGGCCCCCAGACTGGTCTGAATCGCCACTTTGATTGTCTCTTTCAGCAGCAGGATCTGCATTGGCACCAGGATCACCCCACCGCCGATGCCAAACAGCCCGGCCAACAAACCGGCAGTGCCGCCGGTCAGGGCGCGGGCTAACCAGGGAGACATCTGCCCTGAGGACTCCGTCCCGCTGAGGTGCTCGGCATCGCTGACGTCAGCCCCCAATTCTTGGGCCTGGATAACCACCTTTTTGTTGAGTTGCACCAGGTAAGTGTTGGCCAGCAGCAACACTCCAAACGCTGCCAACAGCAGATAGCTGGGAAGGCGACTGGCGATAATTGCTCCTACTTGAGCCGTAAGCAACGCTGGGATCCCCAGCAGGATCACCCGTTTCAAATCAAGCATGCCCATCCGCCAGTTTTGGATGCTGCCCGCAATCGAGGTCATAACAATGGAAAGATTGCTGGTGGCTGCAGCTTGAACCGGTGGTATCCCCAAGCTGACCTGTAAGGGCACCAGGATCACGCCACCGCCAATGCCCAGCACCCCGGCCAGGATCCCTGCCACCAGGCCGCCAATTGCCAAGGCCAACTCCATCCCCTACCACTCCCCACCGCTGCTCTATCTTGCTGGCCAAAAAGCCGCCATCATCGTAACATTCTCCAGTCCTGGCAAGACTAGCAGGGATACATCGGTCGAGAAGCCTTGGGTGTGGGGTTGAAAAGAGGCGCATCATAATAATGTTGGACAGTAAATATTGGACAGTCGTACCGCCTTGGTGCAGATCGCGCCAGCATGTCAACTTCATCCATAGGCAAGGAAGCCTTCATGGTTGCCATTCATCCGGCAAATGATCTAGGTGCTCTGAAAAATCCGGGTTCTACGGCAGAAGGATCCCAGCCTGCTTGGTGGCCTCCATCTGGGCGGCAACAGGGAACTGTGGCCCCTTTGCAACCTCTGGGGCTGGTTGCTTTGGAAGGTTTGGCCACCTGGGGAGATTGCCTACTCGGCTTGGATCGGGTGAGGGGCTATTTGGTGGAGATCCAAGAGCACAACACCCTGCTGCTCAACCCCCACCATGTCCACTCTTTCCAAGGTGCTTACGGTTTGTGGGTAGAGCCAGAGGGGGATCAAGCGTGGATTTGGCTCAGTCCGCAGCAAGAGGGGCAAATCTTGCGCATTCCCATGTCCGCTCTGCAGCAACCGGGATCCCTGGAAGCCTTTCCAGTGTGTAGGTGCCCCTACCCTATCGAAGGGATCGCCCTCTGGAGCGATCCCCACACGGGAAACCGCTACCTCTATGCCACCTGCTACAAACGGGGAAAAATCCTGCAACTGGATCCCAGCCGTGGCCTTATTGTGCAGGAGATGCCTGCCCCTGGGGTTGGCCGAGAACAGATTGCGGTGCAGGGAGACTACCTCTGGGTGAGCGATCGGGTGGAAGAGACGATCTACGTGCTGGAGCGCCAGACCGGGCGAGAACTGGCCCGTATCCTCACCCCTTCTCCTGGGCCAACAGGCTTGGCCCATTGGCGGGGGCAACTCTGGGTGGCCTATGCCCACGAAGAAGCCTACATCCACGACAACCCCAACGCTCCAGATCCCTTGTCGGTGGCCCTGCGCGATAAAACCTGGGTGGCCCCCCTACGCCTGCGGCCTTTGGATCCCCCTAGCTCCCCCGACCCCTCTGGCGGCGGTGGAACCGAGGCCGAGGATTCCCCCATTGCCTGTCCGGTAGTTTTTCAGCCCCAGTGTCTGGGGGAACGCGCCACCTACACCCTCTCCCACGGCTATCGGGTGGAGCTGACCTATGTGGAAGAAATTGCCCAAGAAGAGCCGCGCTTCCTGCCCGATTTGGTCTGGCGAATTGCCTTGCCCTGCAACAGCCTTCGCCAACGGGTGCGCAGCCTGCACTGGGTAGGTCTGCCGTTTGAAGTGGAAGAGCAATCTGGCCAACAGGTGGCGGTGTTTTCGCTGGGATCCCTGGGGGCCCATGAGGTGCGCTTGTTTGGCTGGCGGGCGGTGCTGGATCTCTACAGTATCAAGTACTGCATCGATCCACTGGATGTAGAGGCTGCCGTTTTGCCCAGGGAGCTGCGGGATCGCTACTTGGTGGACGATGACTACCTGGCCATGGACACCTCGATTGTCCGAGAGGCAGCGCGGCTGGCCGTTGGCAGCGAGACCAACTTGCTGCGCAAAATGCTCAATATCCGGGCCTATGTTTACGACAAGCTCTCCTACCGGGTCACCTCTCGCATCGATCCGCCGGATGAGGTTTTGCGGCGTGGCTCCGGTTCTTGTGGTGAATATGTGGGGGTGCTGTTGGCTTTGGCCCGCCTCAATGGAATCCCTTGCCGCACGGTGGGGCGCTACAAATGTCCTCCCCATCCAGAACTGAAAGGGATCCCGCTGTTTCCCCAGTACAACCACGTGTGGATTGAGTTTTATCTGCCCGGCTGGGGTTGGGTGCCGATGGAGTCGAACCCTGACGATCGGGGAGAGCGCCCCTACTCGCAGCGCTACTTCATGGGCTTGCCCTGGACCCATGCCGAGATCGCCAAAGGGATCCCTTTCGAGACGATCAACACCGACCAAGCCTCAATTGGGGAGCTGGCCATTAACCATGTGCAGTTTCGCATCTTAGAAGAAATTTGAAAGGCGAATAGAGTGAGAAAACGGCCCTGAGATTGGCCAACACTGCTCCGGGAGTGATTTTTGCCGAAGATAACAATGTGGCTCCTGATGTGGTGTGGGTAAGCCGCTCTCGACTGAGAACAGCGTTAGCTTATGGGGGTGTGGGGGTAGCTAAGCCCTGCACTGTACCCGTAGGGTCAGTGCCGGGATACAGATACCCCCACATGGTGTATGATGGGAGCAGTTGCACAAAACGGCTTTTGCCGGAATCTGGTGCAACTACGCGGTGGGACATCCCGTGTCTGCTCGCTGAGGGTTCTTGCGAAAGCTCCCCGATGAAGCGAGAAGCCCACGCTGTACCCGTAGGGTCAGCGATGGGAGTATGTCACGGGCGGATGGCAAACTCCACAGTGCCCCAGAATCGGCGGTAGGAGTGCTGAGCCCTGGAGCTCGCAATATTGGCCAAGATAAGCAAACTAAGCTCAAGCTTTACAGTCGGCTTGGGCTACAGGAGTATTGAGTGGTGGACTGGCAACAGCAACAAATAGAGCTGCACTCCGCGGGCGCGAATGTCGCTTTTTCTTCCCCAGCCTGATGCTGGAATGGCTATGGGCCAACAACAGGGCTCTGCCCCCATCTGGGGCTTGCGTTAAAGACTAGGATAGGAGACTACGGCGGGGCTTGGCTTCGCTCCAGGCACATCCATCCAAAGCAATCCGCTCTACCTCCGAGGCCAGCCTCAATGCTTTCAGGGCCTGTTCCCCACCCACAGAAGGTTGGTTGCCCCCCCGCACGCAATTGATGAAGTGCTCCAGTTCGGCATGCAGCTTGTCGATATTGTCGGTGTGGACTTTCTCAATCAAACAATCCCGCTGGTAGGGCATTTGGCCGTAGTCGCTGGTGCTGCCGACGGATCCCTGGCGGTACACCGAGATCTCATTGTGTAGAAAATCTGCTTCTACCAAGGCATTCTTGCAGTGGACGGCAATTTTGCGCACCTTGCGGTGGGTGACCTTGCTGGCAGTGAGGGTGGCGATGGCACCGTTGGCAAAAGTGAGAGTAGCCGTGACGTAGTCCAGGTAGCCCAGCTTGGAGATGCGGTTGCCGCTGGCGGTAATCTGGGTCACGGGAGATGGGATCAGCTCCAGCAACAGATCGATGTCGTGGATCATCAAGTCGAATACCACCGACACATCGCTGGCGCGGTCGGAATAGGGGCTGAGACGGTGAGCCTCGAAAGCCAGAGGTTCTTCACTTTGCAAGACTTGGCCCAGCTTTTGGAAAACAGGGCTGAAGCGCTCGATGTGCCCCACCTGCAAAATACAATTGCAATCGGCAGCTCGGTTCACCAGCGATTCTGCTTCGCTGATGCTGGCAGCGATGGGCTTTTCGATCAGCACATGTACCCCGGCCTCCAGGCAGGCCATACCCACCTCGTGGTGCAGAACCGTCGGCACGGCAATGGCCACGGCAGCTACATGGGGCAGCAGATCGCGGTAGTCCTCATAGAAATGAACGCGGTGGCGGCTGGCCACATCCAATCCCCGTTCCACGTTGATATCCGCTACCCCCACGACCCGCACATCCTTCATCAGGCTGAAAACGCGGGTGTGGTGCTGGCCCATGTTGCCTACCCCGATCACCCCAACCGGGACAGCTTGCTCTGAATAAGCCAGTGGACGGCGGGGAGAGTTGGCAGAACTCGGGCAAGATCGGGCCATGACGTTTCCACTACCTCCACCACAAGGGTTTCGCGAACCTCGCTCCATCTTTCGGTAACGGAGCGCCGCATTTCACGAAACAAACTTCACAAAGCTTACCATGCCTCCCTTAGATCCAGTTCAAGCCGGGGATGGGCGGCAGGTGCAGCGGGGGCTGTTGGCAGGATTGGGGGCTGAAACAGAACAGCGGCACCGGGCTAGAGCGAAACCACATGCGGGCGTAGAATCCGCTTGGACTGAGGGGCAGGCCAAGCCAAACGGGGAAAAAGAAGACAAAGGACGCCAAAACCAAGGCCACCGCCGTGATGCTCGCCCCGCGCCAAAAGCGGCGATAGCTCTGCCAGCCCAGCAGCACCAACCAAGCCAGGGCTAGGGTGCTAAACGCCAGAGCGCTCATGTAGTGGTAGATAAAAACGCAGCGGCTGACCCTAAACCAAGGCAGGTAATTGGCCGCATAGCCAATCAAAATGAAGGCTTCGAGACCGTGAAAGCGGCGGATCCCTCGCCAGACAAGCACCAAGATGGATCCCGTCCCCAGCCACCACAGCCAAGGATTGCCCAAGCCATGAACAGCTTGCCAGAGGTTGCCCTGACTGCCGAAGTAGTAGGCCACGGGGCGGCCCAGAATTGGCCAGGACCAAGCTCCTGCCGAGGCCAAGGGCGTAGTCAGCCAAGGACGCAAAGCCGGGAACCAAGCCACCAGGGATCGCAAGCTGGTGGAGCAGTAGGGGTGAACAGGGGTCTCTTCGTTCACCACCAGGTGGGCTGCCATGTGGCCGCCGTAGATGGATTGGTTGATGAGCACCAGGGATCGGAAATAATTCTGGATGCCCGTCCAGCTCCAATCCAGAGTTAGTCCCTGTTGGGGATTCAGCTGCAGGTGCGGGATCCACTGAATGGCATAAAAGGCCAGCGGAGCGAGGACGAAGCAGAACGCATAGTGCCACCAGCGCAGATGACGAATCTGGCTCAAAATGCCCAACCGTGGGATCCACTGCGGGCGCAGCCAGACTACCCCCCAGACGAGGATCCCCAACAGAGCAAACATGAAGGTAAACCAGAGGCCATTCCACTTCACCGAAGCTGCCGCCCCCAACAGGATCCCGGAGCAAGCAAAGTGAGCAGCCCGTCGCCAACCTTGGTCTTCTAGACCTCTGAGCAACAGAATGGTCGCTGCCAGCCCAAAGGCTACCAGATACACGTTGATCAGGCCAAAGCGGGATTCCACCAGAAACACCCCATCGGTCAGCAGCAAAACCCCGCTCAACAGAGCAAAGCCCACGTGGTAGGTGAGGCGGTAGGCTAAACCGGTCAGCAACAGAGGGATCAGGGATCCGCAAAAAGCAGTGGCGAAGCGGAATCCCCACTCGTTGCGGCCAAACACCTGAATGCTAAGGGCAATGAAGTACTTGCCCAAGGGGGGATGCACATCGTAAAAAGGCTTGCCATCCAGGTAGTTCTGGGCAAACTCCGGGAAGTACACCTCATCGAACACAGGTGCCGGGAACTCGTCCAGCCGCCACAGGCGCAACCCCAGACCCACCAGAAAGATCCCCAGCGCTCCCCATACCAGCCACTGTCGGGATCCCACAGCACTGTGCGGGGATCCGAGGATGGGCACAGCTAGCAGCAAGCTGCCCTGAGACCGCTCCGGCCCGGGGTCAATGGGGGTTGGCTCTCCAGTCATGGATAGGGCACTCTCAACACTCCGGCGAGGATCCCTAGGGATCCCCAGTGTTACTTTAGCCGACCGTGAAAGTCTAAGCGATTCCAAAGCAAACCACTGCTAGACTGTAGAATTGAATACAAAGTTGGCCAACTTCTGGCCAGTACCCTGTCTGCGCTGGCGCTCCTGAGAGCGGGCGTTTGACGTTCGGTCATCTCAGTGGGGAGGAGACACCGTGGCGACTGGTGGATATGCGTTGGTGGACAGCCTGCACCGGCATGGGGTGCAACACATCTTTGGCTATCCGGGGGGAGCCATCCTCCCCATCTACGACGAGCTGTACAAAGCCGAGTCTCAGGGGCTGCTCAAACATTACCTGGTACGCCACGAACAAGCGGCTGCCCACGCCGCCGACGGATATGCTCGCGCCACTGGCAAGGTGGGGGTGTGTTTTGCTACCTCTGGCCCAGGGGCGACCAACCTGGTGACGGGCATCGCCAACGCCATGATGGACTCTGTACCCATGGTGGTCATCACCGGGCAGGTACCTCGCCATCTGATCGGCACCGACGGCTTCCAGGAGACGGACATCTTTGGCATCACCCTGCCGATTGTCAAGCACTCCTACGTGGTACGGGATCCGCGCCAAATGTCTCGGATCGTGGCAGAGGCTTTTCACATTGCCGGGACAGGGCGGCCCGGGCCGGTGCTGATCGACATCCCCAAAGATGTGGGCCTGGAAGAGTTTGACTATCAACCCGTCAGCGAGATCAACATCCCCGGCTACAAGCCCACCGTGCGTGGCAACCCACGGCAAATCCACACAGCGGCCAAGCTGATCCTGCAGGCCAAGCGGCCCTTGCTGTATGTGGGAGGTGGGGCGATCATCTCCGGTGCCCACGCCGAAATTGCCGAGCTGGCCCACACCTATCGGATCCCGGTGACCACCACCCTCATGGGCAAAGGGGCTTTCGATGAGAACGATCCCCTGTCGGTGGGGATGCTGGGCATGCACGGCACGGCCTATGCCAACTTCGCCGTCACCGAGTGCGACCTGCTCATTGCGGTGGGAGCCCGCTTCGACGACCGCGTAACCGGCAAGCTAGATGAATTTGCCAAGCACGCCAAAGTCATTCACATCGACATCGACCCAGCCGAGGTGGGCAAAAACCGTGCGCCCGATGTGCCGATTGTAGGGGATGTGCGCACTGTTCTGGTGGAGATGTTGGCTCAACTGAGCAAAATGCCTTCTACTCCAGGCCTAACTCAGGCCTGGCTGGATCGGATCGAGCGCTGGAAGCGGGACTATCCCCTGCAGGTGCCCAGCTACGAAGGCGTGATTGCCCCCCAACAGGTGATCGATGCCTTTCGTCGTCATGCTCCCCACGCCTACTACACCACTGATGTTGGCCAGCATCAGATGTGGGCGGCGCAGTTTCTGCGCAACGGGCCGCGCCAATGGATCTCCAGTTCTGGGCTGGGCACCATGGGCTACGGGTTCCCCGCGGCGATGGGAGTCAAGGTAGCCCTGCCTCACGAAGAAGTCATCTGCATCAGTGGCGATGCCAGCTTCCAGATGAACATGCAAGAGCTGGGCACAGTGGCTCAGTACGGCATTGCCACCAAAGTGGCCATCATCAACAACGGCTGGCAGGGCATGGTGCGGCAGTGGCAGCAGGCCTTCCACGGCGAGCGCTACTCCCACTCGGATATGTCTCCCGGAATGCCGGATTTTGTCAAGCTAGCCGAGGCTTTTGGGGTAAAAGGGATCCGCGTCGATCACCCCGATCAACTGGAAGATGCCATCCAGGAGATCCTCAAGCACGAGGGGCCGGTAGTGGCCGACTTTGTGGTCAAGCGGGACGAAAACTGCTACCCGATGGTGCCCGCCGGCAAAGCCAATTATCAGATGATCGGGCTGCCGGAGAAGCGGCAACTGGAGCAGGCAGCGGAGCTGATCTACTGCCCCAATTGCGGCACCAAAAACCCCACCCTGCACAAGTTTTGCGCCGAGTGCGGCACCAAGCTCTAGAACCGACGGCCTGGCCATCCGGCTAGGAAAGGTGGGATCCCAAGCTCTCTCTGCCGACTCCTGACCCTCACCCCCAGCCCTTCTCCCAAAGGGAGAGGAGAGTTGGGATCAACACTGCTTAGAGGGGTCGGTAAACCCGGTAGTTGATATTGGGGAAGATGTTGTCCATGTATTCCACCTTGGCCAGCCACTGCTCCTCTTCAGGGGTGGCTTTTTCTCGCCGAAACTGACCCTCTTTGATCTTCTCGTAGAGGTGGTTGAAGCGCAGCAGATGGGACTTGGTGCGGCGCACTGCATAGGGAACCATCGTCCCTGTGCGCATGATAAAAGCCCAGTCAGACGATTGAGCCAGTAGCAATTCTCGCGCCGCCTGGTTCAAGGCCCGCCATTCTAGGTCATCGGCAGGCTCGCGACGGCTCAGCTCGATCATCCGCTCGGTGGCCTTGTGCAGGTGGGGGTAGATCCAGGCGTTGGTGGGGTTGAGCCAGTACTCGTGGAAGCCGCGCGCCCCCCAACTGGACTGGGCAGGTTTGCACACCTGCTGGGTGGGGTTCTCCCGCAGGTACTCCGCCAGGTGAGTCATGCGGTAGGTGTTTTGGTCGAAGTAGCTCTTGCGGATGAGAAAATCCAAAAACCAAGGGCCCTCGTACCACCAGTGGCCGAACAACTCCGCATCGTAGGGGGCCACCACCAGCGGCGGGCGGCCCATGACGCTGTACAAATATTCGATTTGCCGCTGGCGGTTGAACATAAAGTTGCCCGCATGCTCTGCCGCTTTCTCCCGCGCCCAATAGGGGTCGTAAAGCTGCTTTTGCCCCAGGTCCAGGTTGCGCCCGGTGATGCGGTGGTACTTGATGCCGGTGTTTTTCCGCTGGCCGTTGGGCATGATGTAAGGCTTGATGTACTCGTAGTCGGCCTCATACCCTAGGTCTTTGTAGAACTCGCGGTAAACCGGATCCCCTGGATAGCCCACCTCTGCCGACCACACCTGCTGCGAAGACTCGTGATCCCGCCCGAAAACGGCAACGCCAGTCTCGGTAAAAATGGGGGCGTACATGCCGTAGCGGGGCCGTGGCTTGGCATAGAGAAGACCATGGGCGTCGGTGATCATGTAGCGCAGGCCAGCATCGGCGATCATCCGCTCCAGCCCTTGGTAATAGGCGCATTCCGGCAGCCAGATCCCCCGCGGCCACTGGCCAAAGTGTTCGTTGTAGTGCTCGCAGGCTACGATAAGCTGGGCCCAAACCGCCTGCGGGTACATCTGCATCAGAGGCAAGTAGCCGTGGGTAGCCCCACAGGTGATGATCTCCAGGTTGCCGCTGTCTTGAAACTGCTTAAAAGCTCGCACCAGATCCCGGTCGTAGCGCTCCCAGAGATCCCGCACCATGGCAAACTGCTTGATGTAGTGCTCCGCCAGGTAGCGAATGTGGCCGTTGGTGGCGTTTTTGTCGTACTCCAGCTGGGCCAGCTCTTCCAATTTGGTTAGGTAGTGGTCGTAGCGCTCCTGCAGCAAGGGATCCCGCAGCATCGACACCAAGGGCGGCGTCAGGGACATGGTGAAGCGAAAGTCGATGCCATCTCGCTGTAGCCCCTCGAACATGTGCAGCAGCGGCACATAGGTCTCCGTGATGGCTTCGTAGAGCCATTCTTCCTCCAGCACAAAGTCTTGCTCAGGGTGGCGCACAAACGGCAGGTGCGCGTGGAGTACCAAGGCGAGATAACCCATGGCAGCCGGGGATCCTTACAGACAGGGAAAGATAACGGAGCAGACTTACCCTTCTCAGCAGCAAATCTGTAGAGAAGGTTAAGCCCAAGATTGCTACCTATCGTCCAGCATTTCGTCCTTGGGGTCAAGAGCTGGGATCGCTGGGGATCGCTGTTGGGCTCAGCGGTGACGAATGAAGTCGTAGATCTCCAGATACTCCTTGCCAGGATAGTTCCAGGAGTAGTCGTAGCTCATGCCTTGAATCTGCAGTTGACGGAACTGGTCAGGAGCGGTGTACCAAAGGTCGATGGCCCGATCCAGAGCCGACTCCAAAGCAGCTGGATCTGTGTGATAAAAGACGTAGCCGTTGCGTTGCTCGGGCAATTTGTGGGGATCGTAGTCGCGGTCGAAGACGGTATCCACCAGGCCACCCACTCCTCTCACCACCGGAACTGTGCCATACTTCAAGCCAATCATCTGAGTGAGTCCACAGGGTTCGTAGTGGCTGGGCACTACGATGATGTCTGCCCCCGCATAGATAAGGTGGGAAAGTTCTTCGTTAAAGCCCAATTCAATGTGAACATCGGGGTTGTTGTTGAGGTAGCTTTTCTCGTGGGCAAACCAAGCGCCGATCCCTCGCTCCGTAGCGGATCCCAGCAGAACAAATTGGGCATTTTTGAACAGGGAGCGGTAGATGGCATGATGCACCAAATGCACGCCCTTTTGCTCGTCCAACCGTCCGATATAGGCCACGATGGGCTTGTCAACATTTTGCAACAGCAGCCGTTCCCGCAGAGCTTTTTTGTTTTTGGCTTTGTCTTCCAGCGTTTGAGCGGTGTAACGCGCGGGAATAAAGCGGTCGATCTCCGGGTTCCAGATGTCGTAATCGATGCCGTTCAAAACGCCGCGAAACTTATGCCGGTGCAGGTAGAGGGTATGGCCCAGTCCATAGCCGTAGTCGCCAAATTGCACCTCCAGCGCGTGATTGGGAGAGACCGTAGTGACAAAGTTGGAAAAAACAATTCCCCCCTTCATAAAGTTGAGAGAAAAGGGGTTGAAGTTATCGCGCAAACGGTCGTAGTGGAAGTAGTAGGGTTCGCGGTTGAGGCCGGTAGCCCAAAGAATCTCTGGGCCGCCAAAGCCTTGGTGTTTGAAGTTGTGAATGGTGTAGCACACCCGCTGGTTTCCCATGCCGTGGTACTTGTAGATCTCAAACAGCAGCACCGGTACCAACCCTGTCTGCCAGTCGTGGCAATGGATGATGTCGGGGCGCTTGTTGCTTTGTAGGAGAAACTCTAGAGCCGCCTTGCTGAAAAAAGCAAAACGCATGTTGTCATCCGGGCAGCCGTAATAACACCCGCGATTGAAGAAGTTATCGCCCGAGTGGGGCTCAATAAAAAAGCAAAGGCGGCCATGCACCCAGCCGCAGTACACCGAGCAGTGAATGGCTCCCCCGTACCAGGGCACCCAGAGATCGCGATAGGCGTCGTGCAAACCCCAGATCTGGTCGTAGCGCATCGTGTCGTACTTGGGCAAAACCAGCTCGACACAGTGGCCCCGCACCTCCAGCTCGCGGCTGAGGCCGTACACCACATCCCCCAGTCCCCCCGCCTTGATAACCGGGGCGCATTCAGACGCAATCTGCACGATGTACATTTCGAGACCTCCCGTAGCACCGCCTTAGCTTTCTTTACAAACGATAATCTTTTTGGCCTCGACAGAACATCCCTCCCAATGGCAAGGGATCCCTGCACTGGGGAACAACCTCTGGGCCGACCGGGTTCGAGCCCCAGCTGCGCCGTTTGCCGGGGAACCTGATCTACGGGAGCAGCCCTCTGGGCAATTATGGGCATTTCGATTCAAACTAGAAACGTTGAATGCACGGGGCCAGAAGGCTTTTCAAGGACTCCGTCCCGCTGGCGCGATCAGTAGCCCAGGCCTCTCACCCTAACCTGAAACGCGGCTATGAACGGCTGATCCCGCTGGGGCGGTACCGTTCTTCGAGCCAAGCGCGCAGCTCATCTTCCGGGAAGGCGGCAGCCAAGGTGCCCGTTCTGGGATCGTGGGCATGCCAAAGAACATGGCCGGATGGATCCTGGCTTTACGGTAACTGCAGCCGGCTGCACCTCCCCTTGTCTCTTGCGAGCAGACTTACTCTCTCCGGCTAGGGGTAGCCAGGGATCCTTCAAGGTCACGCGAACTCAATACCACTGCTGAGCGTAAAGGCGCTGCACCAAATAAAACACGAATAGGTTGACATCCACGCGCCGCTCGTCGATCATAAAAGACTCGATGGTGCTGGCCGGGGATCCTTCGGTGGTACAGCGGAAGAACTTGCGGCCATTCAAGGATCCCTCAGCAAACAGCACGCTAAATTGCTTCTTGCCTCCTGCAAACGCGCCGACCAGCGTCTTGCCTTCCAGGCGCAGCTCCAGATCGTTGACCCCACGCTTTTGAAAAGCCGCAATGGCTGCCGGGATCACCTCTTCCGTGATCTGTTGCTCGAAGGGCTTTTCTTCCTTAGCAACTTTTTTCGCAGCGGCTTTGGGGGAATCCTCAGCAGCAGGCTTGGCAGCTTCAGCGGGTTTCTCGGCAGCAGCGGCCTCGGGGGTGGGTTCTCCAGACATGGGGAAACGCTCCGACAATCAGATGGGTAAAAGCCTTAGATGCAGAACAATCAAAAACTCTGTCCAGAACCGGCAAAGAGCTAGCCCTTGGGGATGTATTGGCCGACAATTTCTTCAGCAGGGATCTGGGGAAAGCCCATGCTGAAGTTGGGGGCACGCCCCTGCAGGTTATAGGCGATCTCCCCTTGCTTGAGCAGGGAGCGGATGAAATGTTCCAGGTCAGACCCAATGCGGCGGATATTGTACTCGGTCAAGTCTCGCCCCCGGTATTCTTCCACCAACTCTTCGAAACGGGCATAGACCTTTTGCAGGGCAGCATCAGTCCAGACCAGCTCGTTGTCCGGATCCACATCGAGGGTAAACAGGTCGTCGCGGGGCACGAAGTTGTTGTCGGCAGTAACTTCACCGGCAAAAATGTGGACGTGGCGAGTGGTGCATTTCAGCATTGCGATGGCTCCGCTCCGGATCTAACCTGATAAACAGCGTATCACTACCTAGCGCTTGTGGGGGATCCGCTATTTGCCCTCGACTTGTTCCGGCCCTCTCTATGTCTGCTGTTAATGTCTGCTGTTATTCCCCAACTGGAACGCCTGCACATAGAGGTGACCAACGTTTGCAACTTTAAGTGCGAGTTTTGTCCAGATGGGATCATGCAACGGCGGCGGGGGCACATGGAGCCCGCTCTGCTGGAGCAGATTTTGGAGGAAGTAGCGGCAACAGGGCTGGCCCGCGTGATGGCTTTTCACCTGATGGGGGAGCCGTTGCTCTACCCATACCTTTTCGAGGGTATTCGCAGGGCCGCTGAGCTTGGCCTTCGCCTGCACCTGACCAGCAACGGCAGCACCTTTGCCCTCTGGCCGGAGCACATTGAAAAGCTGAACCGCAGCCCCTTTGCTAAGCTAACCATTTCCCTGCAAACTCCCGATCCAGTCACCTTCAGCATTCGCGGAGCACCTCCCCGCCTCACGCCGGAGCGCTACTTTGCTGGGATTACCCAATTTCTGCAGGTGCACTTGCGCTCCTCCAGCCCTACGCAGGTGCATCTCAAATTCCTGGATACTAGCCCCCACCCGTTTTTGGTGCCGCATAAGGCTCTTTCGGTGATCGATTCTGCACAGCAGATGCGCGCTCAGCTCTCGGCTTGGGCCAGACGAGCTTTGCAAGGGATCCCGGATGCACCGGCTCTCGATTGGGTAGAAGCCCAGATTGCTACTTACCGACCGGGCCGCTGGCAGCAGATCCGCATCCATCCCCGCTTGGTTTTGGAAACGTTTCCCTTGGACAGTTGGGGCAACGTGGAGACAGACCGGGTAATCCCAGCTCGCTGGGGATACTGCAATGGCGCTTCCGGTCAGGCGGGGATCCTCTACGACGGCACGGTGGTGCCCTGTTGCAAGGACTATGAAGGGCAAATCCCGCTGGGGCAAGTGACGCTGGGGGGATCCCTGGCCGAGATTTTGCGGGGCCAACCGGCCTGTGCGCTGCGGCGGGGGTTCAATCGTCTGCAGGTGAACCATCCCGTTTGCCAGCGCTGTATGGGTGGAGACACTTGCATCAAAGCCTTGGCCAGACAAGTGGGTTCCGTTGTCTACTTCAAGGTGTATCGGCCTTGGAAACAGAGGCTGGATCCCGGTTGGGGACAAGTGTAGACAGTTTCGGGAAAAGTCAACGCCCCACAGCAGCGGTTTCCCTGCCGTGGGTATAGCAACAACGTGACTTTCTTTCGTGATTTCTTCTAAGGGGCTCAAGCCTTGGGAGGGAGTTCCAAGGCCAGCGGCCCCAGCAAGCCCTTGCGGTAGTCGTTGAGAACTTGCCGTGCCGCCCGCTGGGGATCCCCTTGATACCGCCGCTCGGCCAACTCCTGCACTGCGGCACCACCGGGAGGGATCGGATCCGGCCAACCGTAGCGCTTTTGCAAGAGAGATCCGGCTTGGGGCTGCACCCTCAGCACTTGATCCAAAAAGTGGGCCGCCACCCGTTCGGGATCGTAGGCCGCTTCGCCGATGTCATCGCAGATGGCCAATAGAGAGGCCGCCTGTTGATCCGGCAGAGAGGGCGGTAGGATGCCCGGCGAGTCCAACAGATCCAACTCTCCCCCCAGCCGCACCCACCGCAGTTGCCGCGTCACCCCAGGACGTGCTGCGCTCTCAGCTGCCCGCCGCCCCAACAGTCGATTCAGCAAAGCAGATTTGCCCACATTGGGAAAGCCCACCACCACCGCCCGAACGGCCCGCGGTCGCATGCCCCGCTGTTGACGCCGCATATTGACCGATTGCCCCAGTTGCAAGACCGCCTGCTTGAGGCGATTCACCCCTTCTCCTGAGCGGCCATTGGTGGGATAGACAGGGATCCCTTGCCGTAAAAAATACTCCTGCCAAGCTTTCAGATCCCCAGCCTCAATGCAGTCCGCCCTGTTCAGAGCCAGGAGGCGAGGTTTTTCCCCCAGCCACCGGCCCAGCTCAGGATGACGACTGGCCAACGGGATCCGCGCATCCAACACCTCGATGACTGCATCCACCCGCTGCAACTCTTCCCGCAACTGGCCAATTGCCTTGGCAATATGGCCGGGATACCACTGGATGGCCGGAGAACTCATGCCGCCAGAACCCTAGAAGTGGACAGCAGAAATCAACAGTGGGATCCAATCTAGCCCGATTCCCCAAAAGAGGCTCGACCTGCCGGCTGAAGTAGCCAATAATACAACGTGAGTGCCGCTGGGATCCCTTTCCTGGGCAACCTAATGTTTAACCAACGGGGGTGCGGGGGCAACAAGCCCCGCGCTCTACCCGCAGGGTTAGCGTCGGGATACATGGATCCCTGCATGCTATACCATTATCTTTTTAGGTTGTGTTGATCTTTCATTTGAGCCAAAAGAGAGCACTGACGAGATAGAGAAAACTCAAGAAGTTCCTGGCCAATTTGTCAAAACGAGAAAATAGATGCCGGTACTGCTTTAACTTATGAAAAAAGCATTCGATTAAATGCCTCTCTTTATACAGATGCTTGTCATAATGCCGCTGCGTCTTTCTA